>NZ_JASJWR010000001.1:0-301194 GCF_035019065.1 Actimicrobium sp. CCI2.3 | reverse complement strand
ACTTTTTCGAAAATAAAATTTGCTGGAAGCGTAGTCAGCCATTTCCATTCTTGGATTCGGCTTTATTCAGTGGTTCCTTAAACGGGTTTATGAAGAATTACAGTACCGAAGCGCAATGTGACGCAGCGCTCGCGAAAGGCCGATGTCCGCATGCCTATCGGTCCCCACATTGCGGGCACGGCAAGGCGTTTGATAACGTTCAGTTTGGCTGGAATAATGATAGGTCATTGCGCTCCTTCGACTGGGGAGTCAGGGGGTCTTGATGTTAATTCATCTCGACCACCCATTCTAATTAATCAAAGTTGCACTTCATGCTTGAATTTAAGCATTAGATATGCAATCAAAATCGCATATCTAAAACATTATCTTTTTTCTCCGTATCATTATTAATATCTGTAAGAGTTGGCCTTGTTGACACAAATGGCTTGTAATCTTTTGTCACAACCTTATCAATTACTGGAAAGATAATGTCATTTATTCTTGTGCGACTATAAGAGTTAGCACTAGAGCAATCCATCACAGCATTATAGTCAGTGATAACTGATTTTAAAACACCATCTTTTGACGACACCATAAAATCATCTAAATCTCTTACAAACACATTCACACCTTTTTGCAAAAGACCAGAAACACATTCTTTTAAAGATTTTCTTAATTTAATTAAGTCTTCATCTTTTCCGTTTTTAACAAGACTTCCCATCGGTTTTCCATCTACATAATCATATATTACAGACCTAAACTGATAACTCTCACCTGATTCTATAAAAGTTTTTCTAACTTTGGCGGCGAAACCTGAGTTTGATATTTTTAAAAGCAGATCTTTATTATCGTAAATGTGAGATGCTAATGGATATTTATCTTCGTGTAGTTTTACTGAGTAATCCTCATCTTTTTTATCAGGATTTTGGACTCTTATTATAAGTGCATCATCTTCCCACCTTGGTTTTTTAATACAACTTATAGTGTAAGGAAGTTCCTTTAGCGATTCACTTATTCCGTGATAATCAAGTTTAATTTCTTTTTGTTCTTTGATTATTTGTCTAATAAAAGACTCTATATGGTTTAGTGTAAAATCACGACTTTCTTTAGATGGTATTGAATTAAAAATTTCATCGCTCATAGTTATTTTTGATGAAATGCTATTGCTTGGGTTATTCGTTTTATTTAAGTTCCGATCATTTCCATTGACCGCTTCGATAGAAATATTAGAACTAAAGCGAGCTTGCTTAAAAAATCTTTGGCCGTTATCAAACGACTGTGTTCTGCGCAGCTTATTAATCGGAGGAAAAGAGTACGCTTTGGGAGTTGCCGTTGCTGCTAGCCTCGGAGGAGTGGGCGGTGTCCTGCTGTCAGGCAGATTTGGCAACAAGGGCGTGGCAGGTCGGGAGCTATGGTTTACTTTGTTGAACATGGCAATGAAGGTTATCTAGTGTTGGTCGGCCCACACGGGTCGCACCGGTGCAGGGGAAAGCAGTAGTACGTGATGCGCTCACGCCAATGGTTCCATCCTCGTTAGGTGCTGATGCACTTAAACGATGAAGGCGAAAGTACCTCAACCCCGGAGGCTCTATGCTGCGACCGGGCGAAACTGCTTTCAAGATCAAAGGCGCCCGGCAATATCTTTAGCGCGCTGTTGATAAGGAAGGCAACACAGTAGATTTTTTCTTAATGGCAAAGCGGGACAAAGCTGCCGCTAAAAAGTTTTTCGACAAGGCCATGCAATCCAGCGGCGTGGCGGAAAAAGTCAAGATGGACAAGAGCCGTGCGAACAGAGCGGCGATCGACGAGATCAATGACGACCGAAAAATTCAGATCATCGTTCGCCAGGTCAAGTATCTCAACAACGTCGTGGAGAAAGATCATCGCGCCATCAAGCACTTGACCAAACCGATGCTCAACTTTAAATCCTTCCGGTCTGCCCAAAATATACTGGCGCGGGTCGAACGCTTGCACATTAGCGGAGCGTGAACCCGTCACGATGCTTGAACGCTGTTGTGGATATTCTTTCGTTTTTCAAAGAAAAAAGACCCGGTCGCAAGCGCGAGCGGGTCTTTCGGGGGAAAACTAAGCGGAACGGTTTTTTACTAAATGATTACACCAGATCGAAACGATCCAGGTTCATCACCTTAGTCCATGCCGCAATGAAGTCATGCACAAACTGTTCATCTGCATCGCTGCTGCCATAGACTTCCGCAATAGCCCGCAACTGAGAGATCGCACTGATGGTGACCAATATCGCCGAAGCCATCGGCATTCCGGCCGGACGCGTCAACGTCAAGACGAAGACCAACGAGCGCATGGGATTTCTGGGGCGTGAAGAGGGGATGGCTGCGGAGGCGGTGGTGCTGATTTATCACCGGTAAAGTTGCACTCTGCGATTCCGGTGTTGAACTTCTGCCGCATACCGCGCTGATCGACGCCGAGTCAGCTATTCAGAATCGACCAGGCAAACGATTTATTGTTGTTGCGAAATCCTGAGTTTGGGACGCCGACTACCGATTGCCGAGCCGTGCTTTCGATAGCGTGACTGCCTCATGCAGTTTTTGCTCCAGTAATTGCCGGGACGGTAGCCCTGTCAAGTATTCGGCAACGTGAATGCCGCTTTGGTCCAGTTCCAGCAGTTCTATCTGTTCACTGTTTTTGCCGGTACAAAGAATGATCCCCAGCGGCGGTGCTTCGCCCGGTTCCTGTTCGTGTTTAGCCAGCCAGCGCAGATACAACTCCATCTGGCCCTTGTCGGCCGCCTTGAATTCGCCCAGCTTCAGTTCGATCGCCACCAGGCGTCGCAAGCGGCGGTTGTAGAACAGCAAGTCGATGTAGAAATCGTTATTGTCAATTTGCAGCCGTTTCTGGCGGGCGACAAAGGTGAAGCCAGCACCCAGCTCCAGCAGGAAATTTTCTAGTTCACGCAAAATGGCGTCTTCCAGATCTTTTTCGAGATAACGGTCCTGCAATCCCAGAAAATCAAGAATATACGGATCCTTCAGCACGAGACTTGGGCCGACCACCCCCTCATCGCGCAAGGTCGCCAGTTCAATTGTCAGCAATTCATCCGGCTTGCGCGATAATGATGTCCGCTCGAACAGCATGGAGTCCAGCCTTCCCTGCAAGGTACGGGTACTCCAGCCCTCGCTGCGACACATTTCCAGATAGAACTCTCGCTTGAGTGGATCGTCGATGTATATCAGGCTACGCAAATGGGTCCAGCTCAATTGTCTACTCAGTGCGTAGACGATGTCCTCGGTCTCGAACACCTCGCCAAAGCGCAGCATGTGACGCAGGTTCTTGGCACCAAAGCCACGGCCATGCTCGTCCTCCAGTTGGCGTGCCACTAAGGCTAAGGGTCACGACAACGGCACATCATTCTGCCCACATTGGGGGCCATTGAACAGGGTTGAGCGGAAGCCGCAACACTTGCCATCCGGCGCATCTACCGGACACAGTTTCAACCACACCACAAGCGAGGTTTGGACAACCTGCTAAACGTCATTTCCGACACGAACATCACCTGCTTGATGAGGCTGCGCCATTCGCCTCTAAAGCATAAATCCCGCCCTGCGCGTGAGCACATACGGCTTCTCAAGACGGTGCTTTCACTGCCTTGAAAATACTGACTAGTACGTAAATATTTCACAAAGTTTCGTAGCGTTTCTTCTCGAACAGTTTTTCATTCGCCCATTGAAAAAAGGCCCGATCGCAATTGTGAGCGGGCCTTTCGAGGCAGAACTAGTCTGCCCAGTTTTTTACTGCAGGATTAGGCCAGATCGAAACGATCCAGATTCATCACCTTGGTCCATGCCGCAATGAAGTCATGCACAAACTGTTCATCTGCATCGCTGCTGCCATAGACTTCAGCAATAGCCCGCAACTGCGAGTTTGAACCCACAACCAGATCAACGACAGAACCGGTCCACTTGATGTCACCGGTGGTGGCGTCACGACCTTCCATCTGGCCTTCTGTAGCCGTTTTCTGCCACACGGTTTTCATGTCGAGCAGATTGACGAAGTAGTGATTGTTCAGGGTGCCAGGCTGTGCAGTAAATACACCATGCTTGGTGCCACCGAAGTTGGTGTCAAGGGTGCGCATTCCGGCGAGCAGGACCGTCATTTCCGGACCGGTCAATGTCATCAGCTGGGCGCGGTCGATCAGCAACTCTGCTGCCGTCCGCGAGCTGTGGTCAGCCAGATAATTACGGAATCCATCCGCAGTTGGCTCCAGTGCAGCGAACGACTCGACATCGGTCTGTTCTTGCGAGGCATCGGTACGACCTGGCATGAACGGAACGGTGACGTGATGACCGCCTTTTTTGGCTGCTGCTTCAACCGCAGCCGATCCGGCCAACACGATCAAGTCCGCCATCGAGATTTTTTTGCCGCCGGATTGCGCGCCATTGAAATCTTTCTGGACAGTCTCGAGTGCTTTCAGGACCGTGGCCAGTTGTGCTGGCTCATTGGCTTCCCAATCCTTTTGCGGTGCCAGACGAATACGACCGCCATTGGCGCCACCGCGCTTGTCACTGCCGCGGAACGATGCTGCCGAAGCCCATGCCGTGCTAATCAATTGCGCAGCTGGCACGCCGCAGGCGAGTACCGACGCTTTCAAGGCGGCGATATCTTTGTCATCGACCAATGGGTGGTCAACGGCAGGAACGACGTCTTGCCAGATTTCGGTTTGGGCCGGAACCATCGAACCAAGATAGCGTGACAACGGACCCATGTCGCGGTGCATCAGCTTGTACCAGGCCTTGGCATAAACTTCAGCGAATTCTTGCGGATTCTGATGAAAGTGCCGCGAGATTTTTTCGTAGGCCGGATCGGCGCGCAGCGCGATGTCGGTCGTTGCCATCATCGGTGCATGACGGATAGCCGGATCATGCGCGTCCGGCACGGTACCCGCACCGCCACCATTGACGGGTGTCCACTGATGGGCACCGCCTGGGCTCTTCGTCAATTCCCATTCATAACCGAACAGGGTATCAAAGTAGCTGTTATCCCAGGTAATCGGGGTCGGTGTCCATGCGCCTTCCAGACCACTGGAAATCGTGTGGACGCCTTTGCCGGTACCGAAGGAATTTTTCCAGCCCAGACCTTGCTCTTCGAGCGGAGCGCCTTCTGGTGCAGGACCGACGTATTTTCCAGGATCAGCAGCGCCGTGGACCTTGCCGAAGGTATGACCGCCAGCGCACAGGGCAACGGTTTCTACGTCATTCATCGCCATGCGCAAGAAAGTTTCACGGATGTCGTGTGCCGACAGCACTGGGTCGGGATTGCCATCCGGGCCTTCTGGATTGACATAGATCAAACCCATTTGGACTGCGGCTAGCGGTTGTTCAAGGACGCGATCTTTGCTGTAGCGCTTGTTGTCCAGCCATACTGTTTCCGGACCCCAGTAAATATCTTCTTGCGGTTCCCAGACGTCGGCGCGGCCACCAGCAAAGCCGACCATTTTCAAGCCCATCGATTCCATGGCGACGGTGCCAGTCAGCACGATCAAGTCAGCCCATGAAATTTTGCGGCCGTATTTTTGCTTCAGTGGCAACAGCAAGCGACGTGCCTTGTCCAGGTTGACGTTGTCAGGCCAGCTGTTGATCGGTGCAAAACGCTGGGTACCATATCCGGCGCCGCCGCGACCATCGGCAATCCGGTAGGTACCGGCCGCGTGCCATGCCATACGGATAAAGAAGGGACCGTAGTGACCATAGTCGGCCGGCCAAAAATCCTGGGAGTCGGTCATCATTGCAGTGACATCCTTGACCAGGGCTTCCAGATCGAGGCTTTTGAATTCTTCGGCGTAGTTGAAATCCTTGCCCATCGGATTGGTCAACGATGAATTCTGTTGAAGGATTTTCAGGTTCAGCTGATTTGGCCACCAGTCAGCATTATTTCTACCGGCGTTGACTGTAGCTTGCGGTGCTCCGCTTAAAAACGGACATTTTGTTTCGTTTGACAAGTCGTTCTCCTGTGAATGTTTGGCGATTCCAGCGTAGGCCAGTATAGATTTTCGTTAAAAATTAACCTACGAAATATTCTTAATGACCTTCATAGCTGATCCTGATGCAGGTAACTGGTCTTGTCGATGCAATCTTTGGTTGCCGAATAAAGACTACTTGACGGCATTCGTTACGCTGCGCAACCTCTCAGACTACCCTGATTGGAGTCGATCTGTTTTATGTGGGAAGATGCACGTCGAATTCAGGAGCCCACCATTGAGTATTCTTAAAAATTTGCCGTTCGAGTGGCTGGTCGGCATTCGTTACACACGGGCTGGCCGACGTAGTGGCCGTAATAGTTTTATTTCATTCATCTCGCTGATCTCAATGGCGGGCATCGCGCTGGGCGTGGCGGCACTCATCGTCGTGCTGTCGGTGATGAACGGTTTCCAGAAAGAAGTGCGCGACCGCATGCTGTCGGTGCTCCCGCATATCGAAGTATTCGATCCCGTCAATGGCCTGTCCGACTGGCGGGCGACTGCCAGGGAAGCTTTTCTGGACAAAGAAGTCAAAGGCGCCGCGCCGTACGTGGCAGGTCAGGCAATGATGACGCGTGACGGCGTTTTGCGTGGCGTGATTGTGCGCGGTGTGCTGCCCGGCGAAGAATCGAATGTCTCCGAAGTCGCGGCGCAAGTGCGGCAAGGCAAGTTCAGCGACTTGCGTCCCGGCGAATTCAATATCGTGCTTGGTGGCGAACTGGCCCGTGCGCTGTCAGCCGGCATCGGCGACCGCGTCACGCTGGTATCGCCCGAAGGACAGGTCACGCCGGCAGGCGTCGTGCCGCGCTACAAGGCTTTCACGGTGGTTGGAATTTTTGAAGCCGGACATTACGAATACGATTCCACGCTGGCCTTCATGCACATCGACGATGCCGAAAAAATGTTCCGGCTCAAGGCACCTACCGGCGTACGACTGCGCATCGCCGACATGCAGACGGCCCCGCTGGTCGCGCGCGACCTGTCGCGCATCCTGACCGGCAACGTGCTCATCAGCGACTGGTCGAAACAGAACAAGACATGGTTCGCCGCCGTGCAAACTGAAAAACGCATGATGTTCATCATCCTCACGCTGATCATTGCCGTCGCGGCGTTCAATCTGGTCTCGACGCTGGTCATGACCGTCACCGACAAGCAGGCCGACATCGCGATCCTGCGCACACTGGGTGCGTCACCGCGCTCGATCATGAAAATCTTCATGATTCAGGGTGCGCTGGTGGGCTTGATCGGCACGGCCATTGGCGTTAGCGGCGGTGTGCTGATCGCCCTGAATGTCGATGTCATTGTGCCGGTGATCGAACACCTGCTCGGCGTGCAATTTCTGCCGCGCGACATTTATCTGATCAGTGCCTTACCGTCCGATTTGCGTTGGCCGGACGTCGGCACCATCGGCGCGGTTGCCGTGGTGCTGGCGTTCCTGGCGACGCTGTATCCTAGCTGGTGGGCGGCCCGTGTCAAACCTGCCGAGGCCTTGCGCTATGAGTAATATTGAAAATTCACCGGTATTGTCCTGCGCCGGTCTGGGAAAGACCTTCACGCAAGGAAAGTATTCCGTCAAGGTGCTGGGTGACATCGACTTCCAGGTGCAAAAAGGGGAGCGCGTCGCCATCGTCGGCGCGTCCGGTTCCGGCAAATCGACGCTGCTGCATTTGCTTGGCGGGCTCGATACGCCGAGTACCGGCAGTGTCACTTTGCTCGAGCGCGACTTTGCCAGCATGGGTGAAAAAGAGCGTGGCGAAGTGCGCAATCACGCGCTCGGTTTTGTCTACCAGTTCCATCATTTGCTGCCTGAATTTTCAGCACTCGACAATGTCGCGATGCCGTTGATGATCCGTCGCGTCGACCGCGCCACGGCACAGGAAGCCGCCCGCAAGGTGCTGTCGCGTGTCGGTCTGGCCGAGCGCGTCACGCACGTGCCTGGCGAGCTGTCCGGCGGCGAACGGCAGCGTGTTGCGCTGGCGCGGGCGCTGGTGACGCAACCGGCCTGCGTGCTGGCCGACGAGCCAACCGGCAACCTCGATCGCGCCACCGCGCACCAGACTTTCGACCTGATGCTGGAATTGTCCCGTACGCTGGGCACCTCGTTCGTCATCGTCACGCATGACATCGAACTGGCGCGCCATTGCGATCGCATCTTGCGGCTGTCCGAGCGCGGGCTGGAACCCTACGTCGAATAACGGAGTACGCCGATGTGGATCGACACCCATTGCCATCTGGATGCCGCCGAATTTGCCGGTGAACACGAGGCGGTGGCGGATGAGGCGCGCGGGCTAGGCGTCTCCCGCATCGTCATTCCGGCCATCGGTCGTGCCAATTTCGGCACGGTTGCCGCGCTCGCGGCAGCGTGCACTAACGGGTCCTATGCGCTTGGCATCCATCCGATGTTCGTACCGCAAACCGACGAAGCCGATCTGTTGCTGCTGCGTGCGGCCATTCCCGCCGCCTTGCTGGATGCGCGGTTTTTAGCCATCGGCGAAATCGGCCTGGACTTTTTTATTCCTGCACTGACCCTGTCGCCGCTGCGCGAGAAACAGGAACACTTTTACATCGAGCAATTAAAAATCGCCCGCGACTTTGACTTGCCGGTGCTATTGCATGTGCGGCGCTCGCAAGACATGCTGCTCAAGCATTTGCGCCGCATCCGAGTGCGCGGCGGTTGCGCGCATGCGTTCAATGGCAGCTTTCAGCAGGCGCTGCAATTCATCGAGCTCGGTTTCAAGCTGGGGCTCGGTGGCGCGATGACCTTCACCCGTGCCTTGCAGATTCGCCGCCTCGCCACCGAACTGCCGCTGTCCGCACTGGTGCTCGAAACCGACGCGCCCGACCTGTCACCGGCGTGGCTGCATCCGATGCGTAATAGCCCGGCGCAGATTCCGCAGATCGGCGCTGCACTGGCTGGCTTGCGCAATGTGCCGGTCGAGACGATCGCAGCTGCCACGACCGCCAATGCACTGGTCGCCTTGCCGCGACTGGCGGCACTTTACTGACGTCGCATGCGCACGGCATTGCTCGGATTTTCGGTCGGAGTCGGGGTGGTGCAACTGCAATCGACGCTGTTGCCGGCGACGTGGGCGACGACGTTGCTGGTGAGCGCCGTGCTGCTACTGCTTGCATTCAAACGGATAAAAACAGCGCAGATTCGGCTGCCGTTGGTGGCAAGCGTTGCGGCGCTGCTCGGTTTTGCATGGGCCACGCTGTTCGCGCAGTTTTATTTGCAGCGGTCCTTGCCTGTAGAACTCGAAGGGCGCGACATCACCGTCATCGGCACCATTGACAGTTTGCCGGCCAGCGTCGAGCAGGGCGTGCGATTTAATTTTCTGGTGGAGCGCGTGTTGCCGCTCGATGGTGTCACGCCGGTCTTGCCGCCACGATTGGCGCTGGCCTGGTCGTCCGGATTTTTCGGCCAGACCACGCAAGTCGTCGGCGATGTGCAACCGGGCGAACGCTGGCAATTGACGGTGCGTTTGTCGCGTCCGCATGGCAATGCCAATCCTTACGGGTTTGATTACGAAGCCTGGCTGCTCGAACAGAATCTGCGCGCCACCGGGTATGTCCGGCCCGATACCGATGCCCGCTTGAAGAATGGTCGGCTGGCGGCATTCGTCATCAGTCCCGGCAATCTGGTCGAACGCAGCCGTGGCTGGTTGCGCGCCCGCATTCTCGCTGCCTTGCCTGAAAAACGTTATGCCGGCGTGCTGGTCGCGCTCGTGGTGGGTGACCAGCGCGGGGTCGTGCAATCGGACTGGAATATTTTTACACGCACCGGTATCGGCCACCTGATTTCGATCTCCGGCTTGCACATCACGATGGTCGCCGGCCTGTTTGCCGCGCTTGGTCAAGCCTTGTGGCGACGGTCTTTTTTTACCGATGCTGCATTGCCGTTGCGACTACCCGCGCAGAAGTTTGCCGTACTGGTCGGTGTTGCCGTGGCGCTGTTATATGTGCTGCTGGCCGGTTTCGGGGTGCCCGCGCAACGTACCTTGTATATGTTGTCGGTGGTTGCGCTAGCGCTCTGGTGCGGACGACTGACGCGGGTCTCGTCGGTGCTGTGTATCGCCCTGGCGGTGGTGTTGCTGCTCGATCCGTGGGCAGTGATGGCACCCGGATTCTGGCTGTCGTTTGGCGCGGTGGCGATCATCCTGTATGCATCGGTGGGACGCTTGCCGCCGGCACCTGCGACCACCCGCTGGCAGCGCTGGCGGGCGGCGCTGATGCCAGCAACGCAGACGCAATATGTGGTGTCGATCGGCATGGTACCGCTGACCTTGCTGCTGTTCGGGCAAGTGTCGCTGATCAGTCCGCTGGCCAATGCGATTGCCATTCCGCTGGTCAGTTTCGTGGTCACCCCGCTGGCCTTGTTGGGGAGTGTCGCGCCGGTCCCGTTCAGTGGCTGGTTGCTGTGGTCGGGCCATGCCTGCATCGATTTGCTGGCGCAGGCGCTTACCTGGTTAAGCGGTTTGTCGTGGGCAGTCTGGTCGGCACCGGTGCCGTCGTGGTGGGCATTTTGCACGGCTGCCATCGGCACCTTGTGGTGGCTCGCACCGCGCGGCTGGCCGCTGCGCTGGGCCGGAGTGGCCGGCTGGTTGCCGCTGCTGACAACGTTGCCGACCCATCCGCAGACTGGCCAATTCGATGTCATTGCCTTCGACGTCGGCCAGGGCATGGCCTTGCTGGTCGAGACCGCCGGGCACCGTTTGCTGTATGACACCGGCCCGGCTTATGCGCCCGAATCCGACGGTGCCAATCGCGTGCTGCTGCCGTATCTGAAAGCCCGCGGCATTGGCGCGCTCGATGCAGTCATCGTGTCGCACAGCGATACCGATCATTCGGGGGGTGCGCTGTCGTTACTGGCTGCGTTACCAGTCGGCTGGGTGTCGAGCTCGCTGCCGCTGGATAATCGCATCGTGCGCGCTGCGTCAATACACCGGCGCTGCCTGGCCGGTCAGCGCTGGGACTGGGATGGCGTGCACTTCGAGATGCTGCATCCGACAGCGGTCAGCTATACCAGCGACAAATGGAAGCCCAATGCACGCAGTTGTACGCTGAAGATTTCAGCCGGCGGTCATGCCATCCTGCTCCCCGGCGATATCGAAGCGACTTCCGAAATCGAACTGGTCAACCGCATTCCCGGCCAATTACGTAGCACCGTGCTGCTTTCACCGCACCATGGCAGCGGCACCTCATCGACCGAAGCCTTTCTCGACGCGGTCGCGCCAACGCTGGCGGTGTTTCAGGTTGGCTACCGCAATCGCTACCATCATCCGAAGCCGGAAGTCTTTGCGCGCTATGCCGAGCATGGCATCGAGCGCGTACGAACGGATGACTCAGGGGCAATCACATTACAATTCAGCCAGAATTTGACCTTGAGCACGTACCGCAGCACCCATGCGCGGTATTGGTATGACCGATAGGAAGCGATAAACAATGACTCACCCTGTGCTGCACTTTGCCCATGCCAATAGCTATCCGGCCGATACGTACCGCGCTTTTTTCCGCGCGCTGTCACCGCACTATGACGTGCGCGCGCTGCCGATGCATGCCCACAATCCCGACTATCCGGTGCGCGATGGCTGGGACGCGTTGCGGCGCGAATTGCAGGACGACCTGCTGGAACGCTATGATCAGCCGGTGATTCTGGTCGGTCATTCGCTGGGCGGGATGCTGTGCATGATGGTGGCCAAGCAGCGGCCTGATCTGGTGCGCGCCGTGGTGCTGCTGGATTCGCCGGTGGTGGCAGGCTGGCGTGCGCTGGCGCTGCGGGTCTCGAAGCTGACCGGGCTGGACATGAAATTTTCGCCGGCGCGTTTTTCGCAGCGTCGCCGCCAATTCTGGCCCGACCTCGAAGCCGCCTATGCCCACTATGCGTCGAAAGCGATGTTCGCTGTCTGGCCCGAAGAAGTCTTGCGTGATTACATCCAGTACGGCATGGAGCCACATGCAGAGGGTGTCACGTTGCGCTTCACGCGCGAAATCGAAACGGCGGTCTATCGCGGCTTGCCGCATGACCTTGGCGCACTCGCACGGGGGTCGTTTCCGGTTCCGATCGGGTTTATCGGCGGGCTGGAGTCCGTCGAGTGTCAGCAAGCCGGACTCGATGCCACCCGGCGACTGGTCGGTTCCCATTTCGCGCAAATTCCCGGCGGGCACCTGTTTCCGATGGCTTCGCCGCAGGCGGCGGCCGACGCGACCCACACCATGATTACCTCCTTACTCGGAAATACCCAATGATGAAATTCGCGTTGTTAGCCCTGTGTGCCTTGGCAGGTACGGTTCACGCAGTCGACTTTCCTGATGTAACGCGCATGCGCGCCGAAGGCGCGTCTAGCGTAACGCTGGAAATCGATAACGACAGTCTGTTGCTCAACCGCGATGACGGCTTCTACACCAGCGGTGCCCGCATTGGTCAACGCATCGATCTGCATTCGGCCGGTAGGCTCGACAGCATTGGCTGGCGCATCGGCCAGGAGATGTACACGCCTTCGGACACGCGCCTGTTGCCGTCCCAGATCGGACCGACCGATCATCCGTACGCAGGCTGGCTATTTGGCGGTGTCTACCGGCAGCAAGCGCTGGCCGATGGCACGCACTGGAAGCTCGGGATGGATCTCGGTTGCCTCGGCCCGTGTGCCGGTGGCGAGTGGACGCAGACGCACTTGCACCGGCTGATCGGACAGCAGTTGCCGCAAGGTTGGGCCAAGCAGATGCGTAATGAATTTGGCGCGGTGCTGGTTGGCGAACTCGCTCCGGTGCGCTGGCAGCTCGGCAGCGCGGTCGATCTGACACCCGCGCTGCAGGCGCGCTTCGGTAATATTTTTACGGATGCCAGTGCCAGTGTGCTGCTGCGTGCCGGGCAGCTCAATGTGCTGCCGGATCAGCCGACGTTGCACGGCTTCGTGCGAGCCGAAGCAAGCGCAGTGGGATACAACGCGACGCTGCAGGGCGGTTATTTTTCTAGCAGCAACCCGCACACGGTCGATCCGAAACGGTTGGTCGGCGAAGCAGAAATCGGCGCGGTGTGGCAGCGCTCGCCATGGAGCGTCAGTGCTTCGGTGGTCCGGCGCGGCAATGAAATTCGCACATTGCCAAACAGCATAGGCACGCAAAACTTTGTGCGTTTGTTGTTTGCTTACGCGCTGTAATGGATCGCGTCCCGACCGCCGGTCATAATTTTTTACCGTCGATAGTCGGGCTGGAAAATCTGCGTGCGGCATTCAGCGTGCGGTATAATTCCGATTTCCCGCACGTGCCGTTCGGCACTATCTGCAATGACCAAATTTGTATTCGTAACCGGTGGCGTCGTCTCATCCCTTGGCAAAGGGATTGCAGCAGCCTCTCTCGCAGCGATTCTTGAATCGCGCGGCCTCAAAGTCACCATGCTCAAGCTCGATCCGTACATCAACGTCGATCCCGGCACGATGAGTCCGTTCCAGCATGGCGAAGTGTTTGTCACCGATGACGGTGCCGAAACCGACCTCGACCTTGGTCACTACGAGCGCTTCATCACCACCCGGATGCGCAAGGTCAATAACTTCACGACCGGCCAGATTTATGAATCGGTGATCCGCAAGGAGCGTCGTGGCGAATATCTCGGCAAGACCGTGCAAGTCATCCCGCACATCACCAATGAAATTCAGGATTACATCCATCGCGGTGCCGAAGGCTATGACGTCGCCGTGGTTGAAATCGGCGGCACCGTCGGCGATATCGAATCGCTGCCATTCCTTGAAGCCGCGCGTCAGCTAAGTCTGCGCGCCGGTCGCAATGCGGCTGCGTTCGTGCACCTGACGCTGGTGCCGTATCTGGTCTCGGCCGGTGAACTGAAAACCAAACCGACCCAGCACAGCGTTCAGAAATTGCGCGAAATCGGTATCTTCCCGGATGCGCTGCTGTGCCGTGCCGACCGGCCTATCCCGGATGACGAGCGCGCCAAGATTTCATTGTTCTCGAACGTGCCGGAAGATGCCGTGATGTCGGTGTGGGATGCCGATACGATTTACAAGATTCCGCAAATGCTGTTCGATCAGGGTCTCGACAAAATTGTCTGCGACAAGCTCGCCCTGTCCCCGAAACCGGCCGATCTGTCGATGTGGACACGGCTGGTGCATGCCCTCGAAAACCCGAAGTTTGAAGTCACCATCGGTATGGTCGGCAAATATGTCGACCTGACCGAGTCGTACAAATCACTGACCGAAGCCTTGCGTCATGCCGGCATTCATACCGAGTGCCGCGTCAATATCGAATATCTCGATTCCGAAGATATCGAAGTCACTGGTCCTGCCGGGCTGGCCAAATACGACGCGATCCTGGTGCCGGGCGGTTTCGGCAAGCGCGGTGTCGAAGGCAAGATTGCCTCGGCCCGTTATGCCCGCGAACACAAGATTCCGTACCTCGGCATTTGCCTCGGCATGCAAGTCGCGTTGCTCGAATATGCGCGCAATGTCGCGGGCTTGACCAAGGCGAACTCAACGGAATTCGATAACGAGACCGAGCAACCGGTCGTGGCCCTGATCAACGAATGGCAGAACCACGACGGCAAGGTCGAGAAGCGCGACATCAATTCCGACCTTGGCGGCACAATGCGTCTTGGCGCACAGACTTGTGCAGTCAAGCCCGGCACGCTGGCTGCTGAAATTTACGGCAACGTCGTCACCGAGCGTCATCGCCATCGCTATGAAGCCAACAACCATTACCTGAGCCGGGTTGAAGAAGCCGGTCTGGTCGTGTCGGCCCGCACACCGTCCGAAGACCTGTGCGAAATCATGGAATTGCCGCGCTCCGGCGCGCATTCACACCCGTGGTACCTCGGCGTGCAATACCATCCCGAATTCAAATCCACGCCACGCGACGGGCATCCGTTGTTCATCTCGTTCGTCAAGGCAGCGCTGGCACACAAGCAGGCGAGTGCCGGCACACTCAAGGATGCAGCATGAAATTATGTGGCTTTGACATTGGGCTCGATCAGCCGTTTTTCCTGATCGCCGGACCGTGCGTGATCGAATCGCGCCAGATGGCGTTTGATACGGCTGGCCAGCTCAAGGAAATCACCAGCGCACTTGGCATTCCCTTCATTTACAAGTCCTCGTTCGACAAGGCGAACCGCTCGTCGGGGACGTCGTTTCGTGGCCTCGGGATGGACAAGGGGCTGGAGATTCTCGCTGACGTCAAGCGCGAGCTGGGTGTTCCTGTTCTGACCGACATCCATGCGATCGACGAAATCAAGCCGGTGTCGGCGGTAGTCGACGTGCTGCAAACCCCGGCCTTTTTGTGTCGTCAGACCGACTTCATTCATGCGTGCGCGCAGTCGGGACGGCCGGTCAATATCAAGAAGGGTCAGTTCCTGGCACCGCATGACATGGTCAACGTGATCAACAAGGCGCGTGCTGCAGCAAAAGAAGCGGGTCTGCCGGAAGATAATTTCATGGCGTGCGAACGCGGCGTTTCGTTCGGCTACAACAACCTGGTGTCGGACATGCGCTCGCTGGCGATCATGCGCGAGACCGGTTGTCCGATCGTGTTTGATGCGACGCACTCGGTGCAATTGCCGGGCGGGCAGGGCAGTTCATCGGGCGGTCAGCGCGAATTCGTGCCGGTTCTGGCACGTGCTGCGGTCGCAGTAGGCATCGCGGGTCTGTTCATGGAAACCCATCCGAATCCGGCCGAAGCGATGTCCGACGGACCGAATGCGGTACCGCTGGGTCGGATGCGCGAACTGCTGTCGACGTTGATCGAACTAGATCGTGTCGTCAAGAAAAACGGCTTCCTCGAAACTGATTTCGCGTAACGGTCGCGCTTGACCGTTCACTTTTTACCCCAATTCAAAACTGCAAGATCCAGGAGAAATCATGAGTGCCATCGTTGACATCATCGCCCGCGAAATCATTGACTCACGCGGCAATCCAACCGTCGAATGCGACGTCCTGCTGGAATCCGGCGTCATGGGTCGTGCCTCGGTGCCATCCGGCGCATCGACCGGTTCGCGCGAAGCCATTGAATTACGCGATGGCGACATGAGTCGCTACTTCGGCAAGGGTGTCCTGAAAGCCTGCGAATTCATCAATACCGAAATTGCCGAAGCCATCATGGGCCTCGACGCCAACGAGCAAGCCTTTCTCGACCGCACACTGATCGACCTCGACGGCACCGACAACAAGGCACGCCTCGGTGCCAACGCCACGCTGGCAGTCTCGATGGCCGTGGCCAAAGCCGCTGCCGAAGAATCGGGCTTGCCGCTGTATCGCTACTTCGGTGGCAGTGGCGCGATGCAAATGCCGGTACCGATGATGAACGTCATCAACGGCGGCGCGCATGCCGACAACAATCTCGACATCCAGGAGTTCATGATCATCCCGGTGGGCGCACCGAGCTTCAAGGAAGCGATCCGTTATGGCGCCGAAATTTTTCATACGCTGAAAAAAATTCTGAAGGCTAAGGGTTTGGCGACTTCGGTCGGTGATGAAGGCGGTTTTGCACCGAACGTCGACAACCATGAAATGGCGATCAAGCTGATCATCCAGGCCATCGAAGAAGCCGGTTACGAGCCAGGTACGCAAATCGCGCTTGGTCTCGATTGTGCTGCGAGCGAGTTCTACAAGGACGGCAAATATCAGCTGACCGGCGAAGGTGGACTGGCACTGAGCTCGACTGATTTCACCAACCTGCTGGCAACCTGGTGCGACAAGTACCCGATCATTTCGATCGAAGACGGCATGGCGGAAAACGATTGGGAAGGCTGGGCCATCCTGACCGAAGCGCTCGGCAAGAAAATCCAGCTGGTGGGTGACGACTTGTTCGTCACCAATACCAAGATTTTGCGCGAAGGCATCGACAAGAACATCGCCAATTCGATCCTGATCAAAATTAACCAGATCGGAACGTTGACCGAAACCTTCGCCGCCATCGAAATGGCCAAGCGCGCCGGCTACACCGCCGTCATTTCCCATCGCTCCGGCGAGACCGAAGATTCGACCATTGCCGACATCGCCGTTGGTACCAATGCGTTGCAGATCAAGACCGGTTCGATGTCGCGTTCGGACCGCATGGCCAAGTACAACCAGCTGCTGCGCATCGAAGAAGACCTCGGTGATATCGCCAGCTATCCTGGCCGACAGGCTTTTTATAACCTGCGGTAACACAATGCAGTACGGGCCCGCAGTGGCCCGTGTGCATGACGTCAACTCACACTTTTCACCATGCGCCTGATTCTGATTTGCCTGACTGCGCTGTTATTGCTGATTCAATACCCGCTCTGGTTTGGCAAGGGCGGCTGGCTGCGCGTGGCCGAACTGGATCAGCAGGTCAATGCCGCCGTGCAAAAAACCGAAGACCTCAAAGCCCGCAATACCAAGCTCGCGTCCGAAGTGCAGGACTTGAAAACCGGTACCGGTGCGATCGAGGAGCGGGCGCGTTACGAACTCGGGATGGTCAAGGAAGACGAAGTGTTCATTCAGGTGTTGTCGGCAGGCACGCCAACACCCGAAATCGCAGTCAAGCCAACGCCTGCTAATGCCGGGCCGTTGCCGCCGGTGCGCGGTACCCGTTGAGTCCCGGCCGTAGGGTGCAATGCCCTTCGGTTATTGCACCCTACGGATTTTAGCGTTGCACCAACGCCTGCCTCAATGCTTGACGCTGCTATCGCTCGCCAATACCTCGGTTGCCACGAACAATTGCGCACAATCGACTTTGTCGAAGGCGTAATGCTGGCCACAAAATTCGCAATCAACTGACATCTTTCCCATTTCGGCCAGGGCCGAGTTGACTTCTTCCTGACCCAGCATTTTGAGCATGTTGCCAACGCGTTCGCGGCTGCACGTGCAGCGAAAACTCGGGTGCTGGGGATCGAAAACACGGATGGTTTCTTCCCAGAACAGCCGCCGCATCAACGTTTCGATGTCGGTTTCCAGTAACTCTGCATTGCGCAGTGTCGAGCCCAGCATTACGCTACGATCCCAGGTGGCGAGGTCGTCGTCGACAGGTGCGTCGACGCCGCCGGTGCTTGGCAGTTTTTGCAGAAGCAACCCACGCGAGACATTGCCGTCGGCGGCTAGCCACAAGCGCGTGTCGAGTTGTTCCGAGCGCAGCATGTAGTGTTCGATGACGGTGGCAATGCTGTCGCCATCGAGCGGGACCACGCCCTGATAGGCTTGCTGTCCTGGCAGTTTGTCTTTCGGGTCGAGCGTGATGACGAAACGGCCCTTGCCGTTCAGATTGACGAGGTCGGTGAGCAGTGATGCTTCGCTGATGACGGCTTCGGCATCGAACTTGGCCGTAGCGCGCATCTGCAAATCGCCATCGCACTCGACGACCAGCAAGCGCACCGGGCCATCACCGTAAATCTGCATGACGATCGCGCCATTGAATTTCAGGTTGGCCGATAACAGTGCTGCCGCTGCCATCATTTCGCCGAGCAGTGTTCGCACGGCCGGCGGATAGTCGCGCCGCTGTTGTACCTGACGCCAGGTGTCCGATAACTCGACCAGTTCGCCGCGCACGGGGGCGCCATCGAACATGAATTTTTGCAACGTGTCGGGGGTCTTGTGCTGACTCATGCGGACACCTTTTTCAGTGTGGTCTTGAACGACTGCGCGCGTGCCACATAGCTGGCAGCGCTCCCTGCGAGCTTGAGGATTTCATCGGCGGTCAGCGTGCGTACGGCTTTGGCCGGGGTGCCGATGATCAATGAATTGTCCGGGAATTCCTTGCCTTCAGTGACCAGTGCACCGGCACCAACCAGACAGTTGCGGCCGATTTTTGCGCCATTGAGGACGATGGCCTGGATGCCGATCAGCGAGCCTGCGCCTATCGTGCAACCGTGCAGCATGGCCTGATGGCCGATAGTGACGTTGTCGCCGATGGTCAGCGGATAACCGATGTCGGTATGGCAGACCGCGCCTTCCTGCACATTGCTGTTTTCGCCAACGCTGATGAGTTCGTTATCGCCGCGCAGCGTGACGTTGAACCAGACGCTGCTGTTGGCAGCAAGGCGCACCTTGCCGATCAGTGTGGCTTCGTCGGTCACATAAGCCGACGGATCGATCTGGGGCGCATGTTCGCCGTAATGGTAGATGGCCATGGAGGTGTCCTGTTGAAAAGTTCGGTAAAGGCGGCATTTTACTGCCGCCGGAGAATCAGGATGCGCTGCCGGAGCGCTCTCGTTCCAGTTCACGCAAGACGCGGCGCTGCACCTTGCCGGTCGTCGTCATTGGCAAGGCATCGATGAACTCGATCTCTTTCGGATATTCGTACGGCGCGAGTTGCGATTTCACGTGTGCTTGCAGTTCGGCCTTGAGGGCGTTATCGGCCAGCGGATTGCGCGCCACGCTGTCGACCAGCACCACGAATGCCTTGACCAGATTGCCGCGTTCGGCGTCCGGCTTGGGCACCACGGCGGCATTCGCAACGGCGGCATGCTTGACCAGACAGTTCTCGATTTCGGACGGGCCGATCCGGTAGCCGGCCGCCTTGAACATGTCATCGGCGCGGCCCTGGTACCACAGATAGCCGTCGGCATCCATCAATGCCAGGTCGCCGGTGCAGCACCAGTCGCCGCGAAATTTGTCGGTGGTGGCTTGCGGGTTGTTCCAGTAACCGAGGAAAAAAATCGGGTCAGGCGTGCCGTGCCGGTCGGTGCGATGGAGCGCGACATCGCCGATGCTACCGGCGGGTAGTTCGACACCCTCGGCATCGACCACCGCCACCCGATGGCCGGGATAGGGCCGGCCCATGCTGCCCGGACGGGCCGGCCATTTACCGGCACTGTTGCCGACGATGTAGTTCATCTCGGTCTGGCCGAACATTTCATTGATGGTGACGCCGAGCGCTTTCTGGCCCCAATGAAATACCGCATCGCCGACCGCTTCGCCGGCGCTCATGATGGCGCGCAGTTTGAGTTTGTAGCTCTTGCGCGGCAACGGCACGGCTTTCATCATCATCTTGAGCGCGGTCGGGAACAGGAAGGTATTGGTGACGCCATGTTTTTCCATCAGCCCGAACGCCATGTCGGCGCTGAACCGGCCCTGATAGCCGACGATGGTCTGGCCAAAATACAGGGTCGGCAACAAGGCATCCATCAGTCCGCCAGTCCAGGCCCAGTCGGCCGGCGACCAGAAAATATCTTTCTTTTTCGGGAACCAGTTTTGCGACGCGACAAAGCCGGTCAGGTTGCCAATCACCGCTGCGTGGGGCAGCAGCGCGCCCTTCGGTGCGCCGGTGGTGCCGCTGGTGTAAATCAGGATGGCCGGGTCGGTCGCCAGCGTATCGACCGGTGTGAATACCGTCGAGGCTTCGGCCAGTAACTCTTGCCAGTCGAGACACTCGGCATGCTCGCCATCGACGTAAATGAGATGCTTGAGGGCAGGGCAGCGGGCCCGGCTGACCAGCAGATTTTCCAGTCCGGCCTGGTCGACGATGGCGACAGGGGCGGCACTGTCTTGCAGGCGGTATTTGAGTGCATCAGGACCGAACAGGATGGACATCGGCATCGCGACCGCACCGAGCTGGTAGCAGGCCATGTGCGCGATCGGCGTTTCGGCGCGTTGCGGCAAAATGATGGCGACGCATTGCCCCTGGGTGATACCGAGGTAGCGCAGGGCATTCGACAGCCGATTGGATTCGTCCTGCAGTTCCCGATAGGTCAGGGCGCTGTGGTCACCGGATTCGTCATCGCACAGCAGCGCAACGCGCTCGGGATCGGTCGCCCAGCGCCGGCTGCAGACTTCGGCGATGTTGAAGCGGGTGGGAACATGCCAGACAAAATCGTCATACAGGCTTTGGTACTGATCGTGAACGGGGGTCTTGCTGACTGCGGGCATGTGGTCTCCGGTATAATTTTGCACGGTCGTTCTATTCGGCTGCATTGTTCGCATCGTTTGCAGTGTGCTTCACATCTCGTTCAACAGGAAAACATGAAAGCTTCCCGCTCGGAATTTATCACGGTACGCGGTCTGCGTTACCACATTCGCCATTGGGGTAACCCGGATGCGCCGCTGCTTTTCATGGTACATGGCTGGATGGATGTGTCGGCATCCTTCCAGTTTGTGGTCGATCATCTCGAGGGCGATTGGCATGTGATTGCGCCGGACTGGAGAGGCTTTGGTCTGACCGATGATTCCGGCGCGGACAGTTACTGGTTTGCCGATTACCTCGGTGACCTCGATGCCATCCTGAACCATTACGCGCCACAGCAAGCGGTCAATTTGCTGGGGCACAGCATGGGTGGCAATGTGGCGACGCTGTATGCCGGAATCCGTCCCGCCCGGGTGGCCAGGCTGATCAATCTCGAAGGCTTCGGCATGCCGGCAACACGCCCGGAGCAGGCACCACGCCGGTACGAAAAATGGCTGGACGAACTGGCTGCGCCGAGTCCGATGCGACCGTATGCCTCGCAAGCCGAGGTCGCTGCCCGTCTGCAAAAGACCAATCCGCGCCTGACTGATGCGCGTGCGGCTTTTCTGTCGGGTCACTGGGCCGCGCAGCAAGACGATGGCAGCTGGCGCATCCTCGGTGACGCTGCCCACAAGCAGTCGAGCCCGTTGCTCTATCAGGTTGACGAGGCCATGGCGTGCTGGCAGCAAGTCAGTGCGCCCGTCTTGTGGGTCGAAGCCGCCCAGACCGATGTCTGGCGCTGGATGGGGCCGAAGGAGCAGGCGCGTATCGAGATCGACCGGCGCATCACCTTTTTACCGACGGTCCAGACCGCGATGATTAACCATGCCGGTCACATGCTGCACCACGACCAGCCGGAGCAACTGGCACGGCTGGTGGAGGATTTTCTGAAGTAGCCAGGTCGCTTGCATGGCGCGGCGATGCGCCGCGCCGCATCACGTTACAATGACTTATCCCAATCAATTGAATTGCGTCGATCCCGTGCTCAACATCGATCTCCATTGCCACTCCACTTTCTCCGACGGTTTGCTGGCACCGGCGCAAGTCGCCGCGCGCGCCAAGGCCAACGGTGTCGATGTCTGGGCACTGACGGATCATGATGAAGTCAGCGGCATTGCCGAAGCCCGCGAGGCGGCACGTGAACTCGACCTGCAGTTCGTTGCCGGCGTCGAAATCTCGATTACCTGGGCCGGCGAAACCGTCCATATCGTCGGCTTGCAAATTGATGAAACCAATCCGCAACTGGTGCTGGGTCTCGATTCGACCCGTTCAGGACGCGAACAACGCGCCCGCGAAATGGCTGACCAGCTCGCAATGGTAGGCATACCGGATGCGTTTGATGGCGCACTCAATTTCGTCGGCAACCCGGACTTGATTTCTCGCACCCACTTCGCCCGTTATCTGATTGAAATTGGCGAGTGCCGCGACGTCCCGGATGTCTTCAGCAAGTACCTGATCGAAGGCCGGCCGGGCTTTGTGCCGCATCGCTGGGCGACATTGCAGCAGGCGGTGCAATGGATACGCGGTGCTGGTGGGGTTGCCGTAGTCGCGCATCCGGGACGTTACGATTTTACGGACATGCAGCTTGGCGTCTTCCTCGACGAATTCATCGCTTATGGTGGCAGCGCCATCGAAGTCATGACCGGCAGCCACACCGTGGATCAATACGATACCTATGCGCGGCTGGCCAACCGTTACGGCTTGCGTGCTTCGCGCGGTTCCGATTTTCATGGGCCGGGAGAATCGCGGGTCGACCTTGGCGCGTTGCCGCCATTGCCGCCTTCAGTCACGCCGGTGTGGGCCGACTGGAAGCTGTAGGCGGGCTCTTGAAATCCGGGTCGGGTGGCCGCATCTTGGCTTCTCCTGCCATCTTCAATGCGGAGTCTCCTGTATGAAAAGAATTTTTCTGTTCCTAGCCACGAATATTGCGGTGATGCTGGTCTTGACCGTCGTCCTGTCGGTGCTGGGTGTGGATCGGTTCATTACCCAGGCCGGACTGAATTTACCGATGTTGATGGTGTTTTCGCTGGTCGTCGGTTTTACCGGCTCGATCTTTTCGCTCCTGATCAGCAAGTGGATGGCCAAGCGCTCCACTGGTGCCCGGGTCATCGAGTCGCCGACTAATTCGACTGAGGTCTGGCTGATCAGCACGGTCGAGAAACTCGCAAGACGGGCCGAGATCACGATGCCGGAAGTGGCGATCTACGAAGGTGAAGCCAATGCCTTCGCGACCGGCGCGTTCAAGAATTCCGCGTTGGTAGCAGTTTCTACCGGCTTGCTCGAATCGATGAACAAGGAAGAAATCGAAGCTGTTCTGGCGCATGAAATCGCCCACGTTGCCAACGGCGACATGGTGACGATGATGCTGATCCAGGGGGTCGTCAATACGTTCGTGGTGTTCCTGTCGCGCGTGATCGGTTACGCGGTGGATCGCGCACTGTCCCGTGGTGACAGCAATAGCGGTCCCGGTATCGGTTACATGATCACGGTGATCGTGGCGCAAATCGTACTTGGCATCGGTGCATCGGTGATCGTTGCCTGGTTCTCCCGCCACCGCGAATTCCGTGCCGACGCCGGTTCGGCCAGGTTGCTGGGCTCGGCCGAACCGATGGTGCGTGCATTGCAGCGCCTCGGCGGCATGACGCCCAATTCATTGCCGCAATCGATGGCCTCGATGGGTATCAGTGACAAGCCCGGATTCATGGCGTTGTTCTCGACACACCCGCCGATGGAACAACGCATTGCTGCGCTGCGCGCTCAGCGTTAACCGTTATTTTTCTGGAGTACGGCGGCCGTAGTGGCCGCCGTTTGTATTCATGAGCCAATTTTTTCAAATCCATGCCGAGAATCCGCAACAACGCCTGATCAATCAGGCGGCAGAAATTATCCATCGGGGTGGCATTGTTGCGATGCCGACCGACTCCAGCTACGCGCTGGTCTGCCATCTCGATGACAAGGACGCGGTGACACGGTTACGCCGAATTCGCGGCGTCGATGACAAGCATCTGCTGACCTTGCTGTGCCGCGATCTCGCCGAGATTGCGCTGTATGCCAAGGTCGATAACAAGCAATATCGTTTACTGAAGGCCGCCACGCCAGGGTCCTACACGATGATCCTCGAGGCCACCAAGGAAGTACCGCGCCGTGTCAGTCATCCATCGCGCAAGACGATCGGCTTGCGGGTACCGGAAAACCGGATTGCACTGGCTTTGCTCGAGCAGCTTGGCCAGCCGTTGCTCGGTACCACGCTGATCCTGCCGGGTGATGAACTGCCGCTGACCAATGCCGACAGCGTGCGCGATCGCATCGAAAAGCAGGTTGATCTGATCATCGACGGCGGTGCCTGCAGCCTCGAGCCGACCACCGTGGTCGACCTCAGCGGCGACGAGCCGGTGCTGATCCGCGCCGGTCGCGGGCCTCTTGAGCTGTTCGGTTTCTGATTTCATGCCGATTCTTTTCCGCTCCTGCGTTATTTCGCGGTGCTCCACCTTCCCTCTGCTAAACTCCCGCCATGAATGATTTGATCCAGACCGTTGCGGTCTTTTTTCTGCCTGTATTGTTCGCCATCACGCTGCACGAGGCGGCACATGCCTATGCGGCACGCTACTTCGGCGACAACACGGCCTACGACGAAGGCCGGATGACGCTCAATCCGATTGTCCACATTGATCCGGTCGGAACCATCCTCGTGCCGATCCTGCTGTATTTCTCGACTGGCGGTGCGTTCCTGTTCGGTTACGCCAAGCCAGTACCAGTCGACTTCGGGCGCTTGCGCAATCCTAAGCGCAACATGCGCTGGGTAGCTTTTGCCGGGCCCGCATCGAACCTGTTCATGGGATTTATCTGGGCCATGCTGGGCATTCTCCTGACCGCTTTTCATGTCCAAGAACCGTTTTTCTACAAAATGGTGCAGGCTGGCGTGATGGTCAATCTGGTGGTGTTTGCCTTTAATCTGTTTCCGATTCCTCCGCTTGATGGCGGACGGGTCATGTACAGCCTGCTCCCTGACAAGATCGCCAACCAGTATGCGAAGCTCGAACCGTATGGCTTCTTCATCGTGCTGGGACTGGCGCTGACGAAGATTCTGTATCCGGTCTGGGTGTTGCCGGTGGTGACTGTTGCTTCCGGTTTTCTGACCGTGCTGACCACTCCTTTCCACTTCCTTTTGAACTGATCGACTATGTATCCTGATCGTGTAGTCTCCGGCATGCGGCCCACTGGTGCGATGCACCTCGGCCATTATCACGGCGCCCTGAAAAACTGGATCCGGTTGCAATCCGAATTGCCCTGCCTGTTTTTTGTCGCCGACTGGCATGCGTTGACCACGCATTACGATGATCCGAGCATCATTGAAACCAGTACCTGGGACATGCTGATCGACTGGCTCGCTGCCGGCGTCGATCCGTCGCAATCAACCCTGTTCATCCAGTCGCAAGTGCCCGAGCATGCTGAACTGCATCTGCTGCTGTCGATGGCCACGCCATTGGGCTGGCTGGAGCGGGTGCCGACCTACAAGGATCAGCAAGAAAAGCTCGCCGATCGCGACCTCGCAACCTATGGTTTTCTCGGCTACCCGTTGTTGCAGGCAGCCGATGTGCTCATTTATCGCGCCAGTCAGGTGCCGGTTGGTGCGGACCAGGTGCCGCATATCGAAATGATGCGCGAGATCGCACGACGCTTCAATCATCTGTATGGCAAGGAAAAAGGCTTCGAGGAAAAAGCCCGCGATGCAGTCAAGAAGCTCGGTGGCAAGCGCGCCAAGATTTACGCCGAACTGCGCAAGGCTTATCAGGAGCAGGGCAAGGACGAGGCACTGCAGCAAGGCAAGGCGATGCTTGACGACACGCAAAACCTCAGCATGATCGATCGCGAGCGCTTGTTCGGCTACCTGGAAGGCAGTGGAAAACTGATTCTGGTCGAGCCGCAATGCCGCCTGACCGAGTCGTCGCGCTTGCCGGGTCTCGATGGCCAGAAAATGTCCAAGAGCTATGGCAACTCGATTGCGTTGCGCGAAGACAAGGACAGCCTGACCAAAAAAATTCGCACGATGCCGACCGATCCGGCACGGGTACGCCGTACCGATCCGGGTGATCCCGAGCGTTGCCCGGTCTGGCAGTTGCATCAGGTCTATACCGACACCAGTACGCATGAATGGGTCATGAAGGGCTGCAAGTCGGCAGGCATCGGTTGCCTTGAATGCAAGCAGCCCGTCATCGACGCGATCCTGAAAGAACAGGAGCCAATGCGCGAACGGGCGCAGGTGTATCTCGATGATCCTTCGCTGGTGCGGGCCATAGTGGCCGATGGCCGCGATACCGCACGCAAGCTGGCGCAGGAAACCATGCGTGATGTGCGCGATGCGATGGGGCTGTCGTACAGTTGATGCATCAGTCGATCGATGCGCCATCGGCGTGGGTACAACGGTTTGCCGGATGCATTCCGGCGGGCAGGGTGCTTGACCTTGCTTGCGGCAGTGGCCGGCATGCGCGCCTGCTGGCTGCCGCCGGACACACCGTGTTAGCCGTCGATCGCAATGTACAAGCGCTGGCAACCACGGCAGGGCCAGGCATAGCGACGGCTTGCATTGATCTCGAAAACGGTACCGGCGCAGTCGAATTGCTGCAGCCTGGCAGCTTCGCTGGCATCGTCGTCACCAATTATTTGCATCGTCCGTTGTTGCCTTTGCTGTTTGCCAGTCTGACCGATGGTGGTGTGCTGATTGTCGAAACATTTGCCCACGGTAACGGTGAATTCGGCAAGCCGTCGAGTCCGGCGTTTCTGCTGCAACCCGGCGAGTTGCTGGCTGCGGCGCTGGCCGCGCAGGTTCATGTTCTGGCTTTCGAGGATGGGTACGAAGCGTTGCCGGCACCCGCAATGCGACAAAGATTGTGTGCAATTAAATTGCGCCCTGGTGCGCCAGCCAACACCCCGCTGTTGTCAGAGAATGTGTAATCGTTTGTAGGTGCAAACGCCTATACTCTCCCTCAGACGTCGGCGATCCGCTACAATTACCCACTTCATAAACTGGCCACGCGATAATCATGATTCAGGGAAGCTTAGTCGCAATCGTTACACCGATGCACGCAGATGGCAGTCTCGATTTACCGGGATTGCGCAAGTTAATCGACTGGCACATCGCGGAAGGAACCGACGGCATTGTCATCGTTGGTACCACCGGTGAATCACCAACCGTCACGGTGGACGAACACTGCGAATTGATCAAGGTCGCTGTCGAGCATACCGACAAGCGCATCCCGATCATCGCCGGAACCGGCGGCAATTCGACGGCCGAAGCGATCGAACTGACCCGCTATGCCAAGAGTGCCGGTGCGGATGCGTCGTTGCTGGTGGTGCCGTACTACAACCGGCCTACCCAGGAAGGGATGTTTCAGCACTTCAAAAAAATCGCCGAAGCGGTCGACTTGCCGGCCATCCTGTACAACGTACCCGGGCGCACTGTCGCCGACATGAGCAATGACACCATCGTCCGTCTGTCCGCAGTACCAGGCATCATCGGTGTCAAGGATGCGACTGGCAATATTGCTCGCGGTATCGATTTGCTGAGACTGGTGCCGTCTTCCTTTGCGGTCTATTCGGGTGATGATGCGACTGCCATGGCGCTGATGCTGTGCGGCGGCAAGGGCAATATTTCGGTGACGGCCAATATCGCACCGCGCGCGATGCACGAGCTGTGTGTCGCCGCGATTGCCGGCCATCTTGCTGAAGCAATCAAGATCAACAATTGCATGATGCCTTTGCATAACAAACTGTTTGTCGAACCGAATCCGGTGCCGCTGAAATGGGCGATGCAGGAGATTGGCCTGATCGAAGCCGGCATGCGTTTGCCGCTGGTTCCGCTTGCCGCTGAATTCCACGCAGTCGTTCGCGCGGCGATGCGCGAATCCGGTGTACTACAATAAGCTGCATTGACAAGCGCTCTTGTTCGATGATTTTTCAAACTCCATCCGACTCTCATACCGTATCGACATGACATTACGCTCCAACCCTGAAATAGCCCGCGGCCTTGTTCTTGCGGTCGCCCTTACCGGACTGGCTGGCTGCGGTTCGATCAGCTCGCTCGTGGAACCGGAGCGGCTGGACTACAAAAGCGCCAGCAAGGCATCCACGGTCAATCTGGAAGTCCCGCCGGACCTGACGCAGTTGAAAAAAGACAGCCGTTATGCGATTCCCGAGAGTAACCGTGGCACCGCGACGGCTTCCAGCTATACCGCACAAACGGGTACGCAGCCTGTAGCAACCAGCGCGATCCCGGAAGTGATCGCGCCAAAAGGAACGCCGGAAGCACGTGTCATGCGTGACGGTAACGAGCGCTGGCTGGTCGTCAAGGCAAGCCCGGAAGTGCTGTGGCCGCAGATCAAGGATTTCTGGCAGGATTCGGGTTTTTTGATCAATATCGAAAAACCGGAAGCCGGCGTCATGGAAACCGACTGGGCTGAAAATCGTGCCAAGATTCCGCAAGATTTCATTCGCAAAACGCTCGGCAAGGTCATCGATTCCTTGTACTCGACCGGTGAACGCGACAAGTTCCGTACCCGTCTTGAACGCGGTGCCGATGGAACGACCGAGGTCTACATCAGTCATCGCGGTGCCGAAGAAGTGGTCACCGGCCAGCAAAGAGACGGCACGATATGGACCCCGAGACCGGCAGATCCTGGCCTCGAGGCTGAATTCCTGTCGCGTCTGATGGCTCGTCTTGGCGTCGAAGAAGTCAAGGCCAAGACCATTGTTGCGCAGGCAGTGCAAAAGCCGGATCGTTCAAAACTGGGCAAGGATGCTGATGGGGCGTATGTCGAGGTGGATGAAGGTTTCGATCGCGCCTGGCGTCGGGTTGGTCTTTCGCTAGACCGGGTGGGATTCACGGTGGAAGATCGTGACCGCGTCGAAGGCATGTACTTCGTTCGTTATATTGATCTCGGGCAGGATGCACAAAGTAAATCGAAGGCTGATAACGGTTTCTTTTCGCGACTGTTCAGCAGCTCGGACGATAAGGTCAAAAAAGCCCAGCGTTATCGGGTCCTGGTCAAGCAAGTCGGTACGATCAGCAGGATCACGGTGCTCAATGATGAAGGCAAACCTGAAAAGTCAGGTACCGCTGACCGCATCTTGACGCTGGTCAATGAGCAACTCAAGTAATTGACGGACTTGCCTAGTTTGTTTCATTGAAGTTTGCCAGTCTAGGCAGCGGCAGCGAAGGTAACGCGCTGCTCATTACCGCAGCTTCCGGCACGACGCGCACCACCGTCATGCTGGACTGCGGTTTTTCTGTCAAGGAAACCGAGCGCCGCATGGCGCGCATCGGTATGGCCGCAGCAGAGCTGAGCGCCATCGTCATCACCCATGAGCATTCGGACCATGTGAGTGGCGCGTTCAAGTTTGCGCGCCGCTACCACGTGCCGGTCTGGCTGAGTTACGGCACCTTTCAGGCCGTACAGCATGATTGCAAGGGCGTCGATGTCCGTTTTTGCCGGGACGGTGTGACCATCCCGATTGGTGATCTTGAACTGCTGCCCTACACGGTCCCTCACGATGCACGTGAACCAGTCCAGTACGTCGCCAGCGACGGGCGCAGCCGGCTCGGTGTGCTCACCGACGCAGGTCACTCGACACCACACATGGTGGGTGCCTTGGCCGGCTGTGAGGCGCTCATCCTTGAATGTAATCACGACCGGCAGATGCTGGCCAATTCAATTTATCCACCGTCATTGAAGCGCCGGATTGGTGGCATCTACGGCCACTTGTCGAACGACAGCAGCACACAAATTCTGTCAGCGCTCGACCGTTCGCGCTTGCGCATGGTCATCGGTGCCCACCTTAGCCAGCAAAACAATACGGCTGCGCTGGCAACGGCAGCAATCACGCTGGGACTCGACGGCGCTGATGCGCAGATTCGTATCGCTGATCAATCGGATGGTTTCGACTGGGTCGATCTGGCTTGACGATCAGGCTTGCCGATCTGGCGGTCGAAAAAAAACCGACCCGAAGGTCGGCTTTCGATATCAGCCTGAAATTACTTGGCTGGCTCAGCTGGCTTGGCAGCGTCTGCAGCAGGAGCAGTAGCGTCAGCGGCAGGAGCAGCTGGAGCTGGCATTTCTGCAGCTGGAGCAGCTGGAGCGGCTGGAGCTGGAGCTTCAACAGCTGGTGCAACTGGAGCGACTTCTTCTTTTTTACCGCAAGCTGCGAGTGTCAGGGCGAACAGGGAGGCGATCAACAGTGCTTTTTTCATGGTGTTTCCTTAAATTCAAATGGTTCGAGTTATGCGATGAATAATTACCGGTAATTATCGCTCTATAGAAATTACCAACCAGACCCAAGCCAACCGCGCAGAGGACGCCAGAAAGGTTTTTTCTAAGCAGCCGATTATAACGGCTTTTTGTGCGCCACGGCATGGATCCTTTGCTTTATGGTACGTAACTGTTTGCAACAAAATCCATGTACGAATTGAAATATCGTTGCAGTTAAGAAGCTTATTACTTTGTCGTTGCCAACCAGCCCTGCCGATACCAGTCATGCATGGCTTCGGCAACATCCTGCGATGCAGTAGCCGTCAGTTCGGCTGATAGCGTGCGGCTGTCCGCCAGCATACTGAGCAGGGTTTTGTCTGTGGCATCGACCTCGAATGACTCGCCATTGATAAAGATCAGCTTGCTGCGGTAAAGCATTTGCGTTTTGCGGGACAACGACACGCCGCGCTTGCCAGCCAGCGCCATGAATTTATCCAGTGTCAGCGGTCGTTTTGGGCCTTCAAAAAAGACATTGGCTTTTGGTTCGGACAGGTATTCGCCGAGGAAGATCGCGATATCGTCCTTGGTGAACTGGACCTTGTTGAGCTCGGTCGACACTTGCGCGAGCATCGCGCTGCTGATTTCAGCCGGTCGCGTGGTTGCTGTCAGGGCTGGGTCGGCGTAGCGACCGGGCAGGTCGATTGAATCCGACATGAAGGTCAGGAAAGCTTCGCCAAGTTCCTGAAACGACGGAGCGCGAAAGCCAATCGAATAAGTCATGCATTCACCGATGGCAACGCCCTCATGGGCATAGTGCGGCGGCAGGTACACCATGTCACCTGGTTCGAGATCGAACTCTTCGGTCGGTGTGAAGTGCTTGAGAATTTTCAGTGGCACCCCTTGCTGTAGCGTCAGATCTTCCTGGGCACCAATGCGCCAGCGACGGGTCCCTTGTGCCTGCAACAGGAACACATCGTAGGAATCAAAATGAGGACCAACGCTGCCGTTATCGCTGGCATAACTGATCATCAGATCGTCGAGGCGGGCATCGGGCAAGAAATTAAACTGACGTAGCAAGGCGTCTGCCGCATCGTCATGCAGATTCACGCCTTGAACCAGCAAGGTCCAGTTTTTCTTCGTGATGGCGGGCAGGGTAGTTTGCGGGCCGGCCTGCATTTCCCACTTTTGCTTGAACTGGGTAATCAGGCGCGACTCCACATCGTCGCGCGCGGCCAGTTCAAAAAGGGCCTCACGGTCCAGCAACGCAGCAAAGCCGGGAATGGCCTGACGGATCACGCACGGTTTTTTGTGCCAGTAATCCTTGAGGAATTGTGCGGGTGTCAGGTCACCCAGGAGTGTCGATTTTTTCATGACCGCATTATAGCTGTCGGGGCCGGCGGGATTGGTCCGGGACAGGTCAACTACGGCGGATTTTATGTCGCAGGCCGGCCTGACGTGATTCGGGAAGGTATAATTCGGCAGACTCTTAAACGAAAGGATACACCATGATAATTGCCAAAAATACCGTAGTGACGGTCCACTACACGCTGTCAGACGCCCAGGGCAATCTGATTGAGGAAAGCCGGGACCCGATGGTGTATTTGCACGGTGGTTACGAGAATACCTTGCCGAAAATCGAAGAAGCGCTCGATGGCAAGGACACCGGTTATGAAACCAACCTGCAGGTTGAGCCCGATGATGCCTTTGGCGAATACGATCCTGCACTGGTCAAGGTAGAACCCCGCGACCGTCTGCCGACACCGCTGGAAGTGGGCATGCAATTTGAAGGCTTGCCAGATGGCGGCGAAGACGATGACTCCGTGATCTTTACCGTGACCGATATCGCCGATGACAAGGTTGTACTCGACGGCAACCATCCGCTGGCAGGTATGGCACTGCGGTTCAACCTGAGAGTCGGCGAAGTGCGTGCCGCATCTGACGAAGAAGTCGTTCATGGTCATGTGCATGGTGCTCACGGTCATCACAATGAAGAGCCCGATGACGAGTCAGGCGACCATTTCCGTAGCCATCCGATCCACTGATTTACTGATCATTGAATGATCGGCCAGAGCCGCAATCACTTCACCGTGGTTGCGGCTTTTTTATTGGTGCTGCGATTCGTGCCGCTGCTGCTGTTGCCTCCATTACTGACGCTAAAAATTTCAGGTTCGTCCGGTCTGATGGACAGGCGAAGCCAGTTCGAGCCGACAGCCAACGCGCCGATGTTGCCCTTCCAGCGTATCGCATCGCCCGTCTCGCTGTTGGCGTCAGCTCGGTCATGCACAAGCAATATGCGTCCGGGATAACTGGTCGCGAGGTGTGCGAGCTGACTACGCAATTGGGCAAAACCATCCTTGTGCGCGGATTGCTTTTTGGGCGTCAGCAGATCGCCGTCACAAAACAGGACCACCGCTGGCAGCTTGCGATAGGTGGCATTGGCAATGAGTCGCTGCAGCCAGACGTGATTGGCAATCTGGCGATCCTCGTATTCGCTGTTGCGTCCTGCTGCCGCCAGAAAATGGTTATTGTCAGCGGGCAGGTTGATCGTCGCGAACTGAATGGTCCCGACTTCCCAATGGGCGTTTTCGGCGTAGCTGCGAAACTTTGGCGTACCGGATTGACGTACAAGAGGAAGCTTGCTGCCGCCGAAGGAAAATTCGTCAGAAAAAAACAGGTCACGCAAACGGGTCAGGCGGGCCACGGCAATGGATTGACCCTCGGCATTCCGGCAGGTCGTCCAGTCGGATCCGGCCAGCGAAATAATCAGGCCATTCTTGGCGGAATCCAGCAGGATCTTGCGTTCCAAATACACCTGGTCGCTGCACTCGGTCTCTGCCGCCTTGATGCCATTGACCACGACGAAAGCGAGGTTCGCGTCATCGGTTTCGGCAATGGCCCGGCCTAGCATGGCGTCATTGTCTGGTGCGAGTACCGCGATACTGAATCCGTTGTCGGCGGCATGCAGTGATGTTGCCAGTGTCAGACCCAGCAGCAGACCGACCCAGACTTTGCTCATTGCGACAGGGTGCCGGCAAGGCGTTTGAGTTCGTACAACTGCGCGAGCGCATCGCGCGGCGACAGGCTGTCCGGATCGATCTGGTCCAATGCATCGCGCAGCCGATCCGGTTCCGGCGTTGTCAGCGGCGCGATCGATTCGTCAGCCATCGACGGCGGCGCGGCGAACAGATCGAACTGCGGTGTCGACTGCACCGATTGCGCTTCCAGCAGCGCCAGATGCTTGCGTGCAGCGCGAATCACCGGTTGCGGCACACCCGCCAATTGCGCGACCTGCAAACCGTAGCTTTGCGAGGCGGGTCCTTCCTGGACTGCGTGCAGAAAGACGATCCGGTCCTTGTGCTCGATGGCGGACAAATGGACATTGGTCGCGCTGGCATGCACGTCCGGCAGTTGGGTCAGTTCAAAATAGTGGGTAGCAAACAGCGTGAAGCTGCGCGTCGCATCGATCAGATGGCGTGCGATGGCCCAGGCCAGCGCGAGCCCATCGAACGTGGATGTGCCACGGCCGACTTCATCCATCAGCACCAGCGACTGTTCGGTTGCGCCATTGAGGATGGCCGCCGATTCGGTCATCTCCACCATGAACGTCGAGCGACCACCGGCGAGATCGTCGGCCGCACCGATGCGCGTGAAGATGCGGTCGATCGGCCCGATGGTGGCGCTTGCGGCGGGCACATAGCTGCCGACATAAGCCAGTAGCGTGATCAGTGCAACCTGGCGCATGTAGGTCGATTTGCCGCCCATGTTGGGACCCGTGATCAGCAGCAGACGATGCTCGTCATCGAGCACGCAGTCGTTGGCAATGAAGCGTTCGATCATGTTTTCGACCACCGGATGGCGGCCTTGCACGATGCTGATCGCCGGTCCGGTGACGAGTTGCGGTGCGCACCAGTCATGCCGCCTGGCGTGATCGGCCAGCGCCGCCAGCGTATCGAGTTGCGCCAGGGCGTGGGCGATTTCCTGCAGCGATCCGATGTGCGGCGCGAGATCTTGCAGCAGCTGTTCGTAAAGTATTTTTTCGCGCGACAGCGCGCGGTCCTGCGCCGACAGCGCCTTGTCCTCGTAGGCTTTCAATTCCGGCGTGATGTAGCGCTCGGCATTTTTCAAGGTCTGCCGACGCCGGTAATCGTCAGGCACCTTGTCGGTTTGCCCGTGTGTGACTTCGATATAAAAGCCATGCACTTTGTTGTACTCGACCCGCAGGTTGGCGATGCCGGTACGCGCCCGTTCGCGTGTTTCGAGATCCACCAGATACTGGCCAGCGTTTTCCGACAACCCGCGCAATTCATCCAGTGCCGCATCAAAGCCGCGTGCAATGACGCCGCCATCACGCACCATCGCCGCCGGTTCGGGCGCGATGGCGCGCTCGATCAGGTCGAGGCAGGCGTGGGACGTGGCCATGGCGTCGTGAATCGATTGGAGCAACGCGACTGGCGCGGCGCTTTGACAGCGCAAAACAATAGCGCGCAATGCAGGCAGTTGCTGCAAGCCGCCACGCACGCCGGCGAGGTCACGCGGCCGCGCCGATAGCAAGGCAATACGCGTCGTGATGCGTTCGATATCCGGTACCGCACTGAGCGTGCGATGCAAATCGGCGGCGTCCTCCAGGGCGATCAGCGCCTCGATCGCCGCATGCCGTTCGCGCGCGACGTGCTGATCGCGCCGGGCGTGATGCAGCCAGTGGCGCAGCAGTCGCGAGCCCATCGTGGTCCTGCAATGATCGAGCAGCGAGAACAGCGTCGGTGCCGTGGCGCTGGCATCCTGACCACGGATGGTCTCGGTCAGTTCGAGATTGCGCCGGGTCGAGGCATCGAGTCCGATGAACTCGTTTTCATTTTCGACGGTCAGCGTGCGCACATGCTGCAAGCCCTTGCCCTGAGTCGATTGTGCGTACCACAGCAACGCACCTGCCGCGCCACTGCCCGCGCTGTGATCGTCGATGCCGTGCCCTTGCAGCGTTGCCAGTCCGAGTTGTTCAAGCAATGCCTTGTGGCCGTTGGCCGCATCGAAATGCCAATGCGGTACCCGCGTGCGTGCGGTCAGGGTCGCGTCGTTGAGCCAGTCATCGGTGCCATCGGAGATCAGGATTTCGGCTGGCGCGATGCGCTCGATTTCCTGCTTCAACCGGACGTCGAGATGTTTCGCATCGCTGACAAATTCCATCATTCGCAGTGCGCCACTGGCCATCGACAGCCAGGCCAGTCCGACGGTGAGGCTCTTGCGCTGGCTGACAATGGATAACGCCAACAGGCTGCGTTCGGATTTTTCCGGCAGCAGGTCGGCGTCACTGAGCGTGCCCGGCGTGATGACACGGACCACCTTGCGTTCGACCGGTCCCTTGCTGGTGGCCGGGTCACCGATCTGTTCGCACAGCGCCACCGATTCGCCGAGCCGGACCAGTTTGGCCAGGTACTGGTCGGCGGCATGAAATGGCACACCGCACATTTTGATCGGTACCCCGTTTGAATTGCCGCGCTGGGTCAGTGTGATGCCGAGCAGACGCGCAGCCTTGACCGCATCGTCAAAGAACAATTCATAAAAATCGCCCATGCGGTAGAACAGCAGGATGGCGGGATGGTCCGCTTTGAGGCGCAAATATTGCTGCATCATGGGCGTGTGGTTATCGGTAGGCATGGTGTTGACTTTTTCTGGTGGTGTGGGTGCGCGGGTGGTCGGACCATGATGGCGCACTGGACCTGTGACCGGTTCCGACCCGGTTAATTCCATCTTGTGCTGTTGATTTGCAGATCTCAATGATCCGGCAGCTTCACGCAATACTGATTACGTCCGCTTGCTTTGGCCTGATACAGCATCTCGTCGGCCTGGCGGATCAGGTCATCGGCATTCATTGCTATGCCGGGGCAGAAAGCGACACCGATGCTGGCCGTGATCGACAGCGGCAAGTCGTCAAGCTTGAACAGCGCACGCATCGAATCGACGATTTTCCCGGCAGTTTTTTCGGCATCGTCGGTGTGCGTGATGCGTTCCATGATGACGGTAAATTCGTCGCCGCCCAAACGCGCGATGGTGTCGACCGAGCGTAATGCGCGCGACAGGCGTCCCGAAAATGCTCTGAGCAGCGCATCGCCGACCAGATGTCCGTGCGTGTCATTGATGCTCTTGAAATGATCGATATCCAGATACAGCAAGGCCACCATATGCTGCTTTTCGCGGGCACCGGCGAGCGCCAGAGCCAGCTTGCTTTCAAAGCCCGCACGGTTGAGCAATCCGGTCAGGCTGTCGACTTGCGCCAGTTGCAGCAGTCGACTCTGTTCGTGTTTTTTCTCGGTGATGTCGTGCATCATCATGTGAATGCCAACGACTTCCTTGCCGTCATCGCCGAGTTGCGGAATATAGGTGGCCTCGGCCCAGCGGTTGTTTTCATCACTGCCTTCTTCATGTTCGAAGGTGACGGTTTCGCCGCGCAGCGCGCGTTGCAAGTAAGGTGACATGACCGCATATTGTTCTTCGCCGACGAATTCGCGGATGGTCTGATACTTGATGTCGTCACGGTTGATACCGAAGGCATGCTGGTAGGCCAGATTATTGAAACGGAAGCGCTGTTCGGCATCGACAAACGCGACCAGCGCCGGCAGTTTGTCGGTGATGTTACGCAGGCGCTGTTCGCTTTTGCTCAGCGCCTGTTCGGATTTGCGCCGGACGGTGATGTCGTCGACGCTGCCGACATAACCTTCGACGGCTCCATCGACAACGATGGGCGCGGTCTTCATCGAGACCCAGACGATGCGGCCATTGTCATGCCGGAAGCGGTAGGCACCCTGATAGGACGCGTGTTCGCCGCTCGCATGTCCCCATGCCTGGAACACCTTGAGGCGGTCTTCGGGGTGGATCGCCTTGACCCAGCCATCCCCGATTGCCTGTGCGGCAGTCAGGCCGGACATCTCTTCGTAAGTCCGATTGACGTAGGTGCAATTGCCGTCCGGGTCCGTGCGAAACAGTCCCAGCGGCGACGCATCATTGGCGGCGGCCAGTTCGGCCTGCTTGCTGCGCAAGGCCATTTCTTGCCGCCGGCTGACGGTGATATCTTCGGCGATGCCGAGGATGTATTCGAGTTTGCCGCTGTCATCGAGCAACGGTACGGCAATGATGCGCAAGCAATGCAGCTCGCCTCCGCGACTTCTGAACGGGACATCAGGCAAATTGAGCACCGTCGGGTTAGCTGCCATGCGGACTTCAAAATGGTTGAACGTCGAACGGATTTCAGTCGGAAAGATTGCCTCGTCATCGTGTCCGAGCACCATTTCGGAGGAATAGCCGGTGATCTTTTCGGCTGTTTCGTTCCAGACAATCGTTCTCGCGCTGGCACCGCGCATGTCGCGGGCATAGACCGCCAGCGGCAGGTTATCGATCAGCGATTGCAGGAAGGCGCGGTTGTTCCGCGTTTCCAGTTCGGCTTCCTTGCGTGCCGAAATATCGCGCGTGGTCACCGCGAGGCCACCGTTGATGGGAACGACTTGCTGGCGCAACCAGAGTTGCCCGCCGTTGCTGGTGATGATCTGAAACTCTTCTTCCATCGGTATGCCGCTACGGACAACGTGCAGGTATTTATCAAGAAATCCGTCGCTGCGCGTGCCTGGCACAACGCTGCACAGCAGTTGGCCGATGAGGTCTTCCTGGTCGCGCTTGAGCAGGCTGGCACCCCGCTTGTTAATCGCCTGAATCGCGAAATCGGAAATCGTTCCGCTGCTGTCGGTGTGACTTTGCAAAATAGTCAGCGCATCGAGACTGCCTTCGGCAGCAGCGCGAAAGGCGGTCTGCGCCTGTGACGCTGCCAGTTCGCTGATTCGCAGTCGCGCACTCTGGCGCATCAGGATGGCAAAGAAAAAAAGCAGTCCGAGCGAGCCGACGGCACCCGACCAGAGTGTCGAGACACGACTCCGGTAGTACGGTGCCAGTGCGCTCTGCTCGTCGATGCCCACCAGAGAGACCAGCGGGAAATCATTGAGTTGCTGAAAGCTGAAAATGCGCCTGACATGGTCAAACGGACTGTCGCGGACGAGGGTGACCGCACCGGTTTTCGAAGCCGGTTTGATCCAGCTTGCAAAGGACTGGTCACCGCCGGCAAAGGGTGTCGGTCCGATCCGGCCAGCACGGAATATTCCATCATCGCCAAGCAAGCCAACAAAGGTTTTAGGACCGGTCCGGCTGGGCAAATAGGCGGACAGGAATGACTGATTCAAGGTGATCGCCACGATGCCGGCGAAACTGCCGTCGGGGCGATTCAGACGGCGACTGACAATGATGGACCATTGGGTCGAATAAGCCTCCAGCAAGGCCCGGCTGATGTAGAGCTTGTCGTCATCAGCCTGTGCATGGACCTTGAAGTAATCGCGGTCGGAGATGTCGTCGAGACCTGGTGTATGCACGCCTGCCACACCATTGCCGTTGGCGTCGGAGATCGTCACGCCCAGCATCAGATCAGCGGGCATGACGCCCTTGCGTTTTACCAGCTCGTCGAGCCGGAATGACTGTTGTCGCTGCTCGTAAGCGAACTTGACGAACTGCGTGGCCTGATCGATCTGGCGCAACAGGCGCGCGCTGTGATCGGCGTAGTCCTGACTGAGTGCTTCAGCCTGGCTGCTGGCTTCTTCCAGAGCCACTGACCGGCTATCTTGCAGCTGAAAAAAAATCACGGTCCAGAGCAGGGTGAGGGTCAGCAGGCCCAGCACTGGCAGCAGTATCTGCAAATGAAAGCGCGCCAGCAGGCGCGCGAGTATGCCGGGATGCAGCGTCATGATGCCGACCTCAATGCGTTACCAGACAGCATGCCGCCGCGCACACTTGGTGGCATGCCTGGCGGTCGTTTCAAAGTCGGTGCGGGTGATCGCATGGAAAATGGGCCGTGTCTGGTCGATTGGTCGATTGGTCGTCTGGTCCGGGCAGTGTAGCCAAAAATTCGGTCGTGCAGTCGTGCAGTCGTGTGAAGGCGTTTGCCTCCACACGGTTGTCATGCTTGAAGGATGAACGGCTTAGCGTCCGCGACCACCGGAGCGGCGCGGCGCAGACGACTTGACGGCACCGAAACTCTTCGATGGGCCACCGCCTTGTGGCTTGGCTGTCGGCGAGACGCGGGTTTTGACGACGGCAGTACGACCTTGCGGCTGACCACGACCACCGCCGCCGCCACCATTACCGCTGCGCAGCTGGATTGGCTGGGCGCGGGCATGCGGATCGGGCTCGAAGCCGGGCACGACTTCTTTTGGCAATTCGCGCTTGATCAGCTTTTCGATGTCACGCAGCATTTCATGTTCGTCGACACACACCAGCGATACCGCTTCACCGGTGGCACCAGCACGACCGGTACGGCCGATACGATGGACATAGTCTTCCGGGATATTCGGCAGATCGTAGTTGACCACGTGTGGCAACTGGTCGATGTCGATACCGCGCGCGGCGATGTCGGTGGCGACCAATACTTGCAGGTTGCCATCCTTGAACTCGGCCAGTGCCTTGGTACGGGCCGACTGGCTCTTGTTGCCGTGGATTGCCATGCCGCTGATACCGTCTTTTTCGAGTTGCTCGACAAGTTTGTTGGCACCGTGCTTGGTACGCGTGAAGACCAGCACCTGCGGCCAGTTGTTGGTCTTGATCAGGTGCGCGAGCAGCGGATGTTTCTTGTCGCGGTCAACCGGATAAATTTTCTGCGAGATGATTTCGACTGTCGAATTGCGACGGGCGACCTCGATCATTTTTGGCGCGTTCAGCAAACCGTCGGCCAGGGTCTTGATTTCGTCCGAGAACGTGGCCGAGAACAGCAGGTTCTGGCGCTTCTTCGGCAGCACGGCGAGGACCTTCTTGATGTCCTTGATGAAGCCCATGTCAAGCATGCGGTCGGCTTCGTCGAGAATCAGGATCTCGACTTGCGACAGATTAACCGTGCCCTGGCCCATGTGGTCCAGCAAGCGACCGGGCGTGGCGACGAGAATATCGACGCCATGCTTGAGCAGCTTGATTTGCGGGTTGATGCCGACACCGCCAAAAATGACGGCCGAAGTCAGCTTCAGATATTTGCCGTAGGTGCGAACGCTTTCTTCGACCTGCGCAGCGAGTTCGCGCGTCGGGGCCAGAATCAGCGCGCGAATCGGACGGGTCGCGGTGTTGGTGGTCGGTGCGGACGCGCTGGTCGACAGGCGATGCAGCAGCGGCAGCGTGAAGCCAGCCGTTTTTCCGGTACCGGTCTGTGCGCCGGCCAGCAAGTCACCGCCGAGCAGGACGGCGGGAATCGCCTGTGCCTGAATCGGGGTCGGTTCGGTATAGCCGTGTTCGGTGACGGCGCGCACGATATCGGCGGAGAGGCCGAGTTGAGCAAATGACATAGGAACTTTATAGAGAAATTGGCCTGTCGCCGCGAGGGCGCCAGTCGCAGGCAAACTGATTAGGATGCGTGGGTCGAATAGACAGCGGCAAGTAGACTGGACGATGTGCCGCGTGCCGGGAGTATAACAGTGCTTCTGCGCGGGACCGGCGCTGACCGGTCTCGCGCACGCAGTTTTTATTTGGCGAATGGTCCGAGAGCCGCGACCATCTGCGCAAAAATCTTTGGCGAACCGGCGATGACTTCATCTTTGTACAGGTAGTCGGATTCGCCGGCGAAGGTACCGACGATGCCGCCGGATTCCGTGATCATCAGCGAGCCGGCCGCCATGTCCCAAGGCTTCAGGCCTTTTTCAAAGAAGCCATCGAGGCGACCGGCGGCGACATAAGCCAGGTCCAGCGCGGCAGAACCCGGACGGCGCAACCCGGCGCACTTCTGGGTCATGATGCGGAACATGTCGATGTATTCTTCGAGACCTTGCAGGTTACGGAACGGGAAGCCGGTACCGATCAGCGCATCCTGCAAACGGTCACGTTTGGCGACGCGCAGGCGCTTGTCATTGAGGTAGGCGCCAGCACCTTTTGAGGCGGTGAACAGGTCGTTACGGGTCGGGTCGTAAATGACGGCTTGCGTGATCACGCCGCGCTGTTGCAGCGCGATTGATACGCAGTATTGCGGAAAGCCGTGGATGAAATTGGTGGTGCCGTCGAGCGGATCGATGATCCAGACGTTTTCGGTGTCGTCGTTCAGATTATCGGATGCGCCTGTTTCTTCGGCGAGGAAGGCGTGGGTCGGATAGGCGTTGGTCAGAATCTCTATGATCGCTTGCTCGGCGGCCTGATCGACTTCGGTGACGAAATCATTCGGGGATTTTTCGACAAACTTGACGCGGTCGAGATCGAATGAAGCGCGGTTGATGATCGCAGCGGCGCGACGTGCGGCCTTGATCGCCGTATTGAGAAAGGGATTCATAGCGGTTCCGTTAAAATGGCAAAACCGCCACCATCGGACGGTCCACCTAAATTGAAATTAATGAGCGATGCAGCATCGTCTAACCCTCCAACGTGCCGCGAATGGCGCTATTTTAAATGAACACTGCCCAAATCGACACGTCTCTTTTTACTCGTTTGCGTTTTATCCTTGTGGAGACCAGCCGCCCCGGTAATATCGGTGCCGCAGCGCGGGCCATGAAGACGATGGGCTTTACGGATCTGGTGCTGGTCAATCCGCGTTTTGCAGATGCCGCGCAACAGGACGAAGCGATCGCCTTCGCCAGTGGCGCGCAAGACGTGCTGGCCAATGCGCGCATTGTTGGCTCGATCGAGGAAGCGCTGGCAGATTGCAATTACGCCGCCGCAGTGAGCGCCCGGTTGCGCGAGTTTTCACCGCCAGTGACGGGGCCACGCAAGCTCGCCACCGAGGTCGCCGGCAATGCCGCGTTGCGCGTCGCGCTGGTGCTGGGCAACGAGCGCTTCGGTTTGCCCAACGAAATCGTCGAGAAGTGCAATGTGCTGATCAACATTCCGGCCAATCCGGCGTACTCGTCATTGAACCTCGGACAGGCAGTGCAGGTGCTCGCGTATGAATGCCGGATGGCCGCACTAGGTGATGAACTGGTCGCCAGCGAGGTCGGTTTTCACGGCGACGCTGCCGGCCTGACGCAAATCGAGGGGATGTATCAGCATCTGGAACAGGCCCTGGTAGCGATCGATTTTCTCAAGCCGGACAGCCCGAAAAAACTGATGCCGCGCCTCAAACGCCTGTTCGCCCGCACCGGACTGGAAACTGAAGAAGTCAATATCCTGCGTGGTATAGCCAAACAGATTCTGGCGCGCTGCAAATAGCGATAGTCTTTCGCCGACTGCCGCAGACGACAAACTACTGTTGCCGGCGCGGTCGTTACAGCCAGCCTGATTTCTTGAAGCGGTAATACAAGTAGCCGCAGACGCTGGCCACGATACCCAGTGCGACCGGATATCCATACGTCCATTGCAGCTCCGGCATGTGTTGAAAATTCATGCCCCAGACACCAAAAAATGCGGTGGCCACGGCGAAAATCGCGGCCCATCCTGCGAGGCGTTTGTTCACTTCACTCTCATCGATATTGACTATGGCTAAGTTGACCTGGATGGCAGTACCGATGGTGTCGCGAATCGAATCAATCGACATGTTGATACGGTAAAGGTGATCATGCACATCCCGAAAATATTCTTTTGTATTGACGCAAACAGGCGGTACCCGGCCTCCATCCAATTTTCCGACGGCTTCCATCAATGGCGCGACCGCGTGCCTGAGCACGACCACTTGACGTTTGAGTTCATAAAGTCGCTCTACATTGGCCCGCTGCGCGCCTTTTATGAAGATATTTTCTTCAATCGTTTCGAGCTCCGATTCAAACGCCTCCAGGACCGGGAAGTAGCGATCAACCACCGCGTCCATTAATGCGTACAGGACAAAGGCGGGACCTTGCCTGAGCTGGTGTGGTTCGCGTTCGCAGCGCTCGCGAACGCCGACAAACCCCAGTTGAGAGTTGCTGCGTGTCGACAGTACATAATTTCCTCCGACAAACACATCGACTTCACCGATATGCAATTTCCCGTCCACCAGTTCGATTGAATGCATGACCGCAAAGAGCGAATCACCATACTCTTCGATCTTCGGTCGTTGACGTCCGGATCGCGCATCCTCTACGGCCAATTCATGCAAGCCGAATTCGTGCTGCATCTGTTCGAGTTCGGCCGGTTCGGCGTCCTTTAGTGCTACCCAGACTAAACAATCCGGCATCTTGATGTACTCGCTGATGTCCTCGACGGGAACGTCGCTTAGCTTCTTGCCGTCCTGGTAGGCGACGCAATTGATGAGCATGAAAGGTTATCTCCGGAAAATGGATGGTCAATGCTGATATTTTTTACGACTAGCGACCGCCGATTCACGAAAGTTTCGATCTTGTTTTATGCTAAATCTCGTTTTTTTTCTGATGCTCCGTGCTAGGCACTTTCAGTTTCTTTATTTCCGCCATTCGCCGCTATCCTCCATTAAAACACTGCCTCAAACTATGGGTCCATATTAGTGCATTAACTACGCCCTGAATAATAAAAACATTTTATGTTCAGACGGTGCAATAATGAAAAATCCCAATTCACCATAACCGTAATAACTACCGGAAGAAGCTATTATTTTATTTACCATTTGTATATACTCAGGTTTTATCTTACTTATGAAATTTAAATCTGCAAGAGTTTGATTCTGCAAACGTTTATCGTATTTGAAGATTGGTGGAACACTAACAAAATCTCCATAAAAACTACAAATTGAAGTATCTTTACACGAGGTGGAATGACTATGATTTTCATCATTTTTTCGCCATCTGTTATCTGTAACAGGTGTAGCCTGCCAATCTTTGAATAATCCTCTAGTATCGTTGTAATATTGCAATCTATCAGAATTTTCTTCTCGCGGTGTTATATTTGGTCTATTTTTACTATTCGTGTAACTAATCCACAAGTTATTATATTTTATAGTAGATCCCATGCTTTGCAAATAATGCAAGCCACCCTCTTGAATTTTTTTTAACGCATTATCGGAAAGATTATAAACAACAAATGCATTATTAATTCCACCTGGCCCCACAAAATACGTATCATCAACCAGGTAAATTATATTTGGTTGGCCAAATGATTTTAAATCTACAGGCACATGCGACTTCCATCCTGAATTAAATATACAACCCGATAATGCCATTAATATAAACAAAGTTAAAATAAATTTTTTTAAGATCATAGTATTTCCCAGATTTCAAATAATCATAGTGGACCTATGATTTGAGGCTGCGATTTAATCTCTATTCCTGACAGAAGTTGTAAGCGGGAGTGCGACATGAATTCGCGCCTGTAATTGTCTCATCTGCTGATTTTGATAGAAAGGGGACCTGTTGTTCTGTCGACTCCCGATGGGCCATGTATGTTGGTGGCGATCGCGCCCAGTAGTGTCAGTCCGGCAAGTACCGGGGCGTGCTCTTTTGGCAATGCCGTGAAGATCGTACGATGGCACGTCGTGGGCCACTTCGATCCCGCTTCCGAAACCGTTTGCAATCTGGTGGTGCTCAGCAACGACGCTCAACAACGGTGCTGCGTTTAGCACTGGGCCGCCCTGACGGATTGGAACTTCTCACTGTTTTGAATCACTCATACGGCAATCGCGAAAACCTGCCGTGCTCAATCTGACAGCGGACAACAGCCATCGCTCACCGTCAGGAATCCCATCCATCATGAAATTCTCCATCGGACAGTTCGAAATTGTCGGACACCGGCCTGGTAACGCGTCACGCGGTGTGCCGGGCGTGGCCCCGGTACTCACCAGAGCCCAGCGAGCAAGGGACTATCTGCCGGTGAAATGGCGGCGAACACCGATCATCGAGTCCATCATCCGCGCCAACCTTGATGAGGGACTTGCCACACCGTCCACGGAACATATCGCTCAGGAAAATGAACCTGAAAACGACAATGAGAATGCACTCGCATACATTGACCACTGGCTAGCGCAAGCACCACCAGAGCACCGGGAAAGCACCCAGCGGGTTGCCGATCAAATTAAAGCATGCTAGGAGTCGGGAGAAACGCAACTCTCTTTGCGCAATGAAAGCATCACCAGTCTTCCTCCGCTACCAGACACGTTGACCTCATTAGATCTTCGCGACTGCGCCAGACTCACCGTGATGCCGGATATGTCCGGCATGACGGCGTTGACGGAAGTGATTATTTTTAATTGCGCAAACCTTGCTACCGCGCCGGATTTTTCGGGGTGTCAGGCGCTGTCCTATCTAGATATTCGCGATTGCAACAGTCTCACGAGTGCGCCGCAGGTTGCCGGGTGTGCTGCGTTGAACAATCTGAGTATTCGCGGTTGCTACAGGGTTACCGTGGTGCCGGATGTGACTGCGTGTAATGCGTTGACCCGCCTTGACCTGCGTGATTGTCCTCTTACCAGCCTTCCCGAAAATATCCTGACGTTATCGCAAAATTGTCATGTTGCCTTGACCATCGATCATTTGTCCGATCGGGTCCGTAATCGGCTTGCAGCGTTCATGAACTCACCGGGTTATGCAGGCCCAAGGATTGGATTTGATATGGGCAGGCGTGAAACCACATGGTTACGTCCACTGTCGGATGAGATCACCACCTGGATGTTCGAAACGCGTCGCGGCGACAATGCCAGTTCTCCGATTAACTGGGACGATCTTCCTGAGGACCACACACAACCTTTTTCGATATTTCTTGGCCGACTGCGAGAAACGCAGGAGTACCGAAGTACTCAGACAAGGGCGCAATTTCAACAGCGTGTCTGCTCGCTGATTGATCAAGTCCAAGACCCGGAGCATGCTGACCTGCGCGCGCTGTGTTTTTCGCAAGCAGGCGAAGCGGTAAATACCTGTGGCGATCGTGTGGCGTTGGCATTCATGGACATGGAAACCGCCTGTGCAACCCGACGCGCTGAGTCGGACGTGAAGGCAGGTGCTTATGACGATAACTTGCCTGGCCTTGTGGAACTCGGGCGAGGGATGCACCGCTTGCAGATGCTGCAAACAATCTCGCGCGAGAAAGTGGCGACACTCCATTTCGTGGATGAAATTGAAGTGCATCTTGGCTATCTGGTCCACTTGTCACAAGAATTTGCGCTGCCAGTGCAGATGCAATCCATGCTGTATCCACGATGCACCTGTCTGAGCGTGACGGATATCGACGCTGCGCGGCAACGTTTGCGCTCGGATGAAAACCACAACGAACTGGTTGCTTATCTGTCGACCTGGAGTCCGATGGATCTGTTTTTGAAGAGACATCACGCGCAGGTGTTTGCCGCACTTTCCGAGACGGTGACTGCACGTATCACCGAGCAAAAAAAAGTACTTCAAAGGCAGCTCGATGAACTCGATCCCACGGCCGACGAGTACGAGCAACGCTGCGCCGAATTGATCAGGCAGTTCAATGCGCTCGATACCACCATCTCTGCCAAATTAAAGGGTGACCTGATCAGAGAAAAAATCGATTTCAGTCTTCTGCAATAAGGTGGTGCGCAGATTAAAAGTCGTTAGCACGCAGCCGTTGCAATTTGCTCGCCAGAGATACCTCCGACAACGTGCCGAGGTGCGTATCGACCAAGCGTCCGCAGGCATCGTAAAACAGCGTCGCCGGCAAGATCCCCATGCCGCAAAGTCTAAGGTAGTCACAACGAATTTTAGAATTTTTTGATACTCACTTTAAAGGATAGGTTTCAAGTCAAACCTTGGTGGGGTCATCAGCGCGATTTGCTTGTTGTGTTTTTAATTCGCTTCGTACTTGCGACCAGATCCCGTTTCCCTCTACGCGGCCGTGTAAATGCACAGTCGTCATCGTGAGCGTTGTGCAAAAGCCATCGCAAACTGGACGTTCAAATACGCTAGCAAAAAGTGATAGTTGAAACAGTCCGACAGCTGGCCTAATTGTTGCTGTGAATCAATTGATGCCAAGAATGTATACCTGGTTCTTATCGCTGGTGTCATCAAGGTGGAGTGCACTCGCAGTTGTAATTCGCGCTATGGCAAATCCATCGTGTGGAGAAAAAAGGTGTTACGTGCATCCCCCAATACGATTCAAGGAAATAATTTATTTCTCATTTCATTTATATCGAAGTTAAACCGATTTTCTCCGAAAGGAATCCCATGTCACCATCAAGAAGCTTTGCACTAACCGTCATCGCACTGTTGAGTCTGATTACGCTGAGTGGTTGCGGTGGTCGTGCCGGAGACGCGCCCTCACTTCTTTCGACTATCAGTAATCATCCTGCCAGCGACCAGCCGGCAGTTACCGCTAGCGTGTTAAAGACAGTCGTAGCATCAGTAACGCCAGCCTCTGGTCAAAGGGAAGTTGTCATGTTCAGCGTCGCAAGTGCTCCATAAAGCCCGCCCTCGTACGACGGCCAAGAATCCCGCACGCGGCGTCCAATTAAAAATCGCTGGCACGCAGCCGTTGCAATTTGCTCGCCAGCGATCCCGCCGACAACGTGCCGAGGTGCGTATCGACCAAGCGTCCACGGGCGTCGTAAAACAGTGTAGTGGGCAAGGCCGTCGAACCGATTGCCTTGCCCAGTAGCGTGCCGCTATCCAGCAACACGTTGGTCAACGCGAACTTTTCTGCTGCCAGGTAGCTGGCGGCAACGCTCGCAGATTCGCCCTGGTTGACGAACACAAATGTCACGCCGGATTCGTGCTGCTGGGCCGCTGACAGCACCGGCATTTCGCGGCGACACGGCGGGCACCAGCTGGCCCACAAATTGACGACCATCGGTTTGCCAGCGGACAGCTTTGCCAGCGTGGTGGACGCGCCGGCGAGTGTGGTCAGTCGCACGGTCGGTAGCGGTGCCAGATTCGTCATGTGCAACATGCCCGGTGCGCCGGACATGCTCCAGGCCAGCACTCCGGCCAGCAATCCCAGCATCAGCGGTCGGCGCAAGGCCGGCTTGCGCCAGCCGCGCCACGACACGAACACCAGCGCAACGCCGACACCGGTCCAGCGCTCGAAGCCGCCATCGCGGATATCAATAATGGTCCATGGCGCTTGCCGGTATTGCTCGAACCAGATCAGCACGAACACCAGTCGGGCGGCCAGCAGTGCCACCAGCAGCATCTCGATCAGCGTATCGGCGATGCCGACGTGCTGGCGACGCCCCACCAGATGACCGACACCGGCGGCGACCAGCAATGACAGCGCCAGCAGCACGTGACTGACCTGCATCGTCAAGGGGCCGAGATTAATATTGAGCATCAGGTCGTTGGCCGGTCGGACGCAAGCAGGTCGCCCGCAACTAAATTGCGTGCAAACTGATTGCGTTCAAGCTGATTGCGTGCAGCCGTTTGCGCTGCATGCATGGCGTCAACTAGAATGAGTAGCCTGTTCACTCGACGGCAGGCAGGGTTGGCACCGTGACGGCTTTCCCTGCATCGCGCCAACCATCGAACCCACCAGCGATTGATTGCACGTTGCGGTAGCCCATGTCGAGCAGTGCCAACGCAGCCAGCGCCGCCCGACCTCCGGTCTTGCAATACAAAACGATGTTCAGATCAGGCGTGGCGAACTCGGGTTTGCTGCTCATCGTGAATTCCATCATCCCGCGCGAGATCGCCAGCGCACCCGGAATATGACCGGCTGCGTATTCATCCGCTTCGCGCACATCGAGCACGACATCGGCATGACGAATAGCCAGATCTGCATCATCCAGTGCGACTTCGCGGATACGGGTTTTGGCGGCGGCGACGAGTTCAAGGGCGGTTTTCATTGGCGTTCCATTTTCAAGGTGAGGGGAGGTCAGGCTAACAGGTCATGACCGGCACGCACGGATCAATGCCTGAGAGCCAGGGTGCCAGTACCGCAGGTGCCGGTTCATGGAGTCAATCTGGTCACGCCAGACCTTGTTCCTTGAGGCGTCGGTACAAGGTCCGCTCGCTGATGCGCAGGCTGGCGGCAAGTTCGCTGCGTGTTCCCTTGAACGTCGCCAGCAGGGTTGCCATTGTCGCGGCTCCGTGGGGCACGACAGTCAGCGAACGCGGCGCATCGGGCAGAGTCGCCAACCGGATCACGCCATCGTCGGCAAACAGACGGGCACGCTCGAGTACATTGCGCAATTCGCGGATATTGCCGGGCCAGTCGCGCTGCTGCAACTGGAATAGCGCATCCGGTTCGATGGTCAGCGTGGGCTTGCCCACCTCCGTGCGCTGCAGGAATGAATGGACCAGCAGCGCGATATCGTCGGCGCGCTCGCGCAATGGTGGCAGCACGATGGGAAACGCACTGATGCGGTAGTACAAGTCCTGACGGAATTCGCCCCGCACCATCATGACTTCAAGCGGCTTGTGAGTCGCTGCGACTAGTCGGAAATTCGCATGCAGCGTCTCGATGCTGCCGACCCGACGGTAGGTGCCGGACTCGATCAGTCGCAGCAACTTGACTTGCATACCCAGCGGGACATCCCCGATTTCGTCGAGAAATAGCGTGCCACCTTGCGCGGTCTCGACCAGTCCGGGCTTGCGTGCGGTGGCACCGGTGAACGCGCCTTTTTCGTGGCCGAACAGTTCGCTCTCGAAAAGTGTTTCCGTCAGACCGGAGCAATCGACGACGACGAACGGGCCGCTGGCGCGCTTGCTGGCTTCATGGACCGCGCGCGCAAAGAGCTCCTTGCCGGTACCGGATTCACCCAGCAGCAGCACTGGCAGCATCGACGGCGCGACCCGCTGCAACGCGGACAGGGCCGCATTGAAAGCGGGCGATCGCCCGACCAGGCCTTCGTTGCTGGGGCGTGCCGAAACGCTGCGCACCACTGCCAGGCGTTCGACATAGGCCGTGATGCTGCCGTGCTCGTCAAAGATGGGCCGCAATTCCACATCAACATGCTCCGGGCCGCGCGGCGTGTGGTGGATGTGCAAGACACGGTCGGGACCGCGTAACTCCTGCGCTTTTTTCATCGGACAATGTTCGCCAGCCTGATCGCACGGTACGTCGTAGTGATGCGAGACCTGATAGCACTTGTGGCCAATGAAGGATTTACCGACGCTGGAGAACTGGCGCTGGTAAGCGGTGTTGGCGGCAAGGATGTTGTAATCGGGGTCGAGCACGATCATCGGATGCGGCTCGTGTTCGAGGAACGAGACCAGTGACTGGACTTGCGGCACGAGCGCTGAGGATGTGGCGTCTTTGAATGGGGGGATAGGTGGCATGGCCAGACTATGTCGCAGGTCTGCCATAACTGTCAAGGAAGACTGCCATCTGGCAGTTTGCGGCGAATCGAGTTATGCGCTCCCTGAAAAAAACCTCATGAAATCAGTGGTCTAAAAAAATCGTCGAACGGTTTTCGGCTTGGTATGGTTATTGCCATGTACTTGGATAACTATCAGGAGAATTCCCATGCACACCACCAGCGCTACCACCACCGCCGGCACCACCACCACCACGCTTGAGGTCGAAGACTTCTTTGACCCAGCAACCTGGACCGTCAGCTATCTGGCACTCGATACGACGACCAATCAGTGCGCGCTGATCGACAGCGTGCTGGATTACGATCCCAAGTCCGGTCACACCAGCACCGCCAGCGCCGACAAGCTGATCGCCCGGGTGCACGAGCTGGGTGCTGCGGTGCAGTGGATTCTGGAAACGCATGTGCATGCCGATCACCTGTCCGCCGCGCCGTATCTGAAAGAACATCTCGGTGGCCAGATCGGTATCGGCCAGCAGATCACGGCGGTGCAAGAAGTCTTCGGCGCGTTGTTCAATACCGGGACGACGATGGCATGCGATGGCAGCCAGTTCGATCATCTGTTTGCCGATGGCGAGTGCGTGCCGCTCGGCGCGCTGCAACTGCGGGCGATGCATACCCCCGGCCACACGCCGGCCTGCATGACTTACGTCATTGCCGATGGTGCCAATACAGCGGCCTTTGTGGGCGATACCTTGTTCATGCCGGACTACGGCACGGCGCGCTGCGATTTTCCGGGGGGCGATGCGCGCGCACTGTTCCGCTCGATTGGCAAGGTGCTCGCGTTGCCTGACAACACCCGACTTTACTTGTGCCATGACTATTTGCCGGGTGGTCGCGACGTGTGTTTTGTCAGTACCGTGGCCGATCAGCGCGCTCACAATATTCACGTGCATGACGGCGTCAGCGAAGCCGATTTCGTCGCGATGCGTACGACGCGCGATGCGACGCTGTCGATGCCGACGTTGATCCTGCCATCGGTGCAAGTCAACATGCGCGCCGGTCATTTGCCCGAGCCGGAAACCAATGGCATACGCTATCTGAAGATTCCGCTCAATGCGGTCTGATTCACTAAACACTCTCAAGGAGTCACCCATGGATATTCGCCCACTTGCCGCCGGACTGTCGGTGTCGCCGCAGATTTTGCCGACCGATCTTCCCGCCATTGCCGAGGCGGGTTTTCGCGCCATTATTTGCAATCGTCCTGATGGCGAAGGTGCCGACCAGCCGTTGTTTGCCGAGATTGCGCGGGCCGCACAGGACGCTGGCCTCGAAGTGCATTACTTGCCGGCTGAATCCGGCAAAGTCACGGACGAGCAGGGCGTCGCTTTCGGCACGCTGCTGGCCAGTCTGCCCAAACCGGTACTGGCCTATTGCCGCACCGGCATGCGCTCGACAACGATGTGGGCGCTCGCGGCCTCCGGCCAGCAAACGCTGCGGCAGATTATCGTTGCCGCCCAGGAAGCAGGCTTCGACATGAAAGGCGTCGTGCGCCGCATCGCCAATCACGGTCGCACGCCAGTCGAGGTGGCCGAAGCCGAACATGCGGTCGTCATCATCGGCGGCGGTGCGGCCGGGATTGCCACAGCGGCCAGTCTGCTGGCACGCAGCCCCGGACTGGACATCGCCATCATTGATCCGGCCGATGTGCATTATTACCAGCCGGGCTGGACGCTGGTGGGTTGCGGTGTTTTCAATGCGGCCGAGACGGCGCACACGATGGCATCGACCATTCCGCACGGCGTGCACTGGATCAAGTCGGCGGTCGCTGCTTTCGAGCCGGAACGCAATGCCGTCATCCTTGATGGTTGCCGCGTCGTGAAGTACCAGCAACTGGTGGTCTGTCCGGGCCTCAAGCTGAACTGGCAGGGCATCGAAGGCTTGCCGGAAACACTGGGCCGCAATGGCGTGACCTCCAATTACCTTTACCACTTGGCTCCGTACACCTGGCAACTGGTGCAAGACTTGCGCAAGGGCAGGGCGATCTTTACCCAACCACCGATGCCGATCAAATGCGCCGGTGCGCCGCAAAAAGCGATGTATCTGTCGGCCGACCACTGGAAGCGTAGCGGTGTGCTGGACCAGATTAATATCGAATTCTGTAACGCCGGTGCCGTGCTCTTCGGCGTGGCCGAGTACGTGCCTGCGCTGATGGAATACATCACCGCTTATGGCATCGATCTGCACTTCGGCAACACGCTGACCAGCGTCGATGGTCCGGCCAAGACTGCCACGTTCAGTTGCGCCAAGGCCGACGGCAGCAAGCAACTGGTCACGCGTCAATTCGACATGCTGCATGTGGTCCCACCGCAGATCGCGCCCGATTTCATCCGCGCCAGTCCCCTGGCCGATGCCGCCGGCTGGATTGATATCGATCCGGCGACGCTGCGTCACAAGACCTGGGTCAACATTCATGCACTGGGCGACGCGGGCAATACCAGTAATGCCAAAACTGCCGCGGCCGCCCGCAAGCAAGCGCCGGTCGTGGCCCACAACGTCCTCGCTGCAATGGGAAAACTGACTGGTTCTGCCAGTTACGACGGTTACGGCTCCTGCCCGCTGACGGTCGAACGCGGCAAGATCGTGCTGGCGGAATTTACGTATGGCGGCAAGCTTGCGCCTAGCTTTCCGTCCTGGCTGATCGACGGCACCAAACCGTCGCGACTGGCCTGGCTGTTGAAGGAGCGCATCCTGCCGCCGCTGTACTGGAAAGGCATGCTCAAAGGGCGCGAGTGGATGGCCAGGCCTGAGCTGGCTGACCTGTGACGACCATTGTGCTGCTGGGTTTTACGGTCGGTCTCATCCTGGCCCTGACCGGTGCCGGTGGCGGTATTCTGGCGGTCCCGCTGCTGGTGTTCGGCGCTGGTCTGGGCATGGCCGATGCCGGCCCGATCGGGCTGATGGCAGTCGGGCTGGCCGCGACGCTGGGTGCCGTTCTCGGATTACGCAACAAGACTGTGCGCTACAAGGCGGCGTTGCTGATTGCCGGTGCCGGTATCGTCTGTTCGCCGCTCGGCCTCTGGTTGGCGCAACGTACACCAAACCAGCCGCTGACCATCGTCTTTGCCGCTGTATTGCTCTACGTCGCTTTCCGGACTTTCAAGAAAACCATGCCAGCCACGCTGGATGCCAGGATGGAGTGTGGGCCAATACCGCCATGCAAGATGGACGACACCCGTGGCAAGCTGAGCTGGACCGCGCCATGTGCCTGGGCACTGGCGCTGTCCGGGATGCTGGCGGGATCGCTGTCGGGTTTGCTCGGCGTTGGCGGCGGCTTCGTGATGGTGCCGGCCTTGCAGCGCTATACCAATCTGAGCGCGCAATCGGTGGTGGCGACGTCGCTGGCGGTGATCTCGCTGGTATCGATGTCGGGCGTGATTGCCAGTGCCATGACCGGGCATCTGCAATGGGCCGTCGCGATCCCGTTTTCGGGTGGTGCGGTGCTGGGCATGCTGGCTGGCCGGCAGCTTGCCGCACGACTGGCGGGACCGCAATTGCAACGCAGTTTTGCGCTCGTTTCGGCCGTGGTGGCGGTCGCTTTGCTGGTACTTGCACTGGCCTGATTGGCTTCTGAAGTTACCCATCAAAAGTGACAAATGCTCCTGCATTATGATGTCGGCGCCACAAGGCGCTGGCGCCTGAATGGAACCCTACGCTCCTGTCTGCGTCACAGGATGGGCTAGCCATTAACGATGTCATAAGGACAGGATATAAACCCATGGATTTCACCGTAAGCGTCTTGCTGGGGACGTTTCTGCTATCGATCGCAGCACTGTTCATTTTCATCTGGTCCATGTCGAAAGGATTGTTCGGTGATGGCGTCGCCGCAGCCACCGAAATTTTCGGCAAGAACGAACTTGGTACGGTCGAAGACCCTGCCGCCACCGCGCGCCAGAAGGGCGGTTTGCAGCGGGCAATGGGAGACGTCGACGAATGCATGACCGAGGAGGAGGAGGGAATCCGCAACCGAGCCGATCGTTCCACCTCGCTCGTGGTTGGCGTCTGCCTGACGCTGGCCGTGATGTGGCTGGTGCTGGCATCGTTTGCCGGGTTGATCTCATCGATCAAACTGCATTCTCCCGACTGGCTGGTGCAATATGCCTGGCTGACCTTTGGCCGTATCCGGCCTATCCATTTGAACCTCGTGGCCTACGGCTGGTGTTCGCTGGCAGGTATCGGCGTTGCCATCTGGCTGATCCCGCGCTTGCTCAAGACTGAACTGGTCGGTGCCAACTATGCGTTAGTCGGTGGCGCGTTGTGGACCATCGGCGTGTTCGCCGGTGTGACGGCCATTGCGCTGGGCTATTCGGATGGTCTCGAATGGCTGGAGTTTCCGTGGCAGATCGATATCCTGCTGGTCGTCGGCGGCGCACTGGTGGGTTGCCCGCTGTGGCTGACGCTGCTGCAGCGTAAGGTCGATCATCTGTATGTCTCGGTCTGGTACATCGGCGCGGGATTACTGTGGTTTCCTATCCTGTTTCTGGTGGCGAACTGGCCGGGCCTGCATTTTGGCGTGCAACAGGCCACGATGAACTGGTGGTTCGGTCATAACGTGCTGGGCCTGTGGTTCACGCCGATCGGACTGGCAGCATCGTATTACTTCATTCCGAAAGTGCTGGGCAAGCCGATTCACTCGTACAACCTGTCACTGCTGGGTTTCTGGTCGCTGGCGTTCTTTTATAGCCAGGTCGGCGGTCATCATTTGATCGGCGGACCGATTCCATCGTGGCTGGTAACGATCTCCATTGTCCAAAGCCTGATGATGGCGATCCCGGTGTTTGCAGTGGCCGTCAACCAGCACATGACAGTGCTGGGCAACTTCCGCGCGCTGGCGTATTCGCCGACACTGCGCTTCATTGTGCTGGGCGCGATGATGTACACGGCAGCGTCGATCCAGGGTTCGATGGAAGCGCTGCGCGCCGTCAACACGATCACCCATTTCACGCACTACACGATTGCCCATGCCCACCTTGGCTTGTATGGCTTTTTCTCGATGGTGATGTTCGGGTCGATCTACTTCATCATGCCGCGCGTGATGAACTGGGAATGGCCGTATCCGAAACTGATCTCGCTGCATTTCTGGCTGGTGCTGATCGGCTTTGCCATCTACTTCATCTGGCTGAGCATCGGTGGCTGGTTGCAGGGAATGGCCATGCTCGACAAGAACACCACCTTCATGCAGTCGGTGGCGATCACGTTGCCGTACCTTGAAGCGCGCTCGATTGGCGGCGGCCTGATGACACTGGGTCACTTGGTGTTTGCGGCACACTTTTTTGCGATGGGCTGGAAATTCGGACCGAAGCGTCTCAGTGCGGCATTGCTGGGTGATTCGTTGTTGCTGCGATTGGCATCACGCAAGACCGGCAAAGGAGTTGCAGCATGAGCGCGCGTAAAAGTTTCTGGGAAATGGACGAATTGCGCCTGATCGTCGGTGCCATGGTGATCCTCGGCGGTGCCACCGGCATCCTCGTCGTGCTGCCGTACCTGCTGCTAGAAAACGTGCAGCCACCGGCGGGGTTGAAACCCTACACCGATCAGCAATTGCTGGGTCGCCAGACTTACATTGCCAATGGTTGCGTGTATTGCCACTCGCAGCAGCCACGCGATATCAAGCAAGCGCCGGATGCCACGCGTGGCTGGGGCCGCGCCTCGGTCGCGGCCGACTACGCCTATGACACGCCCCATCTGCTGGGCACCATGCGTACCGGTCCCGACCTGCTCAACATCGGCGCGCGACAGCCCAGCGCGGACTGGCATCTCGGTCATCTGTATCAACCGCGCGCTTACACGCCGGGTTCGATCATGCCTTCCTATCCGTTTCTGTTCGAAGTGCGGCAGGGCGTCGCCAAGCCCGGTGAAACCGCGCTTAATTTGCCGCCTAACCTGACCAAGGAAGGTCAGGTGGTCATTGCCAAACCGGAAACGGTGGCGCTGGTGAAATACCTGCAGGCCCTGGATAGGACTTACCCGGCCTTGCCACCGTTGCCTGTCCCACCTGCGAAAGAAACACCATGAGCAAATCAAATCGCCCGGATGGCAGCCAGCAGCGTCATCGCGAAAACGCCGATCCCGATGAAAGCATACGGCCATTACCTTGGTTTCTGGTGATGCTGCTGGGTGCGATGGCAATGTGGGGCGGCTTCTACATTTACATCACGCCCTCCGGCGAAGATTCGTCCTATGGCGACCAGCGCACCATCGAAACCTTGCGGCCACCCGTGCCGGTCGCCGGTGGCGGCGTGCTCGTTGATGGCAAGCTGATCTATGGAGGAAAATGCGCCGCCTGCCATCAGGCGACCGGCCTTGGCGTAGCCGGCGTCTTCCCGCCGCTGGCAGCGTCCGAATGGGTCATCGGCGAGGAAAAAACGCTGACCCATATCCTGTTGCATGGCATCGTTGGCGAAATTGAAGTCAAGGGCGTGGTCTACAAGGGGGCCATGCCGGCATGGCAATCAATGAGCGATGCCGAACTTGCTGGCGTCATGACCTACATCCGTGGCGAGTGGGGCAACAAGGCGGCACCCATCACCGCCGAAACGGTCAAAACCGAGCGGGAAGCAACCAAGGCGCGCACGGCACCTTACAACGGTGGTGCAGAACTCAAGCCGGCGTCCTGAGACGCCGACCGCTGGCTTGTTGCAGACCTTTGCGGCCAGCCTGCTTGCGTTGCTGCTCGGGCTGGCGGTGATTGTGCTGGCGACCGATGGCGGCCATGCGTTCACCACCGAGGCGTTACGGCGCGGGCAGGTTGCCCGCACGCCGCAACGACTTCCTGACTTCCGTCTGCGTGATCGCGCCGACCAGCCTGCCATGTTGCGGCAGTTATTGGCTCGCGACGGCAGGGTGCAGATCGTTGATTTTGTCTACACCCGTTGCCAGACCGTTTGCAGCGTACTCGGTTCGGTTTATCAGCGCTTGCAACAGCAACTGCTGGAGCGCGGCTTACAGGATCAAGTCGGCTTGCTGACGATTAGCTTCGATCCGGCCAATGACAATGCGGCGGCGCTGCAGGATTATGCGGCGCGTTTGCGCATGGACCCGGTGGCGTGGCAGATCGTTACGCTGGCCAATGTCGCTGACCGCCGTCGCTTGCTGGATGCCTTTGGCATCATGGTCGTACCAGCACCGCTGGGCGAATTCGAGCATAACGCGGCGCTGCACATCATCGCTGCGGACGGGCGGCTGGTGCGCATCGTTGATTACGAGGCGATCAATCAGGTGATTGACATCGCACTGGCAACGTCCCGATGAGGCGTTTGTTGCTGGCGCTTGGTTCCACGATTTTTGCGGTGGGCTTGTCCTCGCCACCCTGGCGTTACCTGATCGAGCAGAGCATGGTCTGGCACATGGCGATTCAGATGCCGCTGCTGGTACTGGCCGGTTGGTGCGCGATGCGGGCGCTGTCACAGCAGCGATCACTGTATTGGCTGGCACCATGGAATCGCTACGGCCTGACCGGATTCATCACGGCATTGGTGATACTCGCTTACTGGATGCTGCCACTGGCGATTGACCGGGCGGTCGTGTTGCCGCAGGCCGATTTGCTCAAATTGCTCACGCTGTTCATTGCAGGCTTCTTGCTGCAGCATTCGTTTTCTTGCTCACCGGCGGCGCTGCAACTGTTTTTTGTTGGCTATATGGTGTCGATGATGACCTGGCTGGGCAGCTATTTCATTACGACCGACCTGCGCCTATGCAATGCGTACTCGCTGGAAACGCAAGTGCAGACTGGCTGGGCAATTGCGGCAATCGGGATCGGACTAGGGGCGTTGTGGGTGGGCTCGGCGTTGCTTCGGATACGCAACAGCAATTAGGCGCAAGCCGACTGAAACTGAGACGCGCCAGGGTCAGCCTTCGACTCCGTTACCATGGGCTCTTCAAACAATGCGCACCCGCGTCGCTCACCGGAAAATCCCTCATGAGTCACTACCAACGTATTGCCTGCCTGTGCACGGAATCGGTCGAAACACTGTATGCGCTGGGCGCGGAAGACTGCATCGCCGGGATCTCCGGATTCAGTGTCCGACCACCGAGGGCGCGCAAGGAAAAGCCGAAAATCAGCGGTTTTTCATCGACAAAAATCGAACGCATTCTGGCCGTCAAGCCGGATCTCGTGATCGGATTTTGTGATCTGCAAGCCGATATTTGCCGGGACCTCGCGCTGGCTGGCATCGAAGTTCATCTGTTCAACCAGCGCAGCATCGCCGGCATCCTGCACATGATTCGTGTGCTGGCCGCACTGGTGGAGCGCGAACAGGCAGGCCGTGAACTGGTGGCGCAATTACAAAGCGAGATCGATGCTGTCGTCGCACGGGCAGGGCAGGGCGCACGTCGACCGATCATCTATTTTGAAGAGTGGAATGAACCGCTGATGAGCGGCATCGGCTGGGTCGCAGAAGCGATTGTGCTGGCGGGTGGGGAAGATGCCTTTCCGGAGCTGTCCGTCCATGCATCTGCAAGCGAGCGCATCATTGCTGATCCGATGACGGTCGTCCAACGTGCTCCGGACATCATTATTGCGTCCTGGTGCGGCAAAAAATTCCAGCCGTCGCTGGTGCAGTCGCGGGCAGGCTGGCAAGACATTCCCGCTGTGCGCAACAACATGCTGTTTGAAATCAAGTCGCCCGACATCCTGTCGCCGGGGCCGGCGGTAATCACTGAAGGGTTGCGTCAGATCAGTGACTTTGTGGCGCACTGGCAGGAAGCAGAACTATCAAAGTAATCACTTCATCACGCCTGACAAGTGCGACAGCAGTCGAATAGTTTCGCTCGACAGCGGACGTGCAGGATGGTTTTCAGCAAAACAGGCGCGAGCAGACGGCGAAGCCGAAATCAGCAGCGGTATTCCCTCAAGTTAAGTGTTGCTGCATAGAACATAAGTAATTGAAAAAACCAACTATCATTTTATACTTTGATTTTTGGTATATTTTGAAGGTAGCATGGAGGCTTGCACTTTTCGTCTACCAGGAGCCTTCGATGAACACTCACAGGCAGCTCAGCAAACTTGTTATTACACAAAGATGGGCTGCACAGGTAGCCGCTGTCAGTCTATTGAGCGTTTTGCTGGTGGCTTGTAGCGGAGGCGCTGGAAATAGCGACTCATCAACGTTACCAACTACGCCAACGTCATCAACCTCTCCAACGTCGCCATCGTCATCAGCCTCACCATCGTCACCATCGTCACCATCGTCATCATCGTCATCAACGATACCATCGTCATCAACGATACCAAACCTACCAACAGCAACAGCAACATCAACACCAGTAATAGTTCGAGGTGCAAGCCAATTCCTGAATCGTAGTGGTTGGAGAGTCACCGCTTCACCCAATTTTTCACAAGACACAGAAAAAGCAATTGACGGCAATCTTTCAAGCAGGTGGACCACGTCGAGTAACAACCAAAGGCCGGGGATGTACTTCCAGATCGACTTTGGCGAATCACTGTCGTTCGATAAAATTGAAATGAACGTAGGCGACTCATTGGGTGACTACCTGAGAGGCTATGCTATCTACGCAACAGACGACCTGGCGGTGCTCGGTAGTCCAATCGCGAGTGGTACCGGAGCAATCGTTACTAGTATCGTCGTACCGGAAACAAAGGCACGTTACGTCCGCATCGTTTCGACCGACTCCGCCCAATACAACTGGTGGTCGATCGCGGAGATCAACGTGTCTGGATGGCAGCCGAAAAGAACGCCCCTCAACATCCCGGTCGGCGGTTCCATATCCAATGTCAACGCAAATGGAGCGCCCACCAACATCCGGGTCGGCGGTTCCATATCCAATGTCAGCGCAAATGGAACGCCCACCGACGTCCGGGCCGTTGGTTCCATATCCAATGTCAGCGCAAATGCAAACACCGACCTTCCGGCCGGCTCCATATACAAACTCACATCGATTAACGTTGATTTCGGCAAAACTGATGCGAACAAATTTTTTATGACGGCCGCTTCTGCCGGTTCAGGAGGCGAGGTTGAACTGAGGCTTGACTCGAAACCTGATAAGGTTTTCGGCCGGTGTTTTTTTCACCACACAGGCAGCCCACTCTATTTTCTTGAATATGAGTGCGAATCCAAAGAAACAGTTACAGGACCTCAAACCGTGCTCATGAAATTTCAGGATTATTCCGATCCTGATGGCGGCCAGTTATTAAAAGTCAATTTATTTAGATATGACTATGTTGAAACTTCGAGTTCAAGTGAAAACAATCCAAATGGCAAACTCAATGTATATGGCAATGGTGGTACTGTAAATGATGTCAATGTATCCCCAAAACCAGAACCTGCTTTAGGTGATGAAAAACCCTCACCATACTATGATATTAGTATTATTAGAACAGCCGATATGCAATTCGATAGTAAGGGAAAGGATTATAATAATGTTAATAACTGGTATCGGCCGTTTGCATTCTTCACCGAGTGCCCGTTACCCTCCTCCCCTAAAATCGATATCGAGAAGGGCTATTATGTTGGAATGATCGGCGGGTGGAGTCACACTTTCACTAATTTTGAACTAGAAGCGGACACGGAAATCGTGGTGAAAATAAGCCGTAAAAGTTCCAATAGCTTCGGTGCTCCTGCAGGGGGAATAACTAGTGCAAAAGCATATCCAGAAAATAAGCGTATATCTGTGGATGTAATTAATGGTGACGTTTATATCAAAATGAGAAATCCGGCGCAGATTTCAGTCGATATCGATGGACAAATGGATAGTCGAGATGCACCAAGAGCAAAAATAAATTGGGAGGATGGTGAATTCCCGTATGTTGGTCGAGACAAAGGTTCGCACGCTGTTTCAATTTTCGCGAATCCCGTTATTAAAAATAAACCCAAAAGTGGTGCCAGAGTGGTTTACATAGAGGCAGGCAAAGAAATACCAGAATGGTTAAAAGGCAAAAATGCTGATGATAAAACCAAGAGTTCCGATGCTGACAATTTTGATACAGTGGTTTTCGGTCCCGGTGTTCACAACGTTTCGGTGAAATCGCCGGGCGTTGAGCGAGATCGGGAATATGGAGATTGGATTAAATTATTTCCTGACAAAACTTACTATATTCCAGGAGATGCCATAGTTTATGGTAATTTTTCCTACATAAATGTTGATAGTCGAAGGGAAAGAAAAAACATACGAATTTTCGGGCATGGAACCATATCTGGCAGGAAGATTCCGCATCACACAGTTAGCACAGTCAGCAATGATATTTCCTACGGGATACATGTTGAAGATGCTGGGAATATAAATATCGAAGGAATCACGCTGATTGATTCAGCTAATCACAACTTTTATGTAAACGGAGTTTATCCTGAAAAAAATTCTATACAGTTTGTAAAAGTAATCGGCTGGCGCGGCAACACCGATGCCGCTTCGATAAGCGGTAATATTCTGATGGAAGACAGTTTTTTCCGCGTTCAGGATGACGGACACTATATAGGAGGGGCACTACCTCTGCGTCGTATTGTCTTTTGGCATGACGTCAATGGACAGGATTTTAGAGGTGGCCTTGGCCTTAACCGAGAAGGATTTGGTCCAATAATTGATCTAAAACGCCTCCCTTATATGCAAAAGCAGATAGTTATTGAGGATATTGATATCATCTATGCTCGAAGTATTTTCGCAGTAGGAGATCCTGAGAATGGGCTCATTGGACTTAATGGCGAAAGCGTAGACGATCCCAAAAACCCAGACGGTTCCAAAATCGTACCCAAGGACAACGATATTATTAATACAGGTCAAATGATAGTTTTCCGAAACATAAGAATTTCTGATCCAAAGCCAAATCGGGCAATCTTTGAAATTAATGCAATACGCCCTACAGCATTACATAATTATGCAGGTATCCGATTTGAGAATATCAACTATGAACATATTGAGTCCTTTGGATGGAAAAATACACTCAAAGGAGGTCCGACAGGTATAAGTAAATTCGTTTTTGATAATATTTCAATTGCGGGTAAAAAGGTTGATTTACCCTACGTATCCAATCCAGTCAACTTTAAGTTTGATAAGAATAGTGTTTTTGATCTGACGTTTAGAATTAGAGATATTGTCGCTCCAGCGTCTTACACGCTTACAAGAACTGCAATAAATGGATCCATTGATCTCGTGCAAAACGGCAGTAACTCGGTTACCGTCATGCCCAGCAACCAGGCGGATCCTAGTTACGAATTTAGTCAATGGGGTGGCGATGCGAGCGGATCAGATAATCCGCTAACGTTCACGATGAATAGGGATATGGCGATAACAGCCTACTTTAAAAAACGTAAGTAAGACTTTGTGGCTTGGTTGGTAAGCGCATCGCATCGCAACGGAATGGTTCATAAGCGGCGATTTTAGTGTTCTAAGTGCGAGCGAATTGCTTCCGACAGAGTAACGGAATTTTAATGTGACGGGAGTTGAACCGGGAGGCTCATCCAGGGATGGCAGCATTGGCGACGTGTCGTCCGTATCCCGACCGGTGACCACATGCGCTACGTCCGGTGTGACCTCGCACCATGTTTTTCTTCAGCCATTAGCCGGCACTGGGGACTATACTTTTCCCTTTTTTATTCCTGAAATTGTGGATCTCTTTGTAGTCTTTATGAAACATAAAAGGGGAAAGACTACTTGTAAGCACGATATTTCTATAATACATTAGTTAGAAGAAATCTTTTTTTGGTAAATAGAGTAAATTTTTCATAGAGATCCCGATGTCTTTGATTAATTTACAAACCACCACATTGAGATTCCTGGCGCACTCACTTTGAAATTTCACACCCGCAAAAAATATTACTTGATTCGTCGTAGATTAATGGAATATCTCACTTTTTTATCGCTTAGTTCTTGTTGTGGTCGCGTTTTAAAAAACTATCCTTAAACGAAATAATGGCGTTTTCATTTAAAAGTCGTCTATCGTTTGAGCAGTAGGATCACCTAATTATTGATTAGAAGATAAATGATATCAAAATTAATACTGCGCTCGACGCTCTCACTATTAGCCTTCTTGGTTATAAATTCCGTTCATGCCGAGCAAGGTGTGACAGATACGGAAATCAAGATCGGCATGTCAACCCCGCTAACTGGTCCCGTTGGTGCCTATGGAAAGGAAATGCGAGATGCGATCAATAATCACTTCAATCTTGTTAATGCGGATGGAGGAATTTATGGTCGCAAGCTAAAATTGGTGACGCTGGACGATGGATATGAAACAGAAAGAACCGTTGAGAACACCAAAAAATTAATCCATGATGAAAAGGTGTTCGGACTTGTCGGTTACTACGGGTCTTCACCTACCACAGCTGCAATGCAAGTTTTTAGTGCTGCGAAAATTCCGCTTGTAGGCTCCGTCAGTGGCGCAGGAAGTCTCAGAGATCCCGTGAATCCCTACATGTTTAATGTTCGCGCAAGTTACAAGGATGAGACACGGGCTATCGTCGATCTCCTGGTAACAATGGGATTAAAGCGTATTGGGGTATTTTATCAAAACGACGGCTTTGGAAAGTCAGGTCTAGATGGCGTCACTGAAGCACTTAAAAAATATAATCTGGCACCTGAGGTAGTTGGATCTGTCGAGCGAAATTCGATGGAAGTTGGGCCAGCAATAGCGAAAATGGCACAAACCCGTCCGCAAGCCGTCATTATGGTAACTCTTTACAAGACGACTGCAGAATTCGTTCGCAAGATGAAAAAAGCAGAATTGAATCCGGTCTACATGTCACTTTCCCCCATCAGTGCTGACTTACTTGAAGCGGAGCTGGGTGAAGATGCACGTGGCATTGGTATATCCCAGGTAATGCCGTATCCATGGAATAGTATCCTGCCTGTTAATAAAGAGATTAAACGTGCCGCTGAATTAAATAACAAACTATTCAAGGCTTCCTATTATGGCAGTGAAGGGTATTTGAATGCCAAGATATTGGTATATGCGTTAAAAAAAGCTGGGAAAAATTTGACTGTCGAAAAATTTGTTGGTGCGTTAAATGAAATGCATAACGTAGACATGGGTGGTTTTTTTGTAAATTATTCTCCTGCCAATCACAATAGTTCGAATTTTATCGAGTTGACGGTAATTGGTCTCAAGGGTCAAATTCTTCGTTAAGAATAGTGTGTACCGTTTTGTGGTTCAGTCTCAGGCAAGGCTGTCATGGTGGTTCGCGCTTTTTCTTAGAAACGGCTTCGATTAGCCGAATGCGATTGATATTCTTCATCGTCAGCCTGAACGCAGTGAGGTTGCACGTGATTGGACTGCGCCTTTATCAAAAAACGCCAGCATGGCGGGCATGCAATTTGGGGCATGTGATCTTGACAAAATGTGGACATTTGGAAAAACCCTCTGCATAGCTGTGACACTGAAATTACGTATAATTTATATTATGTAAAATAATATTTGTGGTGACCGTTGCAACTACGTGAAGCAACTAACAGACACGTCGATGCAATCTAGATACTCTTGCGCTCCAACACACCGTTTCAGGAGCAAGCAATGACTGTTCAAATTCATCCCGCAGTAGATAATGGAATCGCACCGACCCTCGCCGGTTTTGCCGGCGGCAAGCTTGTCTGCGCTTGTGTCGACCATCCTGTTGAAGTCACCATTACCTCGCAAACGGCACACAACCATGTATGCGGTTGTTCGAAGTGCTGGAAGCCAGACGGTTCACTGTTTTCTCAGGTCGCTGTTGTGTCTCGTGACGCCGTTACCATCACGGCCAATGCGGACAAGCTGAAAATCGTCGATACCAACACCTCGATCCAGCGTCATGCTTGCACTGGCTGCGGTGTCCACATGATCGGCCGCATTGAAAACACCGCGCATCCATTTTTCGGACTTGACTTCGTACATACCGAACGTTCACCAGAGTCCGGTTGGTCTGCTCCCGTGTTTGCCGCTTTCGTGTCATCGATCATCGAGTCCGGTGCTGCTCCGGATCAAATGGGCGCCGTTCGCGACCGTCTGGTAGAACTTGGCTTGCCACCGTATGACTGCCTGTCGCCCGTCTTGATGGACGTGATTGCGACACACGCCGCCAAGTCCAAATAATCGTCCTCCTCACGTGCAGGGACACCTGACCGGCTACCTGCACGGGTAATGCCAGCGCTACAAGCGTTGCGGCAATTCAGACGCTCGGCCGCAGCGCTATCCGATTTCGGTAAGCATGGAGATGGGACAGTCCCAACTCACCCGGATTGAATTTCATCAATCCACGGGCAAACTCCAATGCACAGAATGCCGTGATGTCGGCGATGGTGAAGCGATCACCGGCAACATATTCATTGCTGGCAAGATACTCGTCCAGCCAACGTGCAACAACCAGCATTTTTTTGCCTTGCGAATGACCGAAGTCATGGAACTGCGGCTGCTCCAGCGCGCTCAGACCAGGATGCGTGTGGCGTATGCAATTGGCAATCGATCCAAACAGCGATAACTCCATCCGTCGATCTGCCATTTCGATGAAAGCACGTTCTTCGAATGTTGTTCCCATCAGGTTAGGTTCCGGATGCAAGCCTTCCAGATACGCACAGATCGCCCTGCTTTCACTCAGCACCCGCCCATCATCGAGTTCTAAAGTCGGCACACCAGAGAACGGATTCTTTGCCACAAACGCTGTGCTCTTGTGTTCGTTTTCTGACAAATTGACAATAACTTCCTCGATACCTTTTATATTTTTTTCAGCGATGAACATGGTGACGCGACGTGGGTTGGGTGCACGTGGAGAAACATATAATTTCATGAGGCTTTCCTTTAAATGGGTGAGATGGGGAGCGGCACCCTGCACTGCTGCCACGCAAGCAGCGACGCTCATTATTCAGATGGAGGGAATCCGCTCGCTTTTGTTACCCAAAACGAGGGCTTTTGAACCACGCCGAGTGGCACGCATTCAATGCCGTCAATTTTTTGTACTTGGCAATGATCCGTCATGCGCTCATAGGCATTGCCAAACTGAACGGCATTGCTTCGGAAGCTTGCCTGCGCCATGTGCTTGCGCGCATCGCCGACCATCCCACCAATCAAATCAATGATTTTCTTCAATGGAATGTGGTCGGCCAGCATGGTGCCGCTTCGTGCTAAATCCCGTATTTGCGACCAAACGAAATTGGTTAAGGCGTTGCTGGAGGGGCGCTCAACCATGGAAACGCATATTGATCGATCCAGTCGCATTGCGACTTGTAATTTTGCCCTGATCCGAACTGTCCTCCAGACTCAGAGCTCAACGTACCATATCCAGAACGAGTTGACTTGCCGTCGATGCTGAAGACCGGATCGGTTAATTTGGCAGGGTCAGGGTACGGGTAAGCATTCCATGTAAAGGAACTGTCGGCGTTTATAGGCAAATGCCCTGTTAGTCCATATTGTTCCCATGCTGTTTGAAATGTGTTGACTAATTTTTTTATCTCATCATCTCCGGCTTTTGAGTTCGTGACGAAAAGCTGCTCCAGATATGGAGTACCAAAAACATAGGCAAGTTCCAGTGTATGCATCGCACCCATCTCTTGTACGGTACGGTACCCGGATTTAGTAGCGAATGCATAGCCCGCGGGAGTCGACGTTACCTCAACGTTTGGCTGATAGTTCATTTGATAGCGGAAGCTCTTTTGACTCTTCCCGGACGCTTGCGCGTTGTACCGAGCGAGACTGCGGCTGTAACATGTGAACACGGCGTCTGTAAGCAATGACATCGCGGCGTCCCGAACATCAGGTGCATACCTGTAGTCGACGGCTCCATTGTGCTTAGGCTTGTACTGATCCGGCAAGGTATTGAATGCATCGGCACCATTGACCTGCCCGAAAATGCCCTGCAGGATGCTCTTGAAGCCCGATCCGTCGGCACTCAAAAGATTGACGCCAGCGGCATTCTCGCTGCAATTATTGAAAACATTCTTTACAGCACACTTGAATATAGATGAAGCATAGTAACTTTGCAGGTAGTTGTACTCGTCGCGGTTCGTGCCGATAATGGACGGACCCACGTGAACACGCCTGTACAGCGTCGGAGACATCAGAACTTCCATCGGTTGCGCAATAAGTAGTTTACCGTCTATCGGTGGCACGGGGACAAACTGACCTAAACCCTGAGGTGTTGACCCTTTCGGCGTAACGGGGTTTGAATATGCGGCACTGATAATAGCGGCTGGGAGATTGCGCAAAGTAGCGATGACCATGGGCTTTGGGTAACCGCAAGCTCCCCACGGTATATGTGTCGAAACGCCGTCATATCCATCTTGTCCACTCATGACGCCAGTCGGGCATGGGAAAGTGAGTACGTCAACTAGCCCCGTACCGAACATCTCCATATCCGCAAGCGTGGGCCACTTTGGCCTACCGTTTGCATCGAACGGAGTGATCTGGACGTGCGTATTATTAATGGTAGAGCCTTTGTCGGACAAAACTCCCGTCAGGCTACTTGCCCACATGAGGGGCAGGTTGTAGCCACTTTGCTGAATCGTCCGCTTGAAAAGTCCCGCAGCAAGAGGAGATACGTTAAGAATGCTCGTGTTCAGGGCACCTGCTGACTCACCAAATAGCGTGACATTGTCAGGATCACCGCCAAACTGGTCGATATTGTTTTGCACCCATTTGAGCGCCAGGAGTTGATCCAGATTGCCGTATGTTCCAGAGGTTCCAGCCTCTTTGGTCAGTTCGGGATGGGCGAGAAAACCGAACGGACCAACACGATAATTAAGGGTTACGACAACGGCGTCCACTTTTTGCAAAAAAGACGTTGCGTTGGCAGGGACCTTGTTCGGTGCCGGGTCGTAGATGGAGGTCATTGCGCTGCCCTGCATGTTGCCACCACCGGGGATATAGACAAAAACGGGCTTTTTGCTATCCTTTTTGTTCGCGTATTTGGTGTATACGTTCAAATACAGGCAATTTTCGCTGTTAACAGTCGCGAGCGGGAAGTTAACAAGAGCACCCGGGACCATCAACGGCAATTCAGGTATCGGAATGACATAGGACCCCTCGGCAGCCGGTTCTCCGGGCATACACTTAGGAACTTTTCTCGACCCCAGACCTGCTGGGTCAAAATTTACAGACTCTGGTTTGCCAGGGTTAGACCGTCCGCCCAGTTTGTACATCCCGGGCTCGGGGTTTGTCCAGGGCTGGGGCGCACGCCAACGGTTTGCGCCTTCTGTCGTTGCCCCGTACGGAATCGCTATGAAGTGAGATACATTGCTCGAGTCCAATATGGACCCGGTGGCTATGTATCGCTTGTCTCCGCTGCCAAAATCGACGACCGGGTGGAACAGAAAGTACGCGGGGTTCTTGATGTCCGCGGGGTTCTCGAGGTCCGCGGGGTTCTGTTGGTCCAGAGAGGCCGAGCGGCCCCAGGAGCCTGAGTTGCCCAAGGTGCTCTGCGCATCGGCGGTGCCAGGAGATAAAAACAGGCTGGCGATGAGAACCAGTAATCCAATGTTCAGGCTTTTGTGAATTGACGCGAACTGTCCGGTCCGCGCGAGTTCCGATTGAGATTCGTTATCGAATTGAATGTTCATCTTTATCTCCATGAGATAGATAGGGTGAATCGATTTTAAAGACCCCTTGCGCGGTACCAGGTAGTATTTCAGCAGTGCCTTGGTGGCCCTTCAAACCATTTGCTTAACGGAGTGCAACTTATGATTCAAAGGAAACTCTTCTGAGTGGTGCCAAACGGGAACATAGTTCCGTCGGATTTCGATCAAAAGTAACTGACTTCGGCGTGATTCAAAAGTCCCTGTGTTTTGGGTAGCAAAAGCGAGCGAATTCCTTTCATCTGAACAATGGAATTTGTGCATTTTGAAAGTTGCTGCTGATGGCGGCAGGCCTCCGATACTTCAGGCTTGCTGTGGCTGCAGGGAGCCAATGCCGGGCAGCGTAAGCCAGTGTGAGTGGTCTTTGCCAGCCATATCAGTCTGGAAAGCTACCCGCCTTCACAGCAAACGGCTATGCCTCGGTAACGAGGCCGCCAGAAAGTCATGCTGGTCGGCGAGTACATGCCGTCCCGACAGCAGAAAGTGCTCTGCCCGACAAGGTGCGTAGGGTACGTACTGAAGCGGTTTGAAATCAGACACCAACTTCGCATCCTTGCTGCAGTTACATCTCCGGCAGGAAGTCACGCAGTTCATCCACGAGTCTTCCCCGCCACGAGACCTGGCCAGTACATGGTCCCTCGACAAGTCATGGCGTCCCAGCACCTGGCCGCAATACGCGCAAGTGTACCGGTCACGCTTGAACAGTAAATTGTTGTCATGCCCTAGCGGAATAGGCCGCAACATCTTCGCCATGATGCTGGAACCGGCAACAGCAATGATCGGCTTCACCGCGATCATTGACTGCACCCCCGCGCGCGACCAGCCACCACGAAATACCGTCTCCTCCTCTCCAAGCTCCCATGCGATCTTGCCAATCGCATAGTAGTGAATCGCCTCTTGGGCACTGAGCCATGCCCAGGGATTACCGGCGATATCGAGTGCAAGAATGGTGTGCTTGGCAATCATGTTCAAGGTCTCTTGAGTGTCGTGTCGGGAATTGAATGGGACTTGCGAGAAAAAGCCCGTCTTCGCAGATGGCAACTGGTACCAGGGAGATATAAACAGGTTTTTTGGATCGCGTGGGAAATTTCTTGTCAGGTGTTCGCAGGGAGATGCGTGCCGGAAATCCATGTTTTTCCATCATTGGGTGTAATGGTCTCCGGTCGCCTGATAAGCTTCGACACTTTTCTCATTGAGCGGGATTTCGGTAATGCAGACTTTGGCTCAACTACGCGACGGTTCATTAACGGGCATCACCCGCCTGAAACTCGAATGCGGTCTCACCACATTTCCTGATGAAATATTCGATCTTGCCGAATCGCTCGAAATCCTCGACCTGTCCGGCAATGCTTTGTCGTCGCTACCGGAAGATCTGCCACGCCTTCATCGTCTGCGTATCCTGTTTTGTTCGGACAATCAGTTCACGGTGCTGCCGTCGATGCTTGGCGAGTGCCAGCAATTAAGCATGATCGGTTTCAAGGCGAATCAGATCCGGACAGTGCCTGCCAGTGCCCTGCCGCCGACATTACGCTGGCTGATTCTAACCGACAACCAGATCACGCATATTCCTGCCGAGATCGGCCATTGCTCGCAGTTACAGAAGCTGATGCTGTCCGGAAACCAGTTGAACACGCTGCCGGTTCAACTGGCTCAATGTGCACGACTTGAGCTGCTGCGAATTGCCGCTAACCGATTCACCTCGCTTCCGGAATGGCTGCTGACATTGCCACGCTTGTCGTGGCTGGCCTACGCTGGCAATCCGCTGGCCGATGCGCGCGAATTGACGGCATTGAGCAGTACCACTATTCCCGGTATCCGCTGGGAGGATTTGCAACTCTACGAACAGCTAGGCGAAGGGGCTTCCGGCGTGATCTACCGTGCCAGCACCCGGCATGACGACACCGCAAATCCGCTTGCCGTAAAACTGTTCAAGGGAGCCCTGACCAGTGACGGGTTGCCACGCAGCGAAATGGCAGCGTGCATCGCCGCAGGACAGCATCCGAACTTGATCCCGATACGGGGCAAGCTGACAGGCCATCCCGAGCATGCAGACGGGTTAATCATGCCTTTGATTGCCCCGGAATTTCGTAACCTTGCCGGACCGCCCAGCCTGGCATCGTGCACGCGCGACATCTACGATGACGACCTGTCGATGGGTGGTGCCGAACTGCTGGCTATCGCACTCGGGATGGCTTCTGCAGCAGCCCACTTGCACCAACGCGGGATTTTGCATGGCGACCTGTACGGACACAACTTGCTTCATACCGGCGATGGACGCGCCCTGCTCGGCGACTTCGGTGCTGCGTCATTGTTTGATCCGGATAGTCTGCAAGCAGAGGCACTACAACAGATCGAAGTACGTGCCTATGGCATTCTGCTAACAGAATTAATAGCCTGTTGTCCGACTCCCTTTATGCCGCTTGCAGACATTGCCCGCGCCTGTCTGTCTGAAGACAATCGGTCACGACCGTTATTCAGCGAAATTGTGCATATGCTTTTGCCGCTGGCATAACTGCTGACCATTATTTTTACCACCCACGTCACTGCTTGTCCGGCAGGGGCGCTGTCGCGGTGCTTGCATTACCAACCTGATGAATGGCAAGTGCTTCACGCCGGAAGCCCCGTGCGACCGAATGATAGAAGGCGTGCGGGCTGAGTTGCCGTGCAACAAACGAAGCAATCAAGGTGGCAGCAAGCAGATAGAGCGTCGCATCATGGCTTTTGGTCATTTCCATCACGATGACACTGGCAGTAATGGGTGCTTGTGTGGCGGCAGCCAGAAAGGCAGCCATCGAAATCAGCGCAAATATCCGTGGCTCCATGAGCCCGCCAAATAACAGCGAGATGTTCTCACCGATACCTGCGCCGATCGCCAGGCAAGGCGTGAAGATACCGCCCGGAATTCCCGCAAAATACGTAGCGACCGTTGCGAGCCATTTCGCCATGCCGAACCATTGGCCGTCCGGCGATCGACCATTCAGCAGCGCTGCAGTTTGTGTGTAGCCAGTACCATAAATGGAGCCATCGACTGCCCATCCGACAACGGCAACCACCAGACCGCAACCGAAAGCAATGAGAAGCGGTCGCTTCAACGGAATGTGGCGCCAGCGTGCCGGCAACATGCCGGTTGGTCCCATCAGCAAAATTTTCGAAAACAAACCTCCTAATACTCCATTGATAAGAGCGCACAACAGAACTCCCTTCCAGGCTCCGCGCAGGAGTAATACCGACTCATCAATGCGGAAATAGGACTGTCCGCCCAGTAATGCCAGAGATAAAAATCCTGCCGTTAATACTCCTGACAAGACAATACGATCCCATCGGATAGCGCTGTTACGGCCTAACTCTTCGATGGCAAACACGATCCCGGCAAGTGGCGTGTTGAAGGCGGCAGCCAGACCGCCTGCCGCACCCGCAGCAATCAATGCTTCAGGACGGAATCCCAGACGCAGGCCCAACTTCTGGTGCCACCACTGCCCCCACGACAACATGACGGCTGCCCCGACCTGAACCGACGGACCTTCCCGGCCGCTTGACGCCCCCAACAGCAAACTGGCGGCGGTCAATCCAATCTTCCAGATTGATTGGCGTAGCGAGACAAGGGTGCGTTGCGCACCGCTGCTGGCAGGTAAAGACATGGCAGCGATGACTTGCGGGATGCCGCTACCCCGAGCCTGCTGGGCGTAGCGAATAGTCAGCCAACGCAATCCGACGAAGCCAAACGGCAACATCAGGAACGCACTCCAGGAATAGGCACCGATTATCTTGACATTCATTGACAGCATGGCTTCAGCGAGCATCGCAAATGCCAGCGAGACCAATGCAACACAGGAAGCACCGCCAAGAAAGACGGCATAGGTGAGCGTTGTACGGGAAATACGACCGCGACGCCGCGCTGCTTTCGATGAAGGAATTTTGTTCGATTCGAGGGGTTGTTGCATTGAAAAATCCGGTCGGTGAGATAACGAAAATCACTTCATGTCGCAAACAGAACTGCCGCGACAGAGCAGCACGTTACACCTTTCAGACACGGAAACCGATCCCGGTGCCAGCGAAGTTCAACGTGCAATAGTAATCTAAAGTTGACTAAGAAATATTAATTAACTACACTAGAGTAGATTTTAGGCGCTAATTAAAAGACGATAACCGACTTTAACGGTTTATTTACTACCAACTAGAGCGCATTACCCCCATTCAGTCCAGTAGTTCAAGCTTCGTTATTGCCTTGCGTTGCGCACATTCATCGCGACGCTGAGCAAGGCAGTGAAGCAAACAGTTCCAACGCCGTCGCCCACAGCGCCTACACGAACAAATAGAAAAAATGAACGGAATTTCCATGCAGTGACTTTGCATGTCATCACCCTGCCCGCTCGTCGGGAACGCCGCCTGCGTGCAACGCAGGTCCTTGCCACTTCACCTTCCAACAAAAAAAAGGGAATCGTCATGGCCAAGCAGATCACCATCAATAACGTATTCAAGATTTTCGGCGAAGCGCCGGAAAAAGCGCTCGAACTTGTCAATCAAGGTGTCAGCAAACAGGATATTCTAGCGCGCACAGGCAACTCGATCGGCGTCTTCAACGCGAGCTTTAATATCGAAGCAGGCGAAATCTTCGTCGTCATGGGCTTGTCCGGTTCCGGCAAGTCAACGTTAGTACGCATGCTCAACCGGCTCATTACGCCGACAGCTGGCACGATCACCATTGGTGGCGTCGACATCAACAAACTCTCCGCCAAGGATATGCGCGCACTGCGCCGCAAGGACATCAGCATGGTGTTCCAGTCCTTTGCCTTGATGCCGCACATGACTGTGCTCGACAATACGGCGTTTGGTCTGGAATTGGCCGGCGTGGATCGCGCCACCCGTAACGCCCAGGCACTCAAGGCGCTCGATCAGGTCGGTCTGACTGGCTGGGATGCCAGTTTTCCGGACGAACTGTCGGGCGGCATGCAGCAGCGCGTCGGCCTGGCCCGTGCGCTCGCATCGGATCCGTCGATTCTGTTGATGGATGAGGCGTTTTCCGCCCTCGATCCTATTATTCGTACCGAGATGCAATCCGAGATCTTGCGGTTGCAGCAAGTGCGACGCCGCACCGTGGTGTTCATCTCGCATGACCTCGACGAGGCAATGCGCATTGGTGACCGCATCGCCATCATGAAAGACGGCATGGTTGTGCAAGTGGGCACGCCCGATGAAATCCTGCGTAATCCCGCCGACGATTACGTGCGCAGCTTTGTGCATGGTGTTGATGCTGCGGCCGTTTTCAAAGCTGCCGACATCGCCCGGAAGGGCCAGGTCGTCGTCTCGGAACACCCGAGCCGCGGTGCCCGTGCAGCGCTCAAAATGCTGGAAGACAACGACCGTGAATATGCCTACGTCATCAGTCCCGGCCAGCATTACCTTGGCATGGTTTCAGCCGAATCGTTACGCACGGCGTTGCTTGGCCATGAAGGTCCGCTGGGCCTGGCCCACGCCTTCTTGCCGCACTCGGAAAAAATATCCGGCGAAGCGTCGGTCAGTGATCTGTTCGGGCAAGTTGCCAAAGCGCCCTACCCGATCCCGGTAGTGGCCGAGGATGGCCATTACTGCGGTGCGATCAGCAAGACCACGCTGTTGAAATTTCTTGATCGCGATACCCCACTGGTACCAGCGCAATGACGACTTCTTTGAAAGACCCATCGATGCCGGATATCACCACCACGCAGGCTGTGCCGAATGCCGGCGCAGCATCTTCACTGAATGCAGCCCCAGTTCCGGAGTCAACCACTGCTCCGGTAGACCCGTGGGCTACGGGAAGTGCAGATACCGCAGCCTCAGCTGATCCGTGGGCAACCGGTGGTGCGGACGCAGCGGGTTCGGCCGGAGCCGGAGCCGGCGACTGGATGGATGCGCCGGTCAGTAACGGGCTGGCAGATGCACCGGCAGGTTTCATGGCGCAGATACAGCAGTTTCTTGATGGTTCGTCGCCCATCGAAAGCTGGATTAACCACGGACTGGATTGGTTCGTGACGAATTTTCGGCCTTTTTTCCAGACTGTTCGGGTGCCGATCGATAACACGCTGAGTTGGGTAGAAGGTTCGCTGCAAAGCGTGCCGACCCTCGCAATGATCGCCGTTTTCGGCATGCTGGCCTGGCAATTTGCTGGCCGCGCAGTCGCCGTTGGTACCGTCATTTCCTTGCTGGTCGTCGCCGGGCTGGGTATCTGGCCAGAGGCAATGGTTACGCTGTCACTGGTGCTGACGTCGCTCGCATTTTGTCTGGCGATCGGTTTGCCACTGGGGATTTTGCTTGCCCGCAGTGACAGCGCCCAGCGCATCACGCGGCCGATACTCGATGCAATGCAAACTACGCCTGCGTTTGTCTATCTGGTGCCAGTGGTCATGCTGTTCGGTATCGGCAACGTACCGGGCGTCATTGTGACCATCATTTTTGCGCTGCCTCCTCTGGTGCGACTGACCAACCTGGGAATTCGTCAGGTTCGTCCGGACCTGATCGAAGCCGCCCGTGCCTATGGCGCATCGCCAGCTCAAATGTTGCTCAAGGTCCAGTTGCCACTCGCTTTGCCGTCCATCATGGCCGGGGTCAATCAGACGCTGATGCTGTCGCTGTCCATGGTCGTGATTGCCTCGATGATCGCCGTTGGCGGACTCGGACAGATGGTCTTGCGCGGTATCGGTCGCCTGGATATGGGACTGGCGACCGTCGGTGGACTCGGGATTGTGTTGCTGGCGATTTCGCTGGACCGGATCACGCAAGCCGCCGGCCAGTCTCGCCGCGGCGTTCGTCATTGGTATGAAACCGGACCAGTCGGCTTGTTTTACCGGATGCGGCCTGCTTCCAAGGTTGCACATCTCGTCGCACCTAAATCGACTCCAACCGAGACGGGCAAGTCGCCGCTGTCAACAGCATCAGGCGTAGCAACCTGAGTGGCACGGACGATTTGTCTTCATGCACACCGCTCATGATCAGGTGCCATGACCCGCCCCATCTTCTAAAAGAAGAAATCAGCGACAACAAGTTACGCCATTAAAAAGGAATCAACGAATGAAACTGTCAACAACAAACCATTATCTGGGTGCGATGCTCATAGCGATGAGCTTCGCCGCACCGGCTTCCGCCGCCGACCTGCCCGGTAAAGGCATCAAGGTACTGCCAGTGCAAAATACGATTGCAGAACAAACGTTCCAGACACTGCTGGTCACCAAAGCACTGGAAAAACTGGGCTACGATGTCCAGCCAATCAAGGAAATTGCACCACCCACCGCCCATATCGCGGTTGCTAACGGCGACGCCACCTTCATGGCCGATCACTGGAATCCGTTACATGAAGCGTCTTATCAAAGCGCCGGTGGCGATGCAAAGCTCTCGCGCGTTGGTGTGTATTCGGACAACTCGGCACAAGGGTATCTGATCGACAAGGCAACAGCCATCAAATACAAGATCACCAACATCAGCCAGTTTGCCGATCCGAAAATTGCCAAGCTGTTTGATACCGATGGCGACGGCACCGCTGACCTGACAGGATGCGATCCGGGATGGGGCTGCGAAGCTGCGATCGAACAGCATCTGACAGCATTCAAGCTGCGCGGTGCGATTACACACAAGCAAGGTAGTTATTCGGCGCTGATCGCCGATACGATTACCCGCTTCAAGGAAGGCAAGCCGATTTTCTATTACACATGGACTCCGTACTGGGTCAGCAGTGTGATGGTTCCGGGGCGCGATGTGGTCTGGCTGGAAGTGCCGTTTTCGTCAATGCCCGGCGATCAAGCCAAGGTCAGTACGAAACTACCAAATGGCAAGGACTACGGCTTTATCCCGAACAAGCAAAACATCGTTGCCAACAAAGCGTTCGTGGACGCCAATCCTGCCGCTGCCAAACTGTTTTCAATAATGAAATTGCCAATCGTCGATATCAGTAACGAGAACCGGCGCATGAATCAAGGCGAAGGATCATCGGCTGACATAGAACGCCATACCAATAGCTGGATCAAGGCACACCAGGCGGTATTTGATGGCTGGATTTCCCAGTCACTCGCCGCTGCAAAAAAGCAATGACGGAGACGAGAAACAAATGAAAAAATCAATCAGTATCCTGGCGCTGGGCATGCTGTCCGGCCTGTCCAGCCCGGCCAGTGCACAAGCTTCCAATGTCGAAGTGTACGGATACATCGACCTCGGTCTGGTCAAGGAGTCGGGCAACACGCCACGCATGGATCGTGGCCAGAACAACTGGCTCGGCGTCAGGGGTAGCGAGCAACTTGGCGGTGATCTGTCCGCTATTTTCAATCTCCAGATGCGCTTTAATCCCGACTCCGGCGGTCAGGAAAAATCGACCGCCTTTTTCCAGGGTGAAACGACTGTCGGACTCGCCAGCAAACGTTTCGGCTCGGTCCGTCTGGGTCGCGCACTGACACCACTGTGGGCACAAAAGTGGATTTATGACCCGTGGGCTGACAGCGCGTTCATGGGTTCGCTGGCCAACTACAACGGGGACTTCAATAGCGATGGTCTGGTCTCGGTCGACTTCCATAACTATTCGCGCGCCAGCAATGCCGTGTATTACAGCACGCCGGACATGGCGGGTTTTTCGGTGCATGCCGACGCCGAGATCGAACGTGCCATCGGTGACGATGTTGCCCGCACCGTTGCCGGTACACGCCAGAAAGGTGTCTCGTTGAATTATGCCAACGGCGGCCTCACCACGATGCTGGCCTATGAAAAAAACCATATCGACAGCGACATCACCTACGTCGCCGGTGGTTATACGTTTGGTGCGATGACGCTGCTCGGTTCCTACTCGGAAACCAAGTTCGCACGCACCGATGACAAACTCACCAGCATGATGGTGGCGGCGACTTACCTGGTCGGGATCGATACGATTCGCGGCGGCTACGGCAAGATCAAGGAAAGCGGTAACGACAAGTTCACCGTCGGGATCAACCATCCGCTGTCGAAGCGCACCAATCTCTACGCCGACCTGTACCGTGAAGAACTGCTCAATGTTGGCACCACCGGGGTTGCACTCGGGATCAACCATACTTTCTGAACTTTCTGAATCTGGGATAGCAGGCTTCGTGCGTTAATGGCGTTCAAAGGGCATCACAACCAATCCCGAGAAGGTCTGTGATGCTGACAAACCGAGTGCAGGCTCAGGCCTGTGCTAGAATCTCAGACTCGCGGCCATGGCGAAATTGGTAAACGCAGCAGACTTAAAATCTGCCGGATAACTCCTTCCCGGTTCAATTCCGGGTGGCCGCACCAAGCTCTTTCCTTTCCTTTCAACTAGACAGCCTTCTTCTCATCGCTGTCGGCAACCACCGCCAATATTCCTCTGCTTTGTGTCGAATAGTCACCATTGACATCCAAAGCGCGTACCAGCCTGGAACAAAAAATAAAGCCCCGGTAGCGAGATGTACCTAGCAAGCTGCTGGTACAGGGCAATGCGGCACTTTTTCTGCTGCCGCCAGACCTGAAACCATTCCACAGACAAGTATCGGAGTTGATTGGAACCACGGCATCAGATGCACAATGACTCCCCTACTTCATCACACTGAACAAAGCGTCATCTATGACTTAAACACATAGATAAAATGACCAATCAACGTATATGCGATTTTTTTGTTTGCTTATACTGAGTACTTTACTTAACCATAGTGAGATCCACGTGACGATCAAAGCAATTGTGTTCGATGCCTATGGCACGCTGTTCAATGTGTATGCAATAGCCAGCGAAGCCGAGCGTATTTTTCCTCATCATGGCGAGGCGTTGGCGGCGATGTGGCGCGACAAGCAAATCGAATATACCCGACTGCGGTCCATGTGTTCGATGTACAAGCCATTTTGGGAAGTGACTCAGGATGCGCTGGTGTTTTGCTGCAAGAAAATGAACCTCGATCTGGACGTCAATGCCCAAAAAAGTCTGATGGGCCAATATGCCAATCTGCCGTTGTTTCCAGAAAATCTTGAAGTATTAGAACAATTACAACAACAAGGCTACAAGCTGGCTGTTCTGTCGAATGCCAACACAGAAATGCTCGAAGGCATAGTCAAATCAGCTGGGATGGAGACGCTGCTGCCGCATCTGCTATCGGCCGATAGCGTGCAAAAGTTCAAAACCGCACCGGAGGTATATCAACTGGGCACCGACCTGTTCGGCTTGCCGGCAAGAGATATCCTGTTCGTTTCCGGAAACTGCTGGGATGTGTGCGGTGCGACCTGGTTTGGCTACGCCAGCTTCTGGGTCAACCGGACCGGCTCGCCGCTGGAAGAACTCGGCGTGGCACCACATGGACAAGGCCAGTCACTGACTGACTTGCTCGACTTTGTAGCGCAACAATCCGATCAGAATTAATACCGGAAAAGCGAGGCACCAGATCGCCTGCCCGTTTTCCAAAACCATTTTCAATTTTGTCAACCTGTGAGGTTTCATACCATGACTGCTCGTACCACCTGCCATCAGCTTCAAGTCGCTACCGTTCTGTATCGTTTCATCGAAGACAAAGTCTTGCCGGGTACCGGCGTTGACAGCGCCAGTTTCTGGCAAGGCTTCGATGCACTGGTCCATGATCTCGCCCCAAAAAATGCGGCCCTGCTGACCGAACGTGACCGCCTGCAAACTGCACTCGATCAATGGCACCACGCCCATCCGGGACCCATCAGCGACATGACGGCCTATCGTGCGCAGCTGACGACACTCGGCTATCTGGTACCACGCCCAGCCGAAGTCACCATCACCACTGATAACGTGGATGCTGAACTGGCTCTTCAAGCCGGCCCGCAGCTGGTTGTTCCTGTGCTCAATGCCCGCTACGCACTCAACGCTGCCAATGCACGCTGGGGTTCGCTGTACGACGCACTTTACGGCACCGATGCCCTGCCGGAAACCGACGGCGCAACCAAGGTCGGCGCGTCCGGCGAGAGTTACAATCCGATCCGCGGCGCCAAGGTCATCGCTTTCGCCCGTCACTTCCTCGACAACGCGGCACCGCTGGTCAACGGTTCGCACAAGGATTCCACCGGCTATCACGTCGAAGACGGCCAACTTGTCATCACTCTCAAGGATGGCAGCGTCACGCACCTGGCCGACACGAGCCAGTTTGCCGGCTATCAAGGCGCAGCGACGGCACCGTCCTCCGTGCTGCTGAAAAACAATGGCCTGCACATCGATATCCAGATTGACAACAGCAAAGGCATCGGCAAGGAAGATCCGGCCGGCGTCAATGACCTCGTCATCGAGTCAGCACTGTCGACCATTCTCGACCTCGAGGACTCGGTTGCTGTCGTCGATGCCGACGACAAAGTACTGGCCTACGACAACTGGCTGGGTTTGCTCAAGGGCACACTGGTCGAAGAAATCACGCGCAACGGTAAAACATTCACACGCAGCCTCAATCCGGATCGCGAATATATTGCCGCTGGCACAAACGGCGGCGTGGTCACGCTGCATGGCCGCTCGCTGCTATTCCTGCGCAATGTGGGTCACCTGATGACTAACCCGGCCATCCTGTTTGGTAACAATCAGGAAATCCCGGAAGGCATTCTTGACGCGGTCGTTACCGTCACCATTGCGCTGCACGACCTGCGTCGCCAGGCTGGCCAGAAAATCGGCAACTCGCGCACCGGTTCGGTCTACATCGTCAAGCCAAAGATGCACGGTCCTGCCGAAGTCGCTTTCGCCAGCGAACTGTTCGGTCGCGTCGAAGCCCTGCTGGGTCTGCCTGCCAACACGGTCAAGCTGGGCATCATGGATGAAGAGCGCCGCACCAGCGTCAATCTGAAAGCCTGTATCAACGAAGCCGGCGCGCGCGTCGCCTTTATCAACACCGGCTTCCTCGATCGTACCGGCGACGAAATGCACACCGCGATGCAGGCCGGCCCGATGATGCGCAAGGGCGACATGAAAACCAGCGCCTGGCTGGTTGCCTACGAGCGCAGCAACGTGCTGGTCGGCTTGTCCTGCGGCTTGCGCGGTCGCGCCCAGATCGGCAAAGGCATGTGGGCCATGCCAGACCTGATGGCTGCCATGATGGAGCAAAAAATCGGCCATCCGAAAGCCGGTGCCAACACGGCATGGGTGCCATCGCCTACAGCGGCAACACTGCACGCGCTGCATTACCATCAGGTCAACGTGACGGCGATCCAGAAAGAACTGGAAAAGATCGACGCCAACGTCGAAACCGACCGTCTGCTCAACGACTTGTTGCAGATCCCGGTCGTCGCCAAACCAGTCTGGTCCGCCAGCGACATCCAGCAGGAACTCGACAACAACGCCCAGGGTATCCTCGGCTATGTGGTGCGCTGGATCGACCAGGGTGTCGGTTGCTCGAAAGTGCTGGACATTCATAACGTCGGCCTGATGGAAGATCGCGCCACCCTGCGTATCTCCAGCCAGCACATCGCCAACTGGCTCTTGCACGGCATCGTCAGTGCAGAGCAAGTGCAGGAAACGCTGCAACGGATGGCCAAAGTGGTCGACGGCCAGAATGCCGATGATCCGATCTACAAGCCGATGGCACCTGCCTTCGAGAATTCGGATGCGTTCTGCGCGGCCCGTGATCTGGTCATGAAAGGACTGGAGCAACCAAGCGGTTACACCGAACCGTTGCTGCACGCCTGGCGCCTGAAGGTCAAGGCCAAGGCTGCCGCGAAGTAATTCGTCGCTGTCCTCCATAAAAAACGCCGCGAAGTTCGCGGCGTTTTTTATTCCCGAAAGCCTGACCCGGAGGACGGATCAGGAAGCAGCCAGCGCCTGATCGAGGTCGGCCAGCAAGTCATCAATGTGCTCGATCCCGACCGACAGGCGCAACATGTCTTCGCTCACGCCAGCCTTGTGCAACTCGGCCGGATCAAGCTGCCGATGCGTGGTCGAGGCCGGATGCGTGGCCAGTGATTTGGCATCACCAATGTTGACCAGTCGCGTGAACAGTTGCAACGCATCGAGCACGCGCGCACCCGCTTCGCGCGGCGCACCCTGATCCGCACTGCGCAAGCCAAATGACAAAATGCCGGAGGCGCGCCCGTTCATGTACTTCACGGCCAGTGCATGGTCCGGATGATCTTCCAGCCCGGCATACTTCACCCATGCCACTTTCGGATGCTTCGTCAAATGCCGGGCAATCGCCAGCGTGTTGTCGCAAATCCGGTCCATCCGCAAGGCCAGCGTTTCGATGCCTTGCAGGATCAGGAAGGCATTCATCGGCGAAATCGCCGCACCCATGTTTCGTAACGGCACAACCCGCGCACGGCCAATGAAAGCCGCTGCGCCCAGCGCCTCGGTGTAGACCACGCCGTGATACGACACGTCAGGTTCATTGAGGCGCTTGAAACGCTCCTTGTGCTCGGCCCACGGAAATTTGCCGCTGTCGACAATCGCACCGCCGACACTGGTGCCGTGGCCGCCCAGGTATTTGGTCAGCGAATGGACGACGATATCGGCCCCATGCTCGATTGGCCGACACAGGTAAGGACTGGGCACCGTGTTATCGACAATCAGCGGAATCCCGTGCGCATGCGCGATCTCGGCCAGCCGCGCGAAATCGGTCACGTTACCCAGCGGATTGCCGATCGATTCGCAAAAAATCGCTTTCGTGCGCGCATCGATCAGCGCTGCAAAACTGTCCGGCTGGCGCGCATCGGCAAAACGTACTTCGATGCCCATCTGCGGCAGCGTATGCGCGAACAGGTTGTAGGTGCCGCCGTAAAGCTGGCTGGCCGAAATGAAGTTATCGCCAGCTTCAGTGATGGTCTGGATGGCATACGTGATGGCCGCCATGCCGGACGCGACCGCCAGCGCGGCAATGCCACCTTCGAGCGCGGCAACGCGCTTTTCAAGTACGTCCTGCGTCGGGTTCATGATGCGGGTGTAAATATTGCCCGGCACTTTCAGATCAAACAGGTCGGCACCGTGCTGGGCATTATCAAAGGCGTAAGCCACCGTCTGGTAGATCGGCACGGCAGCCGATTTGGTGGTCGGATCCGGGCTGTAGCCGGCGTGGACCGCGAGGGTTTCGAGTTTCATGACGCTCCTGGCAAAAGTCGGGGGAACAACGGGAAAGGGGGCACGCAGGCGTGCAGCCGGTATGGTACGTGATCCATGCCTTGGGCATCCACCTCGACACGCAAGACTGTTGACATGTCGTCAAACCAATCCCCGTGCAGGCTTTGTCAGAATACTGCCAAGATTTTCCCAGCCAGAAACTCACTCGGAAGTTGTTCACCAAAACTGTGGACAACTTTGGGGACAACTACCGCGCGGCGGTCACCAAGCGCATGGGACTGGGGTTGCGACTCTCTGCCTCAAATTCAGGCAGACCGGTCGGAGTAAAAAAGATAAGACCGACAGGCAACGATATCGGCTATCCTGCCTTCAGAAAAAATTCTGGTGAATTTTCTGCACCTCGCACCGACGTATCCAACCCTGGTGCCCTCAACAAGAAACCGCTACCGCGGGATTCTTCACTCCCCCACACTCATGAACCACACCCGTTTTGGTGCCCGCGATTTTACGGCGGCGCTCTGCATCATCCTGATCTGGGGCACCAACTTCGTTGCGATGAAACTGGCGCTGCGCGGTTTTACGCCCTTTCAGCTCGGCGCACTGCGCTATGCGTTTGCCACACTCCCGCTGCTGCTGTTCATCAAGCCGCCAAAGATGCACTGGAAATGGCTGGTCTCGTATGGAATGCTGCAAGGCGTGGGCCAGTTCGGTCTGCTCTTTGTCGCGCTCAATGTCGGCATGACCGCGGCACTGGCGTCCGTGCTGCTGCAAACCCAAGTGTTCTTTACCGCCTTGTTCGGATTCATCCTGCTCAACGAAGGCATGGGCCGCTCGCTCAAGGTCGGGCTAGTGCTCGCAGCGCTGGGATTGGGCTGCTTCGCTCTGAACTATCTGTTGCCTGACGGCGCGGCGGTCGCCGCGAGTACACCACTGGGATTTGTCCTCTGCCTGGCAGCCGCAAGCATGTGGGCGGGCTCGAACATCGTCGTGCGCAAGGCCCAGAGGGCGACGGCCCATTTTGATGTGGTCGCATTCATGGTCTGGAGCAGCCTGGTGCCGATCTTGCCGTACATCGCGCTGTCAGCCCTCTTCGACGCGCCGGCTAGCCGCTGGGAGTGGCTCAATGCCCCGCTCGGGAGCTGGTCATCGGCCGCCTATCTCGGCTGGATCGGTACCATCCTCGGCTACACCTTGTGGACCGGTCTGCTCACGCGCCATCCGGTCAACCGGGTCGCGCCATTCAGTCTCGGTGTGCCGATCGTCGGACTGGCAACGGGCATGATCGTGCTCGACGAAGTTGTCACGCGCTGGCAATGGAGCGGCATTGTCCTGATCGTCGCCTCGCTGATCTGCGTGCTGTTCGGCGACCAGCTATCCCGAAAAATTCCGGCGCTGTTCAGGGCGAATGCTTAACCCAGGTCGATCGGCACAAAAATACGGACATCATTACGTTGCACCAGCAGCGCCATTTTCTTGCCTGATCTGGCGACCATCTGTTGCAGCTGTTCGCCGCTCTGCACTGCGGCACCGTTGACCGAGACAATCACGTCACCCGGTTCGATGCCGGCCTGCGCAGCGGCACCGCTGACCTGCTCGACCAGCAATCCGGACGGTACCCCGACCTGACGCTGCTCATCTCTGGCCAACTCCCTGACCACAACGCCCAGTTTGCCATGGGATGGCGTGGCATCGCCCGCCATCGCCACCGTCTTGTCACTCATCGCGCCGATGGTTGCCTCAACGGATACTGGTTTGCCGTTACGCAGCAAGCTCAGCGTCGTGCTCGTGCCCGGCTTCATCAACGCAATTTGTACCGGCAAATCGCTCGAATAGTCGATTTCATGGTCGCCGACCCGGGTAATCACATCACCGGACTGCAACCCTGCCCGCCCAGCCGGACTCTCCTTGTCGACCGAACTGACCAGCGCGCCATGCACCGATTTCAAGCCGAACGACTCCATCAGCGCCGGATTAAGCTCCTGTACGGCAATCCCGAGGTGCCCGCGACTGACCTTGCCTGATGCAACCAGTTGCTGCTCGACGTTCTTGGCGACATCAATCGGAATCGCAAACGACAGGCCCTGATAGCCACCGGTGCGACTGTAAATTTGCGAGTTAATGCCGATCACTTCACCTTGCAGATTAAATAGCGGACCGCCGGAATTACCGGGATTGAGGGCAACATCAGTTTGCAGGAAAGGAACATAACTGCCTTCTGGTAACGAACGTGCCTTCGCACTGATGATGCCTGATGTCGCGGTATTTTCGAATCCGTACGGCGAACCGATGGCCAGCACCGGATCACCGACATGTGTTGCCGCCGGATTACCGAATTTCACCACAGGCAGATCGGTTGCCTCGATCTTCAATACCGCAACGTCGCTCACACGATCAGCTCCCAGCACCTTGGCCTTGAATTCGCGTCGGTCAGTCAGTTTGACAACGACTTCGCTGGCACCATCGACCACGTGCGCGTTCGTCAGGATGAGGCCGCTGGAACTGATCACAAAACCCGAACCCAGCGAATGAACCGGTTCGGCTTCTGCACGGCGGGGCGGCTGAAAGCCTCTGAAAAATTGACTCAGATCGGGTTCTTGCTGGTCATCGGACGGATTCGCCAATGCTACCTGGTGGCTTTTGCCAGTCACGCTGATGTTGACCACGGAAGGCCCGTAACGGGCAACAATGTCGGAAAAGTTGGTAGCTGGCGCAAGCAGTGCCGGCGAGGTCGGCGCGGAGCCTGACGCGACGGCGGCAACGACAGGGACGGTTGCATGGGCAAAATTGGAATGACCACTGCCAAAACCGGCATAGGCACCCACCAGGGCAACAAACATGCCGCCGGCAATGGCAGTACGGGTAATGTTTTTAGGTTTCATCAGATTCTCCATCAAGGTTGTCAAATCACGTCGATGGGGCATCGTAGAGTGCGCAACTTAATTGAGACTTAAACCTTGAACCGTCAAGCGTAAAAATTAGCCGGCGAGATGGCGCGCTCCGCTGGCATCTGCTCCGTACAGCGCCATCTCCATGCGCACCAGCAGGCCGCCGGCGACAGGATCGTTGGCCAGCTCGAGGCTCGCACCATGCAGGTCGGCGATACGCCGGACGATCGCCAGGCCAAGGCCACTGCCGCCAGTAGGCGCGTCGGTGCCGCGAAAAAAACGGTCGAACACGCGTGGCAGATCTGCTTCGTCGATACCGGGTCCGCTGTCATGGACCGTCAGCACAGCGCGCTGACCATGAAGTCGAATGGCGACGTCGATCCGGCCGCCATCAGGCGTCGCACCCAGGGCATTGACCAGCAAATTATTGAGCAGGATAGGCAAACTGTCGGCGTCACCGGCAACCTGGCAGGACACTGCGTCGGTGATTCCGAGATCAATGCCGCGCTGGCTGGCACGCAGCGACAGGTCCGCCACCGCTTCGCGCGCGATAGCAGTCAGATCCACCGCCGACAAGTCCTTTTGGACGGCATCGGGGTCCTGGCGTGCCAGCGTCAGCAACTGATGCACCAGTCGACTGGCGCGATCCAGCCCGGCGCGTAATGCGCCGAACGCAGCATCGCGCGAAGCCTGATCGGTCGCGCGCTGCGCCAGTTCCACCTGTAACTTCAAGGCAGTCAATGGTGTACGCAATTCATGGGCGGCATCACCGACAAAAATCCGCTGGGTCGCAGCCGCATGCGCCAGACGGACCAGCAAGTCGTTGACGGCATCAGTCAGTGGCCGGATTTCATCGGGCAGCGCGGCATCCGACACCGGTGCCAGTTGCCCGGCATCCCGGGCCGCCAGCTGTGCCACCACATCATGCACTGGTGCCAGCCCGCGGCTGACCGCCAGCCAGATCAGGCCGCCCAGAAAAGGAACCAGCAACAGCAACGGCGTAATCGTTTTCAAGGCTGACCGCGCGGCCATCTCGCTGCGCACTCGCAGCGGTTGCGCAATCTGCACCACCGTCAATCCTTGCTGCGCGCTATAGACCCGCCAGGCTTCGCCACGTGCTTCGATGTTGGAAAAACCGAGCACCGCCAGTTGTGGCAAGTCCGCGTAATCATGCGAAAAATAAAGTCGCACGCCGCTGGGGTCCCATATCTGGATAACGACGGCTGGTGCTGCATCAAACACCGCGCCGGTGCCGGGTTCCGGCATCGACAGAAACCGGCTCGGCAGTGCACTGGCAACCTGCTGCATCTGGAAGTCGAAGAGGTGATTGGCTTCATCGCGCGCCTGTCGATACAGCAGCAATGCCATCAGCGAGATGACCACCGCCAGTCCGGCCGCCAGCCAGACCAGCAAGGTGCGCCGTATCGAAGTGCGCCGCAGCGTCACTGCAACGGAGCCATCATGTAGCCGACTCCACGAATATTGCGGATCAGGGCAGCCCCGAGTTTCTTGCGCAACGCGTGGATATACACCTCGACCGTGTTGCTGCCAACTTCATCGCCCCAACCGTAGATTTTTTCTTCCAGCTTCGGCACGGACATGACCGCGCCGGGACGTTCCAGTAGCGCCTGCAAGACCGCAAATTCGCGCGCCGACAACGTTACGCCGGCACCGTCGAGCGTGACAGCATGCGTTGTCGTGTTGAGTACCAGACTGCCATGCTGCACCAGGGCGTCGGCGCGACCGGTACGCCGACGCAGCAATGCCTGAATCCGGGCCAGCAGTTCCTGCAAATCGAACGGCTTGACCAGATAATCGTCCGCGCCAGCATTGAGCCCGCGTACCCGGTCGGCAACCGCATCGCGTGCGGTCAGGATCAGGACGGGGATCGTGTCACCACGCTGACGCAGCGTCGCCAGCACAGTATTACCGTCCATGCGCGGCAAGCCGAGGTCGAGCAACACTAAATCGTAGTCATGTGTTTTCAGGGCCTGAAGCCCGCTGCCCCCGTCACCGACCGCATCGACCGTGTAACCCTCGTGTTGCAGTCCTGTCGATACGCTTTCGCGCAGCATGGCATCGTCTTCGATATAAAGCAGGCGCACTGGATTTTCCTGATGGTTAATTGAGCAGCAAGCGATAAGTTTATCCGCAAAATACGGCGGCACTCTGTGCGCTGCCGCCCTCAAGAACATTTCGTTGGGCAATAACGCAATACCCTGTAGTCAAGAAGACGGGTGAGCGCGTTAGTCACCCATCACCGGGTAACCGTCCGTTCCTGGCCTCACCGAAAGCGTCTCTTGAAAACCATTTTGCTTGCCATCGCGGTGCTGCTGTCCGGATGTACCACCGACACCACCTATCAACGTTTTCCGCCACAGATCATCTACGAAGCGCCCCTGCCACAGCAAGGCATGATCGTCTATTCGGATACAGGCGATAAAGCCTGCGCGTTCAGATCACCTTGTCGGTAATGGTTTGCACAGTGGGTACGGACGCCTTGAACGAGGGTCGGTCTTCGACAACGTGAATGCAATCCCTTTTTCAGCGAGGGCAATGCGTACTTTGCGGGCTACGGGCTGGGAGTGGCGCTAATGAGCTGGAGCATCGTGTTTTACGATCAGGTGAGAGGCGGGATTTGCGGCTGCAAGGCAATGACGGCCATGCCGAATAAGGCAATTGCTGCGCCGGCCATATCCCAGCGCGTCAATGCCACGCCATCGACGAAGCGCAACCAGAGTAACGCAACGGCAATGTACATGCCGCCATAGGCCGCATAGGTGCGTCCGGCCGCCGCCGGATGCAGCGTCAGTAGCCACGCAAACAGCGTCAACGAGACGGCTGCCGGCACGAGCAGCCAGGCCGACCGGTCCTGCCGGACGACCAGCCATGGCAAATAGCAGCCGACGATTTCAGCCACGGCAGTGAGGGCGAACAAGGCAACAAGTTTGAGAAAAGGCAGCATGGCATCAAGGAAAGGTGCGCGCCCGCAAGACGGGCAGGGAAAGGAATCCGGATTGACCGCATCATAACTTGCAACGCCGTGGTGCCGAACTGCGCCGCCGGTTCAATCAATGGCCATGTGTCCAGCACATGCGCGGGCAAGGCAGGCGGCCATCATCCGCTCGAGGTCCTCGAACACGATGGGCTTGGACAAGTAATCATCCATGCCGGCGCGCAGACAGCGCTCGCGATCGCCCTGCATCGCATTGGCCGTCATTGCCACGATGGTCCGGTGGTGCGCTGTTCCCACCTCGCTGGCACGAATCAAACGCGTCGCCTCAAAACCGTCCATCACCGGCATCTGGCAATCCATCAGGATCACCGCATAGCGCTGCGACTCCAGCATCGCCAATGCTTCTTCGCCGTTGCCGGCGGTATGGGCTGCATAGCCAAGCCGGGCTAATTGCCGGACCGCGACGAGCTGGTTGATCGGGTTGTCTTCGACGATCAATACCAGGTGCGCGGAATGGTCATCAACAACCACCGCTGGCACCGGACAGGCCCACTGCGTCGCCATCGGCAAGTCGGTCGGCGCAGTCAGCGGCAGCTCCGTCCAGAACAGTGTCCCCTGCCCCGGCACACTCTCGAAACCGATGGTTCCGCCCATCAGTTCAACGAGCCGCTTCGTGATCGACAACCCCAATCCGGTACCGCCATACTTGCGCGTGATCGACCCGTCGATCTGATGGAACGGAATGAACAGGTCTGCCGCATTTTTTTGGTCGATACCGATGCCACTGTCACGCACCGAAATCCGGACACCCGATTGCGTACCCTTTGACACCAGCGGCGTCACGCCCACCTCGATCGCACCGGTCGCCGTAAACTTGAGCGCGTTACTGAGCAGGTTCAGCAGGATTTGACGCAGTCGACCTGCATCACCGATGACCAGCGCCGACAGGGCTGGATCCATCGTGCAGCGCAGGGCCAGTCCTTTGCTTTCGGCCTTGGCAGCGATGACGTCAATGCATCCTGTCACGGTAGCCGACAGATCGAAGGGAACCGATTCGACAGTCAACTTGCCCGCTTCAATGCGGGAAAAATCGAGGATGTCATTGATCACGTTGAGTAACGCATCCGCCGACGACTCGATGATTCTGGCGAATCCGCGTTGCTCGGCATCGAGCGGCGTATCGATCAGTAGCGACGTCATGCCGATGATGCCGTTCATCGGCGTGCGAATTTCATGGCTCATCGTCGACAGGAATACGCTCTTGGCCGCGTTGGCCTGCTCGGCAATCGTCTTTGCCGCACGCAGTTCTTCCTTGATCCGGTGCGGCTGGCTGACATCAAAAATCACGCCATCGACCCAGATATCAGCGCTGTGTTCGGCATGCAGGACACTCCCGCTTTCCCATACCTGCAAGGTGCCGCCGTCACGCAAGCGCATGCGGTACTCGACGGTATAGCGCCCGGAACTGGCAATGGCCTGGCACCAGACTTCGCGCACCGCGCACTGATCTTCCGGATGCACCAGCTCCAGCAAGTCCTGTTGTCCGGCGAAGAACCGTTCGGCTGGCCAGCCACTCAGTGTTTCTATCCCCTCACTGATGAACAGCATGTTGCCCCCCACCAGACGACGGAATGCCGCACCCGGCAGGTTGCCAATGAGCGAGCGGTACTGACGTTCCCTGTCGCGCAGGGTGCTCTGAAAAAGCTGTCGGGTGCGCAACAGGGCGTTCGCAGCCAGAACGATGAGCGTCAATGTGACCGTACCCAGCGTGACCGCAATCGATATGAAACCGGCCGACGCAGCCGGTATCGGTATGGCCGATTCAGCCACCCCGATAAAGCGGGCCGCAAACATCCCCAGGGTATGCATGCCAACGGTGGCAGCGCCCATCACGGTGCCGCTGATCAGCAGATTTTGCCAGCTGCGCAAACGCGTCGACTCCTGCAACCCGAAACGTACCCACAACGCCAGAATCGCTAGCAGCATCGCCAGCAGGATCGACGCCGCGAACCACCACGGATCGTAGCGCAGCAACGGTGCGAGCTGCATCGCCGCCATGCCGCTGTAGTGCATCGTGCCGATCCCGGCACCGACCAGCACGCCGCCGACAAGTAGCTGCCGCCAGCACAGCGTCGGCTGACTCAGCAATTGCAGCGCAACCCATGACGCCGCCAGGCTGGGCAGCATCGACAACAGCGTGATCCGCACATCGTAGCTAACCGGCACGCACAGACGAAATGCCAGCATGCCGATAAAGTGCATCGCCCAGATACCGCCACCCAGCGCCAGCGCCCCGGAAAACAGCGCGATCTGGCGATGCAGCGGCCTGTGCGACAGGCGACCGATGCCGGCAATCTGCAGCGCCATCGTCGAGGTAAAGACCGCGATCAGGCATGATAGGGTAATGCGCCACGGGTCATAGACGCCGTATAGAAACAGCGGCAGATCGGTCACGTCGATCGTCAAGAAAGGAAGGAAGTTCATCGCCGCGTCAGGCGCTGATAGCCATGGCGACGATCAATGCACGCTGCCAGAAAGTGGTGAACGGAAGATCGCACGCGCGCTCATCGTAAAAAATTAACGTCATGGACAGTGATCGCAAGACAAACCCTGACCGGCTTAACCCTACCGATGAAACAGTAGCACCAAGCGCACAGCCACTTTTTGTAGTGTTTTTTTTCGACCATCCGCCACAGCGAGCCTGATTGCAGGCGCGCTGCTGCATCAGGCCATCAAACCATCAAACGATACCGAACAGGTAATACGTACCGATGACCAGGAAAACAGCCGAGGTGGCAATGACAACCGACACCATGAAGATGTCGCGACACTACTCCCGACACCGCTGAACATTTTTCATAGATACCGCCAAACATGCGCGCATACCAGCGTTCGTCGAGTGTCAGATATTTATTGAGAAGAAGGCGTTGCAGTTTGAGGCGACTACCCCGCTTGTATTCAGCCACGTCGGTCCGTTCCGGGAATAGATGATCTCGCCGTAGCTTCGAAAAATTCCCGTTAGCTGCGCAACGCTACCATCTCCGAGATGCGCCGTGCTGCTTCCTGCAATGGCTCCAGAAAAACCTTGACCATCTGCTTGGCGGATTGTCGTTGCGCGCTGCCGCTGATATTGATCGCAGCGATGATTGTTCCCTGCCGATTGCGAATTGGTGCCGATAGTGAAATCAATCCCATCTCGAGTTCCTGGTCGACCACAGCCCAGCCTTGCTTGCGCACCAGGGCGATTGCCTTGCGCAAGTCGTCGCGGTCGGTGAGTGTGCGCGGCGTATGCGCTTGCAGCTCGGAGGCAACCAGTAGTGCATCCAGTTCGCTTTCATCCAGACCGGAGAGAAGCACGCGTCCCATCGAGGTGCAATAGGCGGGCAAGCGGCTGCCGACGGACAGGTTGACCGCCATGATTTTGCGCGTCGGTACCCGCAACACATAGACGATCTCGGTACGGTCAAGTACTGCGGCTGAACTGCTTTCATGAATCTGCGCGACCAGGTCTTCCATTACCGGTTCGGCCACATTCCAGATCGGAAGCGACGTCAGATATGAAAAACCCAGACCAAGAATTTTTGGCGTCAGGCGAAACAGCCGTCCTTCCGCTTCGACATAGCCCAATGATTGCAAGGTCAGCAGGATGCGGCGTGCGCCGGCGCGCGACAGTTCCGTAACGGCCGCCACTTCACTGAGCGTTTGTGCCGGATGAGCGGCGCCGAAAGAGCGGATGACGGCCAGCCCGCGCGCAAAAGAATGCACGTAGGAGTCGCTGGCCCGCTCTGTTGGCGCGTCTTCGGGTTGATCTTGATCGGCAGAAGTAATGCGCATGAGCGGCTCGTGTTGAATTGTCAAAAAAATATGCGAAAAAACCTGCCGAAAAAATCAAGGCGCGATGAAATGGATTGCGAGATGGGTGTAGCAGATTGTACCAACTCATCCATTGTTTCCTGATCGTTGGCACTGGTTTTCAAGTGTTTGCCGCCTTGCCCTGCATGCTCAAATTACCTGCGCGGGCATGAAATTATGTTGCGCTGCTGCATAAATCTTGCATTGACTTTGCATTTTTTCACGCCTAGTATCATTTCAAATTGTTCGCAAAAAGAACTAATGTTCGCATAGCGAACAACACAAAACAAGCCAAAAGAAAAACACAACACGCTTTTTTCCGTGGACAACCCCTTCCAGGAAACGCATCGATGATTGATAAAGAAATAGCTTCGTTAGCCGCAGCGGTTGCCGACATCCACCACGGTGCCACCATCATGATCGGTGGCTTCGGCAATGCGGGCATGCCGTCGGCCCTGATCGATGCGCTCATTGATCAGGGTGCAAGCGACCTGACCATCATCAACAACAACGCCGGCAATGGCGAAACTGGCTTGGCTGCATTGCTGAAAACCGGGCGTGTGCGCAAGATCATTTGCTCGTTTCCGCGTCAGGCCGACTCGCACATATTTGACGCGCTTTATCGTGCCGGCAAGATCGAGCTGGAGCTGGTCCCGCAAGGCAATCTGGCTGAGCGCATCCGTGCCGCCGGTGCCGGAATAGGTGGATTCTTCACACCGACTGGCTTCGGCACGCAGCTCGCAGAAGGCAAGGAAACGCGGGAAATCGATGGTCGCCAGTATGTATTCGAGCTGCCACTGCATGCCGATTTTGCCTTGATCAAGGCACTCGCTGCCGACCGCTGGGGCAATCTGGTGTATCGCAAAACCGCGCGCAATTTCGGTCCGATTATGGCGACAGCAGCAAAAACGTCCATCGTGCAAGTCGACAAGATCGTGCCGCTAGGCCAACTCGATCCGGAAGTGATTATCACGCCCGGCATTTTCGTCCAGCGCATCGTCGTCGCCAGCAGCGCCATCAAGGAGGCAGCGTAATGTCGGATATCGAGAAAATTGGGGCGCAGATAACCAAGCGCTTGAGCCGGACTGACATGGCGCAACGCGTCGCGCAAGACCTGCCGGATGGTGCCTACGTCAATCTGGGCATCGGCGTGCCGACCATGGTGGCCAACCATATCGGCAGCGAGCGCGAAATTATTTTGCATAGCGAGAATGGCGTGATCGGCATGGGCCCGGCACCGGGCGAGACGGATCAAGATCAGGATCTGATCAATGCCGGCAAACAGTTCGTCACGCTCTTGCCGGGCGGTTCCTATTTCCACCATGCGGATTCGTTTGCGATGATGCGCGGCGGACACCTCGATTATTGCGTGCTGGGTGCGTTCCAGGTGTCGGTGCAGGGCGATTTGTCCAACTGGCATACCGGTGCACCGGATGCCATTCCGGCCGTTGGCGGCGCAATGGATCTGGCGATAGGCGCGAAACAGGTCTACGTGATGATGGAGCACTTGACCAAGCAAGGGGAAAGCAAAATCGTGCAGGCTTGCAGCTACCCGGTGACCGCCAAGCGGTGCGTGAACCGCATCTACACCGACCTCGCGATGATCGACGTGTCCGACGCAGGGCTGGTGGTGCGCGAAATTTATACCAACATCGATTTTGAGGCACTCGAAAAACTGACCGGCGTGGCGTTGATTAATGGCAGCAACTAATGGCAGCAACTAATGGCAGCAACGAACAAGCAATATAGGATGAATGACGTATTTATTTGCGACGCGATTGATAAATCAGGCAACACCGCAGCCCCCACGTTGCATCGAGATGGTCCGCTTTGCAATCGACTATGAACCAGCATTAAAAATTATAAAAAATTTCGGAGACATGATGAACACCAAACTCAGTGACAAATACCGTCGTCCGCTCGCGGCCCTGATCGCATCGTTGCTGCTGACTGGCACCCACGCCGTCGCCCAGGAAAAGCTCGGCATTTCCGATGACGTGGTCAGGGTCGGACTATTGCTGGATCTGTCAGGCGTGTACGCCGATATCGCAGGAAAAGGCACAGCGACTGCAGTGCAGATGGCAATCGATGATTTCGGCGGAAAGGTGTTGGGCAAGAAAATTGAATTGGTATTTGCCGACCATAACAACAAGGCCGATATCGCAGCCTCCAAAGCGCGCGAATGGTTTGATACCGGCAAAGTCGATGCACTGCTTGATGTCGCCGGTTCGGCAACTGCGCTGTCGGCGTTGGAAGTGGCCAAACTGAAAAACAAGATCGTCATTTTTAACGGTCCGGGCACGCAACGCATTACCAATGACTTGTGTACGCCGATTTCGGTGCATTACGTCTACGACACCTATTCACTGGCGAATGTGACAGCCAAGGCCATGGTGAAAAATGGTGGCGATACCTGGTACTTCCTGTCTGCCGACTGGGCCTTCGGCGCGGCGCTGCAACAGAATGCTTCCGAAGTGGTCAAGGATGCCGGTGGCAAGGTGCTCGGTGCTGCCAAGCATCCCAGCAATGCAGCGGATTTTTCTTCCTACCTGATGCAAGCCCAAGCCAGCGGTGCAAAAGTGATCGGCCTGGCAAATTCCGGTGCCGACACGGTCAATGCGATCAAGGGTGCGCAAGAATTCGGCTTGATGCAATCCGGAAAACAGAAGCTGGCCGGCCTGCTGATGTTCATCAATGACATCCACGCGCTCGGTTTGCAAAATGCCCAGGGCCTGTTGTTGTCGGAAGCCTTCTATTGGGATCTGAATAACGAAACGCGCGCCTGGTCGCGTCGCTATTTTGAAAAAACCAAGACCATGCCAAACATGATCCAGGCCGGTGCCTACTCGTCGATGACACATTATCTGAAGGCGATCCAGGCAAGCGGCACCGATGACACCGCGACGGTGATGGCGAAAATGAAGGCCACGCCGATCAATGACTTCTTTGCGAAGAATGGCAAGATCCGCGAAGACGGCCGCATGGTGCATGACATGTACTTGTTTGAAGTCAAAAAGCCATCCGAGTCGAAAACACCTTGGGATTACTACAAGCTGGTGGGCACGGTGCCTGCCGACGAGGCGTTCATGCCGCTGTCGAAATCGGTGTGCCCACTGGTCAAGAAATAGGTCGTCACATCCACGACAACCGATCCCTGCGATCACGCTAAAGAGACCAGAGCCATGGCAAATTCTCGTTGGAAAAAACGTCCTCCTGGATCGAACTGGGGCGATTTTGGTCCTGATGACCAACTCGGTCGACTCAATCTGCTCACCGCTGACAAGCTGCGGCAAGGCGTCGCTGAGGTAAGAGAAGGCAAAAATTTCTGCCTCAGCTTGCCGCTGGATTATCCCGGTGGCAGTGTGCTGAACCCGAATCGTTATCCGCCTATCCTGCGGCCGACACTGCGGCGCGGCAAAGTCAATCTGAATTGTTTGTTGGGCGATATCGAACCCGGTCGTCCCGATGTGCTGTCGGACGACTTGGCTATCCTGCATTTGCAATACTCGACCCAATGGGATGGCTTGCCGCATGTCGGCTCGGTGTTCGATGTGCATGATGACGGCCAGCCCCAAGCGGTGTACTACAACGGTTACGCGGCTGGCGTGGATCTGATCGGCCCGGACAATCCGGCAGATGCCGGCCTGCCGGCCAATATTTCGCTCGCAAGTACTTCGTGCGCGCGTGCACTCGGCATCGAGCACATGGCGCAGACTTGTGTGCAGGGGCGCGCCGCGCTGATCGACTTGCGCGCGCATTTCGGCGATGCGCGCACGCTGATCGGATACGACGCGCTAATGCGTGTGCTCGAAAAGGACAAAATCGACATCGAGTGCGGCGATATCGTGTGCTTGCACACCGGTTTCGCCGATGTCTTGCTAGGCATGCAGCGCCAACCCGACCCCGTCAAACTGGCGCAATGCTGCGCGGTGCTCGATGGGCGCGACCAGCGTTTGTTGCAATGGATAACTGACAGCAATCTGGCCGCGATCACGGCCGACAATTATGCGGTCGAGGCTTTTCCTGCGGCCAGTGCCGACGCCTGCTGCGCCGGGCTGCCGTTGCACGAGCATTGCCTGTTCAAGCTGGGTATTCATCTGGGCGAGCTATGGCATTTGACCCCGCTCGCCGATTGGCTGCGGACACACGGTCGCTACCGCTTTTTGCTGACCGCGCCGCCGTTGAATCTGCCCGGTGCCTTCGCCTCGCCGGTTACGCCGGTCGCGACGGTATGAACAGGTCCTTGTACGTGGCGCAGGCCGTCTCCTTTTTTCTGGATGCGCGCAGCGGTTTCGTCACCGGACAGGTCTTGTATGTGTGCGGCGGAATGACCGTCGGCGTGGCCGGGATCTGAATTGATTGGTGTTGGGCCGCTGACTAATGAGGACTAGCGGATAACCCATAAGGCCGCCATTCCTGATAAAGCATTTTTCTGGTCTTGTTAATGAAAGGAACATCATGTTATTTCACGTTCGCATGCAGGTAACTATCCCCGATTCGATGCCAACAGAGCGCGCCGACCTGCTCAAGTCCAACGAAAAAGCGCTGGCGTTGAAGTTGCAGCAGAGCGGCAAGTGGCGGCACCTGTGGCGCGTGGTCGGGCAGTACGCGAATATCAGCGTGTTCGATGTGGAGAGTAACGATGAACTGCATCAGCTGCTTTCGACGCTGCCGCTCTACCCGTTCATGCAGATTGAAGTGACGCCGCTGGCGCAGCATCCGTCAGCGCTGGCTGCAAACTGATCAGGGAGCATGCCATGCCATACATGATAGAAACCTGGGACAAGCCGGATCATCAGCCGCTGCGCAAGCAAACCCGCGACGAACACTTGCAATTCCTTGCCACCCACGCCGCCCGATTGCTGGCCTGCGGTGCCAAACTCAACGATGACGGCAGCGATGCCGGCGGCGGCATTTATATCGTCGATGTCGACACGCGCGCAGCAGCCGAAGAATTCATCGCCACCGATCCATTCTCACGGGTTGATCTGTTTGCGCAAGTGCGCATCACGCGCTGGCGCAAGGCTTATGTAGCAGGTCAGAATTTTCTGTAAAAATTAACCGAGGTTGAAACTCAACATGCCCTACGCCGATCTTCCCGATGTCCGCATTCATTACCATCTTGACGGTGACGCCGCCAAGCCGGTGCTGATGCTTTCCAATTCGCTCGGCACCACACTCGATATGTGGGCACCGCAAGTGACCAAGCTGGCCGAGTATTTCCGGCTACTGCGCTACGACACCCGCGGTCATGGCCAGTCGCAGGTCACGCCAGGTCCTTACACCATCGCCCAGCTAGGTGCCGACGTGATCGGCTTGCTGGATCATCTCGGCATTGAGCAGACGCATTTTTGCGGGTTGTCGATGGGCGGGATTACCGGCATGTGGCTGGCCAGCACGCACCCGCAGCGCATCAGGCGGCTAGTGCTGTCGAACACCGCGAGCCTGATCGGCCCGCCGGAAAACTGGACCGCGCGCGCCCAGAAAGTATTGGCCGACGGAGTCGCATCGATTGCACCGGCGGTGGTCTCGCGCTGGCTGACTCCGGAGTTTGCACAACAGCATGCGCAGCAGGTGGCGCAACTGGAAGCGATGTTGAGCGCGACGCCGGTAGCCGGTTATGCGGCCAGTTGCCATGCGGTGCGCGATGCGGATTTGCGCGAGGCGCTCAAGCACATCACGGCACCTACGCTGGTGATCGGCGGCAGCGGCGATTTGCCGACGCCGCCAGCGGACAGCGCCTATCTGGTGTCGTCAATTGCGGGAGCCAGCTATGTCGAACTGGAAGCGGCGCATCTGTCCAACTTGCAGCAGCCAGAGCGCTACACTGCGGCCTTGCTGGCTTTTTTGCAGCAGTCGGATCAGGACTGATTGACCAGTCAACTCCAATCCGGGGCCCGGCAGTCTTCGCAGGAACAAACTGACGTACTTGCCGGAGTACCCGTTTTCATCAGCAGTGTCATGTGCGGTTGGCATCACGCGGTATCGGGATGGGCATCAAGTTCCATCCAAAAATGCATGGAGCCATTTGTTACCTGTTTGACCCGGCACCGCCTCCACAACACCTCATCCGACTAACCATCAGTCCACCAAGTTCGTTACCATGAAAATTTCATCAACTACCCTTCCCGCCTCGAAGCCTGCAGCGGCTCCCGTCAAATACACATCAGCAGAAAAACGCAAACGCGTGTTTTCAATCGTTGCCGCTTCGTCCGGCAATCTGGTCGAGTGGTTCGATTTTTACGTGTATGCATTTTGCGCGATCTATTTTGCCCCGGCATTTTTTCCCAAGTCCGACCCGACCGTACAACTTCTCAATACCGCCGGCGTGTTCGCAGTGGGTTTTCTGATGCGACCGATCGGAGGCTGGCTATTCGGACGCATCGCTGACACCCGCGGACGCAAGACGTCGATGGTGATCTCGGTCATTCTGATGTGCGCCGGTTCGCTGATGATCGCTTGCCTGCCAACCTACGCAACAATCGGCGTCTGGGCTCCGGCTCTGCTGGTGGTAGCGCGCATGATTCAAGGCCTGTCGGTCGGTGGCGAATATGGCACTACCGCCACCTACATGAGCGAAGTGGCGCTGCGCGGGCAGCGCGGTTTCTTTTCCTCTTTCCAGTACGTCACATTGATCGGCGGCCAATTGCTGGCAGTGCTGGTCGTAGTTGCCCTGCAACAGACGCTCGATGACGCTGAACTCAGGGCCTGGGGCTGGCGCATTCCATTTGTGATTGGCGCTGCCACTGCCGTCGTCGCTTTGATGCTGCGGCGCACGCTCAGCGAAACGTCGAACGCAGCCACGCGTGAAAGCAAGGATGCCGGTAGCGTGAGCGCGCTATTTCGTCACCATAAAGCGGCATTTTTTACCGTGCTTGGCTTTACCGCCGGCGGCTCGCTGATTTTTTATACCTTCACGACTTACATGCAGAAATATCTGGTCAACTCAGCCGGCATGTCGATCAAGACGGCCAGCGCCATCATGACCGGCTGCCTGTTTTTGTACATGTGCCTGCAGCCGGTATTCGGTGCCCTGTCCGACCGCATCGGCCGACGCAACAACATGCTGCTCTTTGGCGTGTTCGGCACACTGGCGGTAGTGCCAATTCTCAGCGTGCTGCAGCACGTCACTAATCCGTACATCGCGTTTGCGCTGATCAGTCTGGCACTGGCCATCGTCAGCTTCTATACGTCAATCAGCGGCATCGTCAAGGCCGAAATGTTCCCGCCTGAAGTGCGCGCGCTGGGTGTTGGTCTGGCTTACGCCGTGGCGAACGCGATCTTTGGCGGCTCGGCTGAATATGTCGCCTTGCTGCTCAAGTCGCTTGGCCATGAGTCTGCTTTCTACTGGTACGTCACGGCACTGATGGCCATCGCATTGATCGTGAGCCTGCGGCTGCCACGCCAGGCGGCCTATTTGCATAACGACCATTGAATTAATTATTGACGAAGGACAGAGATCGTTAAAGAAGCCATCGCGTTGTGCAATTCGGCGGCTTGACGGTTGAGTCCGGCAGATGCTGGCACCCTGGATCAAACACTCGCTGGTGCCAACAGTCGGTTTTCACGGTGACGGTCGCTGCTGCATCAGCGCCGGAATGGCCGCTGCGTTCTTTCCAGGCGCGTGGTGACAGGCCGTAGCTGTCGCGCGTCATGGATAAGACATTGCACCTTTATGCAGCAATTCTTGCTGTCACTCACGTCAGCGACGGGTAATAGCCGCCAATGCATTGCGCGAGCTCACGCCGGTAACGTTCATCTGCAGTTTCCTTCCCCCTGTATCGGCGCAGTTATCGTCGCTAACGTTATCCCCGCGTAGTTACCCGCAAACGGATTGGCTGCGGCATTCCCGCCGGTGGTGCCTGTGAAAAATTTGGCATTGCCAACAGTGCGCTGCGCACGACCTCATCGGCGTCGGCTTCCTTCGATCCCGTGACCAGCTCGTAACGTTTGAGTGCACCGCTGGCATCGACCCAGACATGCACTTCAAAGGCGAATTGCCGACGCCGCAACGTATCGTTCTTCGCCAAACTTTTGCCGAGATAGCGCTGTAGCTCACCCTTGAGCAGGCTGCCGTAATTGTTGAACGGATTGAACATGCCGGTTTTTTCGGCCACGGCTGTTTTGCCGGTACCGACCTTGCTCAAGTCTTCGCTGGTGATCGTGCCGGAGGCAAAGGCACTAGGGCCGTCACCGGCAGGACCATCCATTTTCAGCTCGGGCGATTGCTGCGGCTCGCTCTTCTTTTCAACCGGCTGGTTCATCTTGATTTCTTTTTGCTCTTTCGGCGGCTCCGGTTTTTTTTCAAATTTTGGTGGCGGTGGTGGTGGTGGCGGTGGTTGCGCCGGCAACAGCAAGGTAATCTTCGGAGCCTTTGACTTCGGCCCCGATTTCGCCGTGCTCATTTTGTAGACGGCATAGCCGAGCCCACCCAGAGCAACCACCACAAGCGTACCGATGAGTATGAATTTCTTGTGGCTTTTGGTGCCAACGTTGTACTCGCTCACGTCAGGTTCCTATCCGCGCCGTGACCAGTCCAACGTTGGTGATATTGAGTTTCCCGGCCAGATCGATGATGCCGACGACCATGTCGAAGTGGGCTTGCGGATCACCCTTGATGACGACCGGCATATCCGGCTCGCGCGCGTGCATCGATGCCAGGCGTGACTCCAATTCGTCCGGCGAAATCGCAGCGCCATTGAGCAGCAAGCTGCCATCAGCCTGAATCTGAATGATGCGGGTTTCCTTGTGTTCGCTCTTGCTGGGCTTGTTGCTTGGCTTGGGCAAATCAATTTTCAGACCCTGCACCGACGATGTCGTCATGATGATGAAGATCACCAGCAGCACGTACGCCAGGTCGAGCATGGGCGTGACATTGATCGTGTCGTAGGGTTTGGTTTCTTCCTGGGCTTTCATGGATTTTCCTTGTGGTGCCGGCTACGCACCGGGTGCTGCCTTGCTGGTAACGATGCCGATATCAGTGATGTCGGCGCGCTTCATGGCTTCGAGCACCAGCATGACCTTGGCGTACTGGGCATGGGCATCGCCCTTGATGACCATTGCCTGGGTCGGATTCACTTTTTTCAGGTCGGCCAGGCGCTGCCCGAGCTGGTCCGGACTCACCGGATAGGCATCCAGGAAAATGTCGCCATTCTCTGAAATCGTGATGGCTTTCAAATGCGCCTTGGCCATGCTGGCAGTCATTTTCGCCTTCGGCAGCTTGACCTTCACGCCTTGCACGGAGGCCGTGGTCATGATGATAAAAATCACCAGCAGCACGTACGCCAGATCAAGCATCGGCGTGACATTGATATCATCGAAGGGCGCGTTCTCTTCCTGGATTTGCATCAGGCTTCTCCAGTCAGCTTGTGTAGACTTCGGCCGAGCGGGTCAGGAATTCCTCGACAAATACACTGGTATCGCCGGTGGCATTCTTGATCTGGCTGGCCAGCCAGTTGTAGCCGAACAGCGCCGGGATCGCCACCACCAGACCGGCCACCGTAGCCACCAGTGCCGCGGCAATCCCCGGGGCAATCGCATTGACATTCACGTCCCCGGCCGCCGCAATCGCAGCAAAGGTAATCATCACGCCGACCACGGTGCCGAGCAGGCCAAGAAACGGACCGCCGGCAATCGCAATGGTGAGCAGCACGATGCCACTGTTGAGCTTCTGATTTTCGCGCAGCATCGACGCTTCGAGTGCGGCCCGGATCGAGTCGATGCTGGTCGCACCCAGACTGTTGGCTTTGCCTGCCGCGCTCTGGGTAGCGAAACGATGGCTGATTTCATGCAGGCCGATGGCGTACAGACGCTTGATCGGTGAATGCTTCAGCGCAGAATTGTCCGCCACCAGCGCGGCTTCGGTATGACCAGGTGTCAACAGTTCGGTCGACTTTTGCTTGAACACGGCCAGGAAAAGATTATTGGCTTTTTTAATCCGTCCCAGGATGATCGCCTTGCTGATCATCACGTAAAAACTGACGATGGCCATCACGATCAGCAAGCCAATAACGATCCAGCCATCAAGTGTCACCGCATTCATCAGAATCATGAAAGTCGAAGTGCTGGCTTCGCCGCCCGCAGCCTCTTCCGAGAACGATGACAACGGCGAGTCCGCGCTCTGGCTCGACGCCTGCGCCAGAATTGTGCCGGCGCTGCGTGCCGTGGCCGACAGGTTGATTTCATCCAGTTCGCCACGCACACCCTGGCCGATCGTGGCCTCGCCTGCCATGTCCGCCAACGCCAGCGCGCCGTTACCGACATCGATACCATCGACATACAACGTGGCCTTGCCGGCCGCCGCGACCAACGCCACGTGCTGCCAGACCGCCGGTTTCAGGGCAACGCTGGCATTGAGCGTAGTCGCACCCGCACTCGCATACAGGGTACCGGCCTTGTAGCCGATCGTCAGCGATTGCGCCCCATCGCGCTGCGCATACAAGACACCATCGTCGGTCGCCGCCGGCTTGACCAATGCCGAAAACGTCACCCCGCTGGCGCTACCAAATTTGAGCGTTGCAGACGCGGGTACGTCAATCCGTGCGGTGCCGTCAAAGGCGGCAGCAGCGCCGATCGGACCGGCAGTCACCACTTTCGCATTTGACGATTTGGCGTGATTGGCATTGACGCTGGCATCCTTGACGCCCTGGGCATCACCGAAGTGATACACAAATACTTGCGCAGCATCGTAAGTCTTGGCGGCGCTGGCCACCGATTCGGCTTTCGGGTTACCCCAGACCACCACCAGCGCATCGGTCTTTGCATTGGCCGTCAGTTTGGGCACGTTCACCCAGATATTGGCCAGTTCGTTGGTCGCGTCAAAATTTTCGATGTGATACGTCAGCGGCGTCTTGCCATCGGCGGCAAAAAAACGCAAATCGGCACCATCGGGCCTGGCTTCCGAAAACACGAAATTACCACTATGCAAGCGCACCAGCATCGGCAACTGGGTCACGTCAGTCTTGATTTCAACGCCGCTGGCGGTGGTGTCGAAAGAAAGCTTCTTTTTATGCTCCCACTCTTCGGCAGCATGACCACTTAGCGGCAGGGCCAGCACGACAATAGCCGTGGCGAGCGCTAGCGCAATAGTACGGGAACAGGTTGGCAAGCTTGGCAAAATTCGGGACCTGACATTCACGGGTAATTCCTTTTCAATGGAGGGGTGCTGCTTACTTCTTGCAGCTGTCTTTTTTCTTTTTGCGGGCTTCGTCCGAGTCGTTGGCATCGTCATTGCCACACTCGTCCTCGCCATAACCGAGCACATCGACCGCGACCGAGTTGGTGCCGCCGGAGGCGTCTGTCGAAGTCGCCGTCCGCGCTACGTCATCAGTACGCGGTGCAGCGTTGGCCGGCGCAGCCGGTGTCGCCAACGATGGCGCGGCGACAGCCGCCGTGGCACCGGACACCGTCCCGGCCGCTGAAATATTGGCGGAATTGAGAACCACGCTAGCCACGACATCGACCGTGCCGGTAGAGCGCACGCCGGCATCTCCAGCGTCAAAAATCCCGCGCGGTGCGACCGGATAAACATTGCTGTCCGGCTGGCCGGCACGGGTCTTGAGCGTGGCAATGCCGGAGCCCGAAATCGAGCCCGAGACATCCACCTTGATATTGCCGTTGGCATCGATCGTGATCAGCGGTGGCGGCGCCGACGAAGCGGTCTTGGCACCGCGACCGGCATCAATATTGCCGTACTGCGAAACCAGCGTGATGTCGCCACCGCCGAGTGTGAAGACGCGGCCCTGGTTGACCAGGAAATCGGTTTTGACGAGCGAGGCAATCGCGCCGCCTCGAATCGTGAAGATGCCTTGCCTGGATGCGTTCGCCGCCTGCACACCGGTGGTCAAACCGGCAAAGACCGAACCAGTTGGCGCGAACAAGTCAATCGAACCGCCCTGCTCGGTCTTGAGCTGGCTACTGAACAAAGCGATATCGCCGCCCTGCGTAATGGCAGTGACCGGATACAGGCTGGCGATCAAGCTGTCGAAGGCACTCAGGTTCTTGCTACGGCTATCGGCCACCAGCATGGTGTAGAACAGGCTGTTGAGCTGCGACTTGTCCATCTTGTCCAGCGCAGCGGTGCGTGTCGCTGCACTCGCAGCGAGCCGGACGGCGATGGCCGGATTGTCGGCCAGGAATTTGGCCTGCGTTTTGACATCAAGGTTGCTGAAAGCGATCCAGGCATCGATGGCGCTAGTGCTGGCCGGCAGCCCGGTTGCAAGCAGCAGGGCCGGCAATGCCGTAGCGGGCACATCGAGCACCGAACCAACCTTGTTGGCATACGCCACAAACGCGGCGTAATCCACCTTCGCGCCACCGGCGCTGAGATTGATGCTGGCTCCGCCTTCGGCCAGGTACGGGTTATCGAGATTGCCACGCGTGACCAGACCGCTACCGTTACCGAAGTCGATGTTATGCCCGGCCGTGATATCGATGCGACCGGCACCGGTAACGACGTTGGCGACCGGACTCGGTTCCGAGCCGATACCGCGTGCCTGTGTGACATCGATGAAGTCGCGTCCTGCTGCGATGGTCGTGACATCGTTGCTGCCGTTGTGTTCGATGCTGAAACCAAGATCGACAATATCGCGCCCGGCCAGAATTTCCGCAGCCTTGGCCAGCGTTACTGTAGTGGTGTTGCTGCCGTCGCCGACGATATTGCCGCTGTTGGCGATGATGCGTACCGGTTGCGTGTCGGCGGCATGCAATCCGCCGGCAGCGTGCGCAGCAATACCCGAACTTCTGCCATTGATGATATCGAAGTCGATGGCCGACAACACCCGCGGCGCGGCGACCGTCGACGTGGATGCCGGATCGTTATCGAGCATGCGGATACTGCCGTTGACGCCATTGATGAGCGCGATATTGCCAGCAGCAAGCAGTTCGAGTTGCGCCGTCGGACTGGCCATCATGCTAAAACCATTGGCCGTGCTCAGGTTGCCTTCCAGTGCCACGGCACGCAGCGTCGGAGGAGCCACTGCATACAACTGCGGAAAGCTGGTGCCGAGCGCATCCGGTATTTCGTTGCCACCCGACGCGGCGAGCTTGGCGACGTCATTCGACAGCAGCAGGTTGCCGCTCAGGGCAGTCAGATTCACGGCGCTGCTGGCACCATAGGTCGAGAAGGTACTGAACTGGCCGTATTTCAACCGGTAGTCCTGGCTCTCCTGGCTTTGATCGATGACATTCCAGCGCTGGCCACTGCCCACTCCGTAGATCGGATTGAAGCGATTATCACCGGCAACGACGTTGTTGATGCTTTGCTCGGTGAGCATCGGATTGTAAGCCGCTTCAATGGTCAGGCCGTGTCCGGCGCTGACATCGAAGCGGGCGTCGCCCACGGCCAGAATCGGATTGAGCGGCGTGGCACCGTCGAGATTGACCGGGGCATAATTGCCCGCACCGATCGTGCCATCGGCATGCACGGTAGCGCTGCCTTTCTGGACATAGAACGTGCCGCCAGCAATGTTGCCGCCAGCGCGCACGGACAAGTCACCGCCGCCTTGTTCCTTCAAAATACCGCCGGGGGTAGGCAGGTAAGCATTGGTCGCTGTACTGGCAGAAAAATTGGCGATGTTGCCACCAGCCCGAATCGTGACATCGCCGCCACCAAGCGTCGCCACGCCCTGGTCGAAATAATCAGCGCGTGACCACCAGGCGGTATTGAGCTTGATGCCGTTGCTCAGCGTTTCAAATTGCGTGTTGCCGTTGGCGTCGACATAACTACGGCCCTGGCGGAATAGCCAGTCATTGACTAACTGGGGCAAGGCCGCAGGCAGCGCCACCGGCGTTCCGGGAATCGCCGGATCGGCTGGCGTCACGGGACGCGTGGTGAGATCAGCCGGCGTGCCCGCAAAGCCGTCGTTATTGCGATAAAACCAGTTCGGATCGACATTGCCTTTGGCATCCAGATGCTGCGGCCCGGTAATCGTGCGTCCGGCTGCGAGCGAAATGGCACCGCCTCCGCTGGAAAACGTTGCATCCGACAAAGTCGCGCCGTCACCACCAAAATGCGAATTGAGCTGATTTTGCGGTGCCACGAAGTCAGCGCTGCCCGGCAGCGTGCTGGCCTTGCCCGCCGTATAAATGCTGGCACCAAAAAGGCTGATCTTGTAACTGGCGTCACTGTTCGATTTGTCGGGCACCGCCGGCGTGCCATCGGCGTTGGTGAAAAATTTCGCCATGCCAAGCGTGATATCGCGACCGGCGGCAATGTCGATGCGTCCGGTACCGGTTCGCACCAGCGCCACCGGCGCGTCGGTGGCGGTCAACGGTGCCGCCGAGGTTGGGGTACGCGCAGCGAAATCAACCTTCACGTCGCCACTACCGGCAATCGTGGCCAACGGATTGGCCCCTGCCAGATTGGCACCCGCAACCAGTCGCAGGTCGGCCGACTCATCCGAACCCAGTGCCCAGTTCGGCATCGAGAGCCTGGTGCTGGACGGCTTGACGAACCCATCGCTGATCGAGCCGATGATGTTCAGATCCCCGCTGGCGCGCAGCGTCAGGGCAACCGGCGCGCCACCAAAGCGCCAGGCACTCAGATCCCAGCCACGATCAGCTGCGTTGGCGGCGAACTCGTTGACCGACACGGTGAGATTGCCGACCGGCGCACGCACTTCGATGCCGGCTCGTACGCTGACGCTGCTGTTATTTAACCGCGTCATCATCGCTGCACTGTTGCTGCCGAAACTGACGGCATCGCGGAACATGTTGCCGCTGCTGGTGGCATCCAGATTGGTGCCACTATCGATCGCTTCGGTAATGGTGCTGCCGGTATAAACCCGGGTGCCTTCGATGCTAGTGGTCGCACTGTTGAGGATGGACGTGCCGAGGGTGGCAATCGCCACATCGTTGCCGATGCGCGGCGCACGCAGGGTCACGCTGCCGTTGCGAGCGTCCGTACTGCCGCCAACATCGATTACACCGCCGGAGAGGTTGATGCTGGCACCGCCATCAATGGCTGTTGCCGCCGAGCCGTCGGCGTTGGCAACACCGAGCACGACCCGGCCGCCGTTGCCGGTGGAACCGGCATCGCTCGACGTGACCTGAGTTCCTTTTGCGATCAAGCTGGCATCGTCGCTCAATGTGATCCGGCCATTGAGGCCAGTTGCGCTCGCCTGGCTGGCGTAGAGCTCGATACTGCCGCCCTTGCTGCCCGAAGCGTCGATGCTGGCCATGTCACCGATACGGATATTGCCGTTGTCGGCAACAATCGTGACCTGGTGGGCAATAATCTTGTCGGATCCGGCCAGCGTTACGTCGCCACTTAAAAACTCGAACTGCCGCGACTCGGTAAATTTGCCCGCATTCAGTTTTGCATTGAGGTCACCGAAATCGCGGCCGCTCCCTGCTTGATCAGTTACCAGAGAAAACTGCCCCTGAGCCGGCAACAGTCCGTCGATACCGGCTTGCGCCTCCCCTCGCATCGTACCGTCTAGCACGGCAACACCACGACCATCGGCCGTTGCTGCATACACCGAGAGCGTACCGGCGGCGGCACCGATTGCCGACACATCCAGCACGGCCGGAGCAGCGACCACCACTCTACTGCCTGCGAGCGCAATGCTGCCGCCCTGCGCATAGACAGTAGTACTTCCGAATACCGTACCCGTGCCTGCGGCGCTGATCAGGCCGCCACTGATATTGACGCCGTTGGCACCGATCAGGGCAACCTGCCCGGACGGTGCATAAATCGTCGCATCCGAGCTCACGGTGGCACCCTCGAACCGCAACTGTCCGGCGCGCCCTGCCGGTACCGGCGCTGTCTGCGCACCGACGAGCGTGGTCATGACCAGATCACCCCCGGCCGTAAAGGTGGCACCGGCCCCGCTGTCAGTGGTGATGATGCCAGCAGCCAGTGTCAAGTTCTGATCCGCAACGAGCTTTCCTGCCTTGCCCATGGCGCGCAATTCGCTGCTGGCGACCAGCGCGCTGTCGCTGAAACCGCGCACCGCGATGGAATTTTCTCCTACGTTAATCCGGTCGGCGAGAATCATGAAGCCGCCTGCAGTCGCTTCGCCAGGAATCGCCGCAGCGCTGGTAGTACTGCCGTCCAGGTTCACCGTTCGGGCACTCAGCGTCGTGCTGCGCGGTCCGGAATTATTCAGATCGACGGCCCCCTGAAACCCGGCTCCACTGAAAGACAGGCTGCGCATGCTGGCATTGCCGAGGTTGACCGTGCCGTACAAGTGGATCGCCGACGCATAGCTATTGAAGCTCAGGTCGCCGAGGGTGCTCATGGCCGCCAGTGCAGCGGTGTCGAATTTCAGTCCGCCGATTGTCGATGGTGTAGCTGGGCCGCTGCCGGTTGCTGCGTTAGGTGGAATCGCGGAACCGAAACTGATCACCGGTGCGCCGAAGCCCCACTCAGTACCCGGCGTCATGACGAGCTGAGCGGCTGAGGTGACATTACCAGTGGCATCGAGATAAGCCGAGCCACTGGCACCGACCAGGGTACCCGCACCGATATCGAGCGTACCCTTCTGGCCGATGACGCCACCGCGGCTGACTGCTACTGCCGCGCCGCCACTGACGCGCAACAACGCTCCCGCGCCGTCCAGTGCGAGATCCTGTGCGCTGCGCCCAGAGACACCAGTGCCTTGCAGGTCGGCATTGACATCGAGTCGTACCGTGTCAAGCGCCGCCAGAATGATTTCATTGCCGCTCAGCGCATGCTGGGCGTTATTGGCAAGCACCACCTGGTTGGCCATGCTGTTGAGGTGCAGGCCGTCGCTGCGCGGGTCGCGCAAGGCGCCGATCAGCAGACTGCTGGCACCGAGCCCGGTCAACCGGTCAGCCAGCAGTCGGACCGAATCACCGCTGCTCTGGTTCGCGTCCGAGACAACCCGGATACTAGGCGCAGCAAAGGCCGCCGTACCGGCGAGTCCACCACTGGCAGCGCCCAATGCGATCGTGCCATCAAGTGCCATTGATGTTGCCGTCGATGTTGTGGCGTGGAAGGCGATGTTGCCGCCGTCAATCGGCAGTGCCGGCGCATCGACGCCAGCGGCGTCGCTCTTGGCCTTGAAATAAGTCGTGGCATCCGACAACACGAACTCGGATTTTGTCTTGATCACGTCAGCCGAGCTGACCAAAAATCCGGTCGAGCGGCTGCTTGCTGCGCCTGAGCCGGACTCGGACAACCGCCCGGCCACCAGCATCGTGCCATCGGCAAGCGTGATGTTGGCGTTGGCCTGCATGTCTCGCGTGTTGGCCGCAACGGTGATGCTGAAGCCGCCCGGTAGCAACGCATAATGGGCCGGCAAAAGCGTGTAACGCCCCGCCGCCAATCCCGGCATCGCCGACAGCGTCACGCTATCGCCGGGTGCCAGGCCACCATCGCTGCCGTAATTGCCGTCGACAGGTGCCACGCTGCCATGAAAATTCGGGTTGATCGCAAAAACCGTCGTCTTGCTGCCGACGGTGTTATTTGCCAGAACATCCTTGGAGCCGCCCTTGCCTGGTGTGAATTCATAGGCGAACAACGCACCACCACCGGAGACATCCAGTATCGCGCCGCGATTTTCCTGAATCGTGGCAGCTGCTGTCAGGATCGACTTTTCGGGGGGAGCGCGTTCCGGCACCGGACCACCGCTGACCGGATTGGCCTTGAGCAGCACTGACGTGCCATTGGTCAGCGTGGTGAACCATTGACTGGCGGTGGCCACGCTTCCATTGATGATCGTGCCGAATGGAACGATGCCGGCACCGGCTACCGAGGTCACGCTGCCATCGAGATAATCAACGCTTTGGGTGACGACCGGTGAAACGGTCTTGTCGACGTTGCCCATCGTGATGGCACCAAACGGTGCGACCACCCGACCGCCCTGGAGGATATCGACGGCGTAAGCCGTCAGACTGCCAGCAGCAGACAACACCGGTTCAGCCAGGTTGCCATTCGTAGCAAAGGTTAATTTTCCAGTCCCCGCTGAAGAAGTACCGGCAGCGACATTGGTGCCGGGCGCGACAGTGAAGGTAAAGTCGCTCAGCGTGGTCGGGTACGTCTGCGCATCCGTCAGCGTGAGATTGCCGACCATGCCGAACGCACCCGTTGCAAAGCCGGTCGAAGCACCATTGGCATCACTCGCATCGATACCGATAAGGCGAATATCTCCTTTGGCGGCCAGTTTGGCGACACCAAAACCCTGCAATGCCTGTTGGCCGATCAGGTCAATGGTGGTGCCGTTTGCTTGCAGCGTGGCGTTGCCGGTACTGGCAGTTCCCGCAGTCTGATAACGAATATCGGCGCTACCGAACTGCAGATACGGCGCATTGAGTGACAGGGTATTGCCGCCAGGTGTGTCGAAGCTGGTGAGCGACAGCACCTTGTCGGCCCGCATGACCGGGGCATCAAGAATGAGCGAATCACGTGCCGCGAGGGTCAAGCCAGCGCTGCCAAGACCAAAGGCGAGCACGTTTTGGCTCTTGAAGTCCAGCCGGCCAAAACCACCACCAGCAAACGCGCTGACCAGCACATCACCTTCGCCGGCATGCCGGGCAACCGGCGACGTCGCTTGGGAACCCGTCAGAAACCAGCCGAGTTCGACTGCTTTGTTCGCACCGGTACCAAATTGATCAACAACGATCGCCTGTCCCGGCAACAGGCCGGCCGGAACGATGTTACTGCCCCCGCCGCCGGGCCCGTTCACCGAGAGCGACAAGACCCTATCATCCGTCGGGTAACCATTGCCACTCTGGCCCTCGGTATCGAGCGCCACGGTCAGTGATCCGCCTTTGGCATTGCTACCGCCCGAACTACCCTTGAACGTGCCATCAAACAGCAAACCTTCGCGAGCACGCAGTTCGATACTGCCGCCGGCACCCGCCACATCCTGTAACGGCGCAACCAAGGCTCCCGACTTCATGCGCACGTTACTGAGGCTAACGCCACTCACATCGAACGTTGCACCTTGCCTGGCCACTACGAAACCGGTCGCCGCAGCCAGTGAACCGTCGCGCATGGTACCAATCTGAATCGAACCGCCATCGAGCATATCGCCTGTCGAGATGCCGTCGGCATTGACACTCATCCGCTGTGCGGACCCCAGCGCCAGTACGTTGGCGTTGGCACCGAACCAGATACTGCGCGAGGGATCAAAAAGCGAGTCGGGTGTTGCCGTGAGGCTCAACAGGATATTGCCGCCTGGCGCAGACAACGTGCCTAACTCGGTCAACTGGGACGCGGCCAACAGTTTCATGTTTGCGCCCGGGTCCATCACCAGTTGGGCGCCTTCATTGACGATCAATTCACCCGAACGGGCAGTTCCCTGCCCTAGCGCAGTAAAGGTCACGTTCGTGGCTGGCCTGGTTGCTCCGGGACCGGCCAGATTCAGTAGCGTGGGAACAGCGACGTCAGACATGGCGCCGGAATTGATCTGCGTCACGCCATTGCCCAGCTGCCAACTTTGCGCCTGCGGCTTGACAATGGTGTTTGCCTGAATCGCAAAATTAAGTCGACCGGCCACATCGTAGTTAGTAAAGCCGCCCTGCTGGAAGAATGCCGTCTGCAGCAACAAGTCGGCCGGATCGGCAGAACCGGACGCCGGACCAATGTTGACATTGCGCGCCACCATCTTGAGCGTGCCGCCGGTAGCAAAACCATAGCCGGACAATCGCACACCAGCACCTAATCGCAGTTGTGCGGTAGTCGCCACTAACGGATTGACCGGCGTGGCCTGCAATGACAACGCACCCGCGCTGCCCTGAGCGTTCACACCCTTGACATTGCGCCAGGCACCGGCCGAAACATCAAGCGTGACACCGTCACCCACACCGAGCTGATCGGCTGCCAGGGTAATCGCCCCTCCCTTGAGCACGGTCGCCGAGGTAGCATTACCGGAAACATCGAGTGGCACACCTTGACCGAGATCGTTGGTCCAGCGACCGGCGACATCGATGACGCTGCCATCGGCCACCTGCAGACTACCGGACGCGGTCGCCGTCACTGAACCGCCGGCGATCGTGACCGGTGAGTTAAAAGTGATATTGCCGCCCAGTGCAAGATTGCCATCCGCACCGGCAAAACTTCCCTGCCCTGCGCCCAGCCACAACTTGCCGCCGGCAGCCAGCGTCAGCGGTGCATTCACTTCGATATTGCCGGACGTGAGCGCGACGATCCGGTTAAAACCAGACCGTATGAGGGCACCGGTATCGAGATCGAGCTGGGATGACAGCAGGCGCTGGTCGGCGTTGTTGAGATCAAACGGCGCGCCGGTCACGGGTGCGATGGCAGCGTCACTGGCACCCAGTATCAGCTTGCCGCGAAAACCGAACTGATCGGCCAGCGATACGTTGGCCTTACCGGTTTGCGGATTCACATAGTCGGACGTTGCATTACCGATTTGCAGCTGACCGCCCTGCGGGAAGCCGGCAGCGCTGACATCGCGCTGATGCGATCCGGCCGTTGCCTGTCCGCTCAGCGCACCTTGCAATACCAGGATCGGTGCGGAGAAACGGATACTGCCGGCGCTGCCGCCCTGGCGATAACCGGCTTCAAAATTATCGGGACCATTGGCCAGATTCACCGCTGCGGTATAGGCGACATTGGTTTTTGCCGAACCGATGTCTACCAGCACATCGTTGAGCTGGAACTTGGTGGTGTTGACGTAGCCTGACTTGTAATCGACATAGCCACCATCGACATTGATGGTGCTACCGCTGCGCTGGATGATGGCACCATCGGCAACGATATTGACGGTGCCGCCGGCTGAATTGAGTTCCGTCAGACCATGCTCGACCAGATTCAGATAGCCGCTGACATTCGCGGCAGCGGTGCCCTTGCGGGTATCAATCTGCACCTTGGTCGCGTACAAGGCGGAATTTTTCAAGACCACGTTATCGGCTAACTCGGTGCCGCGCAGGTCAACTGTGATGACATTGCTCTCCATCGCAAGTTGCGTACCGGCCTTGATGATCTTGCCGCTGGCATCGACCACATCGGCCACGCTGGTACTGCCGGACACATCGATGCTGCTACCGGTGGCCAGATCGACACGCACGGTATCGGTGGCGGGATTCATGATGACCGCAGTCGGGTTCGCTGGATCTTGCAAGCGCCTGGCACTAAGCGTGACATTGCCGCCGGGTGCCACGATGCGGGCATTGTTTTCCATGACAATGCTGGCACCGTCGAGTTTGACGACCGATTTATTGAACGTCGATGCGGGCGGGATGGTCGAGTTGTCGCCTGCGTCGGGCAGGATTTGCGTCACGCTGCCTTCGCCCAGTACCAGATTGCCGCTACGGGAGGCCGAGTAAGGATTGTTGGCGTCAGGGCGAATCGCCTGATCGCGCGCCGACAGATAAATCGACCCGTTCAGGTTGACTGACGTCGATGCCGAAACGATTCCCTTCTGGTTGACCGCATAACCAATCATGGTCGCATTGCCATGGCCAACGTCGATCGTGCCGCTCTTGCCATTTTCAGCCAGACTGGTCCCGACGACAGGCGTCGCGCCTGCGACAACGGCACTGTCATTGCTCACTTCGACCAGCAGTCCGCGCAAACTGGTGCCGGTCTGGCTCACTTGCGGCGCGGCCAGATACACCTTGCTGCCAGCAGCCAGCATGACCTGGCCATCGGGCGCACTGAGCACGCCGTTGTTCATGACGCTTGGTCCGGCTAGCAAAATCAAACCGCCATTGGCCGCCGTCAATCTGGCACCGGAAGTGCCGTCGCCATCCACCAGTACGCCGCCCGGCGTTACACCGACTTCCGCACCCAGCAACGGCAAGCTGCCGGGCTGCAAAAAACCGCCGATCACGCGCGTCTCGTCGAATTTCAGAGTACTGGCCACCAGCGTATTGACATTGACCACGCCAGTTTTACCAAAAATAATGCCGTTCGGGTTGTAGATGTAGACCCGTCCATTGGCATTGAGCATGCCATCGATCGTCGTCTGATTCAGATACGCGCCGCCGCTGACGTTGTTGAGCAGTACCGAGGTCGAACCCGGCTGTGCAATTGTCACCGTGGCTTGCGAGCCGATATCAAAACTTTTCCAGTTGACGATGCTCGTCGGTGCAGTCTGCGTAATGGTAAGCGTGTTGCCATTGACGCCGTAGGTGTTAGGCACACCACCGTTCTTGTTCGGCGCGGTTGGCGTGGACGGCAGCGCGTTGACCGGCACCCGCGTCTGTGCCTGCACATCGTGGCAACCGAGCAGGCCAGCGGCTAGCAGGATCGGCAAGCTCGCCACACATCCTGCGCCAATCAGACCCGAGAACTGCCCGGCCTGCATCAGGCAGGCGCACAGGGTACGACGCCGTAATACGGACGACTCACGTAATTTACCGGCCGCCGGAATACTGGCAGCCCGATGCAGGCCTGCAGATCGGATCGACGTCATTAGAAATTCCAGAGGGTACGGGCTTGAATTCGATTGTCACCAGCATGGGTGGTGTCACCATCGACGAGCGCATGGGCAGCATCGATTTCAAGTGCCACACCGAGCGGGGCGTTCATGCGCATGCCCAACCCGACACCACGCAATGCATGACGTGACGGCTGAGTTGCCTGTGGCTGACGCATCGTCAGACTGGCCGCATCAAAAAAGAACAGGCCGGACATTTGCCAGTCCGAGGTCGCACTCGGCTTGAATTTCGGCGTACGGAATTCCATTGTGGCGCGCACGCCGCCGTCTGCCGCACGCTCGCCTTCAAGATAACCGCGCACACTTTCCGCACCACCGGCGACAAATTGCTCGCTCGGCACCAACGGACCGGAAGCCAGTTGCCACTCCACCTTGCCGTAGACCGACCAGCGACCGAAATTCTCGGTATGTTGCATCCCGGTCCGCAGGGCAAGGAAGCCGGCGGACGCGCCAGGTCGTTTGGCATCGAAAGCGGCATCGGTATTATTGAGCAAGCCGCGCAGTCCGAAGGTCCCTGCCAGGTCGAATACGGTCGAACGGTCCTGGCCAAAAAAGTTTGCGGTATAGCTCGACGCCAGCGGCGTGTAAGTAATCGGTGAATCAGTTCCGCCGCCGCCTACAACGACCAGCGTCTGACCAATTTTCTTGTGCTCGATCCCGACCGACGCCAGATGCGAAAACGTGTCATTGGAACCCAATGGCTGGGTATAACGCAGGCCAAAGGTTGTGGTGTTACCCAGCAATCCCAGCCCCGGCGCGTTGGCCAGACTGGCGAATTCCGAACGGGATAACAAGGTATTGAACCCCAGCACCGACCCGTCATCACCGACCGGCACCACGTAACTGGCCGCCAGCACGCGGGCATCGCTAGGACGCTGCGGGGCCACTTGCGCAGTCAGGTTCAGGCTGTGTCGACTCTGAAACAGATTGTCATAGCGTAACGACGCCGACAGTCGTTGCGCAGTGGTATTCGGTGTCTGGCGATTGCTGAATTCGACACTGCCATGCAGGGCTAACTGGTCTTCGGTATCGAGCTGGACATCGACCGTACCAGGCGTTTTTCCCGGCTTGAGAATCGGCGTGATGCGCGCATCGGCGCTGCGATTGAGCGCCGCAAGTTGCTGCTGCATTTTCGGGAAATTCGGCACATTGCCTTCAGCGAGCTCCGGGATGCGTGCCTTGATGCCGCTGGGCAGCGTGTACTCCGCACCCTTGACGCGCAAGCGATCAACCACGGCTTCGACAACATGCAGCGACACGGCACCGCCCTCGATTTTTTGCTCGGGGATGGATACCAGCACGGTCAGGTAACCGGCATCGTGATACGTTTTTTCGAGTGCCGCGCGGGCACCGTCGACTTCACGTAGCGTCTTGCGCTCGCCCATGAAACTCGACATGGCTTTTTCAATCTGGGCGTCATTGAGCAGGCTGTTGCCATCGACGACGAATTCAAAGATATCGAAACTGAGCGCGCTGCCGGCACTGCTGCCAGCATCGACGGGCGACTCGGCCGCCATGGCCGGCAGGGCCTGTGCCCATGATCCCAGTACTGACACCATCAGCAAGACCCGCAACGGTGTCAGGGGAAACGGCAAACATTCGGGGAAGGCACGCAACAAGTTCATAGTGATCAGTTTCATGGTTTTTATTAACGCCCGATATTTTCTGGAACGCTGTGAAACTTTAAACAGCGTACCGGCGCGTAAGAATTCGGTACTAAAAGTTGCTCGGAAACCTGAAACAGCAAAAAACGGTCACCCGTAAAAAAGGTGACCGCTTCATTTCCCAGTACCGGATCCGAAGATCCGGCAGGGTTTCAATTACTTGTTCAGCGAGATCAGTGGCGAACAGTTGTTGCCGTTTGTACGCGTGACCTGGGATTGCTGAGCAGATACACCGCCGTCCTGGTAAGCGATACCGATCAGGTTATGCAAGGTCGAATCTTTCAGTCCGATCGTGACTACATCGGTCAATGCCAGCTTGACGGCATCTTTCATTTTGGCGCGCAAAGGAGTTGCTGCGAACGATTGCACCGACCAGCCGTATGCGCCGGTACGGAATGCGTCACGTTGCTTGGCATCGGTAGCCAACGGCGATGCACCGTCGATAGCCACAAACTTCCAGCCAGTAGCAGGCTCAGCCGTGGTCAGCGAGATCGCGCCGATGACATAGTCCGTGGTGTTTGCCAAAGCTGTGGTCACGCCGCCGCCGGTAGCATTGGCTTGTACTTCCAGAATCGCTGTTGGCAAAGTCTTGTTGTCGAGGATTGACAACGCACCGCCAGCAACACCAGCGATCAACTTACCTTTAGCATCGTGATTGATACCGCATGAGTTGTTTGCAAAGAACAGATTCGATGCAGCCTGGGTACCGGACAGGTCATCGCGACGTGCCAGAACCAGCTTGGTTGTGTCGGAGGTACCAAGGAAAGCGGCAGCTGACTTGACTGAACCTTCTTTCGAAATCAGGCTGGCATACGTTGCGCGGTTGATCGATGGACGACCAGTCGTACCTTGCAATCTTTGCAGTTCAGCGTACAGCTTGGCATTAACAGCGATACCAAAACCCTGCATGGCGATCGGGGTCGTGGTGAGTGTCGACAGCACGGCAGGCTTGACACCTTCCAGCGCGAACAACTCTGACGGGGCGACGTCTGACAAAGCCATGTCGGCCTGAACGCGAGCGTGGGTGGTGCAGTTCAGAACTGGAACAGCGGTCGTGCTGGCTGCGTCTGCGGTACATGTACCAACAGCGCCCTTGGTGCCGGTTGAACCGATACCGACGGTGACGATGTCTTGCTCAGGAATCGTGGTGTCCTTGATGGTCGACAACAACTGCGAAACGCCAGCAGCCGAACCATTTTGCTTGTTGTACACCACAAACAAACGCTTGCCGTCAGCTTTGGAGATACCGTACCAGGCTGAAACTGCTTTCAATGCCGTAGCTGAACCAGCCAGGTTGCCGTTTGCGCTACCGTTGTCAACGATCTTGATGATCGGCTTTGTTGCTGTGGTGAACAAATCAGCGACGACGACGGTGCTCAATGCGCCGCCCAAAGCGGATGAACCAGCGATGTACAGGGTGGCTTCCGGAGCGCAGGTGTTGACCATGCTCAGAGCGTCGGTGGTGACGCAAGTAACCGCAGTCGCGGCGAACGAAGCCGATGAACACAGAGCCAGTACGGCGGCTGCAACAAGTTTGATTTTCATGATTTTCCAGTAATAAAAGTTAAAGTTGTCTGTCAGTCAAATAAGTACTTCCACAACCACGCCCGATGGCCCCGGGCGTGCCGCGAGCAGCACCGGGTATAACCCGGAGGCCGCAAAAAAGTGATTGCAAATGACGCTGACTGCACCCTGAGCCAGTGGTATCGAAGCCCAAATGGAACCATGCAGCGTCATTTCCAACGTTGCTACTATAAGCATTCAAATTGACAACATTGCCGACAAGACAATCAAGAATCCTAGTGCGATCAGGTCAATCTGACTGATCCGTTCGGCTCAGCCGATTCTCCCCAATCTAGGTTTTCGGACTGAGCAGTTGTAGCGAGTAGCAGCGAGCGATCGCCTGGACACGGTTATGTACGCCGAGCTTGCGATAGATGTTTTGCAGATGGTTTTTGACGGTCAGGTGGCTGAGGTAGACGATGTCACCGATCTCGGCATTACTTTTGCCTTTGATGACCCACGACAGGATTTCCAGCTCACGTGCGGTCAGTGTATGGTCGCTGCCCTGTGTGACGACCTGCCCTGCGCCCGACGCCATGACGCGCTGAAAAGCCAGATACAGATGGGGCAACAGCAATTCAAAAAAGAACACATGCAAGGCGCTAGGGACTTGCGGCATCGTGAACAGCACGAAATAGGCGGAACCACCGCGCAAGCGTTCGGTGCCGTGCACCAGCGCATTGCCCAGTCCGTTGTGGTCCAGCTCCGCCTGCAACGCTGCGAGCGGATGGCCGGGAGCGTGGGTGTCAGCACCGATAACACAAGGCGAGTCACTTGCAGACCGGCAGTGGCGCGCCAACCGTATTGCAAGCCCGGTCTCTGCATCGCAGACCTTTGCCATGAAACCGTTCTCGCGCACCGTACCGTCGAAACATTCGACGTAGACGACTTCATCCTGGTCACCAAGATGAATGCACACCATTGCCTGATGTGGCAACAGCCCCTGCAACTGGCCCTGCGCCCACAAATAGAACTGTCGCAGATTACGAACGTAGACTGCCGCCTCGCTGACGCGAATCAGGTATTCCTCTTCAATTTTGCTGAGGATGGCAATGAACTTCACGATTCGGTCCCGACGGCGACAGGTTTCGATACGGACTGAACAGCAAATCGATATCCGAGGCCGCGAACCGTCTCGATACGATCCTGCTCGTCGATACCTTCCAGGGCGTTACGTAATCGACCGACGTGGGCGTCAACAGTGCGCTCTTCGAGGAAGGTATTCATGTTCCAGACACCATCGAGCAACTGCGCGCGGCTATAAACGCGCCCCGGCTGCACCATAAAAAAATGCAACAAGCGAAACTCTGTCGGACTGAGTTCGGCCACGCGGCCACCGGCAGTGACCCGACGGGTCGTCGGATCAAGCTGCAATTCACCGTGACGCACGGTATCCGTGGTCAGATGCGGCGAACGACGACGCAACAAGGCGTAGATCCGTGCAATCAGCTGTCGCGGACTGAATGGCTTGGTGATGAAATCATCGGCGCCGCTCTCCAGTGCAAGCACTGCATCCTGGTCCCCGGAACGGGCCGTGACCATGATGATCGGGATATTGCTCGACTGCGCACTACCGCGCAATTGCTTGATGAGCGTGATGCCGGATTGCCCTGGCATCATCCAGTCGCACACCACCATATCAGGCTGGATGTCGACCATCTGCATGCGTGCCGACTCAGCATCGCCGGCACGCATGACCTTGTAGCCCGCGCAACTCAATGTGACAGCGATGAGCTCCTGGATGGATGGCTCATCTTCAACGACCAAAATAACTGCGCTCATGATTAGATTTCATAAAGTTGACTTCGCCAGGCTTCACGGAACCTGGCACTGGATGCGCACACAGCGCGGCTGTTTTCACCAACACCAAGGACACAGACTTCTTGTTGCTTGTTAAGTACTTATGGAACCATTTACAAATAACGACGTAGAAGATCACGCGCGACCCATCCGCACAGCGTGTCGAGCATCGCGCTGGCTAGCGTGGTCAGTCAGTCAAGAGTCTTCTGGCAATTCAGGAGGGGAATAACGGGTTTAAAAAGGCGACGCGGCTATCGGACCCCCACTGACATGTTGCCGGTCAGAGCTAATCCAATTTTAAAACCGCTACCCGCGGGCTGGGCGGGCTGGGACCAGTTGACCGAATTATTGTTGCCAACTTCACTCACGGTTGCCGTGTTTCCGCCGTTTTGAACGAAAGTTATCGTGTTACCACTGCCATCCTGTGACGAGGAGAAGCTGTTACGGCCGCCCAATTGAGTCAAGTCCGTCGTGTTGTTACTGCCGGTTTGTGTGACGCTGGCGATGTTGTAATCTGAATTAGCCTGATTGATGGTTGCACGGTTCAAGGTGCCCAGCTGCATCACTGCCGCACTATTGCCGTTGGCGCCAGACTGATCGATTACGGCAACGTTACCGGCACCGCCGAAAATATCCATCACCTGATCGATGGTTGCCAGATTACTGTTTCCAATCTGCGTGATGGTTGCTTCGTTGCCGTGCGTCGAAGCATTACCGAAGTCCGAGATGCTCGACAAGTCTCCCGCTGCGGAAGGCGCCACAGCACCTGCCAGCAGCGCGGCAAAAAGAACGGAAGAAGTAGCAATGCGATTAAGGCTCATCGTGTTTTCCAATGCCATGTCGAGGGCGATCAACGTCGCCAATATTGAAGAAAAATACTTTCGGCCAAGCCTGCAGGCCCGGCCGGTGACGTCGATGCCGGTGCCACCGTTTCACGTGCAGGTGCTTCGATGTTGTCAATTTTTGTGACCGGCGCGCCCTGTGTCGTCGCCGTTGCCGTTGCCGTTGCCGATTTTGGCTGAACGCCTTGCGCTGGCGGAAGCGGTGCGGGTGCCGATGCTGGTGCGGCAGACACATTACTGACCGGCGCGCGCTGCGCTGCCGGCGCCCGCGTTTTTGCCGCCGCTTTGGCGGGTGATACCGGCAGCAGCGGTTGCACGGGAGCGACCAGATCATCAGCCATCAGTGAACGGCGTTGTATGACCGGCTCGTCGGCATTGGCGTCCTCGCTGACGTTGCTCAGGCTTTCGGCCAGATAGGCCTGGACGACCGGAGAGTACAAATCTTCTTCATCCCTGAGCTCAAAAAAGCGGTCGCGCACGCCCTGTACGGTCATGTGAATCACTGCGGATTCGATTGCTTCGCGCACCGCCAGTTGTGCCGGTTCGTTGGTCGTATAACCAGTTTCGCCTTGCAGCAAACGCTGGTACGACGTGAACTTGTACAGACTGGCCGAGAACTGGTAGGAATAGATTGTCTTGGTGACTGATACCGCATCGAGTACCTGGCCGTCGCGGATGTCGATGGCGCGCAAGATCACTGTTACCTGATCGACGTGATACTGCGTACTGGTGCCGATGCCGAGATAACTGGCTCCCTTGCCACCGGTGCGTACATTCGATTCATAGGCGATGACACCACCCTCGATGATCATGCTGGCCGGCATCAGGTTCGGCAAATTGATCAATGCCTTGCCTTTGTCGGCAGGCGATTCGATGGCGCGCACGATCTTGCGCTCTGTCAGCAAGTTCTGCAAACCTTCCCGTTCGACCGGCACATACCAGCCTGAATCCTTCAAGGCCTTGACCAGCATTGATGCCGCTCCCTGCGTCACGGACGTGGAATAAGAACTGTCCGGCGAGGGTTTGAACTGGCCGGTCTGGTCCCTAAAACCATACACGGCGACCGCAATCTTGGTTTTTGGCGGCGGCAGTTGCATCAGGTCGCGCGTGATGTTTGACGACGGCGTCAGGCGCGCGTTGGATCTCACATTCGACGGCGGAATCACGGAACAACCGGCCACCAGCAGCGTCACCAACAGCAGCGGCAGGCAGCAACGACGGGCGCGAGATATCAGACCAGAACTCATCATTGCGCCAGCGCTCCCGAACTAACGGTGAAAATCGCCGTGGCACCACTACTTTTATCGGTAGTCTGGATGGTCAGGTTACCGCCCCCCGTATCGGCAATATTGATCGTGTAACTGGCCGTGTCATAAGTTCCGGGAGTCAGTGGATTACTTCGTCCAAATAGCGTATTGACCGCATCGGTAGACAATCGATTCAAGATCGCGCTCTGCAGAGTATTGTTGAAATTTTGCAGAGGCGAGTTCGTTGGAGCCTTGAAACCATTTTGAGCTTGCGCCGCAGCCAGCAAACCGGGTGCATTGTTCGGATTACCGCCAAATGACGGATTGACTGGCGTATAAACCAATTCGGTTGCACCCGCGCCAGCACAAGACAAGAGCGCAACAGGAACGACCAGCGAGAAGCGGAGCAATTTTTTTAAGGAGATCATTGTTATCAACATTGGGTTTTATAGTGGTCACGGGAAATACCTGCTCCCGTACCCGTCAAGCACTTACAGTTCATCCGGTGCCAGATCAGAATCGGCCGCCGAATTGGCAAACATATCCAGCGAAATCAGATTGCCGTACACCGTTTCGACCGCCTGCTCGGTGAAGGCCCTGATCAGGTTGAGCTTGTAAGGTAAAAATCCGGAATACATTACCTTTTGGCCGAAAAGCACCGTGATCTGATTGCCTGTGCGCCGCGAAGCACGCTCGGCGATCGTCAGGGTAAATTTTTCACCTTCCGATTTCTCACGCCAGAATTCATTGAAGTTGCGGAAAAACTCTTGCCCGAGACCGGTCGTCGTAGCGTTGACTACCAAACCACCGACACCATCTGCCGTCACCGCTTCAGGTGCCTGCAGGCCCGTCATTGCGTTGACTGAATCGACATCGGTGGCCTCTTGTGCACACACTGGCAACGTCACCACCAATAGCGTCATCACCATCGATAAACCGGACAGAAAAGAAGGCAATCTCAATAAAAACTTTAACGGCATTGTCGTTTTCCTTCGGCAATTTCTACCTATATGACTGGTCTTAATTGATCAGTGACAAAGTTGCTAAATGTTATCTATGCAACCTGACATCGCCATGACAAAATGTCCATTTGATAGTGTTTATTGCAAGTCCTGCGGACTGACAAGACGACGGCCATCACCATTGATAATTTCCGGCGGCAATGATCGCGCGACCGGTTCGGCGGGCGTACCAACCAGACTCATCGGATTGGTCAGCGTGCGTGTGATGACGCGCTTGAGCAAGGGGTCCGGCGCTTCGACAGGCGCAATGCTGGCCTGATCGGGACCGAACAACCAGTCACGAAAAATCTTCTTGTCCTCGAACGCCTGAAAGCGTTCATCGAAGTTGGCCAGCTTGACGGGCCTGGCGTCGGACAGGCTGTAGACACCGACCACTCCTGACTTGCCGGACAGAAAACTGATGCCCCACGCGGTGCCGCCTGTCAACGGATCGACCGGGATTTTTCGCAAATGACGGCGCACCACCGGAAAGCGCGGGTCAAGCAATAATTCCTGTAACGATTCAGGTTGCTCCGGCTGTCCCGGTAGCGTCGCATCAGCGTAACTCTTGAGGGCATCACTAAACTGCGCGCCGGTGTTAAGCAACGCTTGTTCGAGCTGCGTGCGCTGCAATGCGGCACCCGTCCGGATGCCAACCGCCGCCACTAATCCGAGCAGAGCGATCAGAACCATCAAGCCGACATACGCGAAACCGGCCGCGCGCGATCTACCATTCCGCATAAGGTTTGCCATTGCGATCGAGACCGGGTGCGCTGCTGCGAATGCTGTACATCTTGCCCTTGGTTGTATCGTCCGGGGCGACGATGATCCAGCCATCGGATTCGGCCAGCGGATCGATCGGCACAGCACGCAAATATTTTTTCTCCACGAGCTCATCGAGGGTATCCGGGTAGCGCCCGGTGTCGCCGTAGTACTGATCGATGGTCGCGCGCGTCGTGCGCAAGTTGTCTGCCAAAATGACTTCCCGTGTCTTGTCGATGCTCGGAAAAAAACGCGGCACGGCCAGCGTCAGCATCAGCGAAATAATGCCCAGTACGACCAGCAACTCGATCAACGTGAAGCCACGCTGCTGCAACCGATGAGTACGCATGACGTTCACCATGACCGGTACGGTGCATCGTTCAGGCCGATGCGCTGGGAGCGCGATGCGATGTCATATACATCGTCACCCTCACGCGGATCGGCGGCGTCGCTGGCATAACTGCGTAACACCCAGGTTTTGGCGGCCGGTAACGTGCTGTCGCCATTGAACGGATCACGTGGTATCCGGCGCAAGAAATATAGTTTGGCGCGCTTCGGATTGCGCTGATCCGGCACCCCTTCGACCAGCACTTCCAGCGTGGCAGGATAGCCATTTCCCGGTACTGCTTTGGCAATCCGTCCCTCGTCATAAGCATGCTTATACGTGTCGATTGCCTGCCGCACTTCATGCAAGGCTTGGCGCAATTGCTGCTCCTGTCGGCGCTGCACGACTACTTGCACGACCGGTGCCGCCAGCGTACCGAGCAGTCCCAGCACGGTCAGCGTCACCATCAGTTCGATGAGCGTGAAACCGCGGCTGAAGTGACCCACCCCGCGTTTCATTGTCCGGCGCTTTCCGGTGCGGCAGGCGTCACTGCTTTTGCCTCGCCATTGAGCGGGGTCATGACAGTCACCGTCGCGGTGGCTACCGACCCGGCACTGACCGGTGCACGACGAAAGCTGCCATCGGTGCCGGCTGAAAACTCGGAGTCGCTTGCTTCCGGACGTTGAATATTGCGTATCAGATGCGGCGTGATCGACAGCACAATTTCCGTCTTCTGCGCATTGTCCTGCGTGCTGCCAAACAGACGACCCAGAATCGGGATATCACCCAGGCCCGGCACCTTGACACCAACGCTGCGGTCCTCGTTGTTGATCAATCCGGCCAGCACCTGATTCTCTCCATCCTTCAACTGCAGCAAGGTACTGGCCTGACGCGTGCCGATCTGGTAAGCGGTGGTACCTGACTTGGTTTGTATCTGGCTGACCAGATTACTGACTTCCAGCGAGACCCGGATCGCCACTTCATTGTTAAGGTAGATGGTCGGCTCGGCATTGAGGGTCAGACCCACATCGATATAGCTGACGGACTCGGAAGCGAAGCCGCCCGCTCCCGGTGAAATCGTGGTGGAGATAACCGGCACCTTGTCGCCGATGACGATCCTGGCTTTTTCCTTGTTGCGCACACGGATGCGCGGGTTTGCCAGAATCTTGGTATCCCCATCGGTCTTGTTGGCACTGATGGTTCCGACCACACCAGTCACGGCGACCGAATTCTTGCTGACTTTCTGCAGGTCAGCCAGAGTGAGTGCGCTGCCACCGCCAAGCGACAGAGGCGTCAGGCTGACATTGGCCGGCCAGGCGACACCCAGCTCGAGCAGGCGACTGCGCTTGATTTCCAGAATCTCGACTTCCAGCATGACTTCCGGCTCCGGCACATCCTGCAGTATGACCAGCCGTTCGGCCAGGCGGATCGCTTCCGGTGTGTCGCGCACGATCAGCAAGTTGAGCTTTTCATCGGCTACGACATCCTTTGTCTTGAGGATGGTCTTGAGCGTATTGGCCAGCGCCTTCACATCGGCGTTCGCGACGAAAAAGGTCTTGACGATGAGCTCCTGATATTCCTTCGTCTTGGCCGGACCGTTCGGATAAATCAGGATGGTGTTGCCATCCATGACGCGCTGCTCCAGCTGGTTAGTCGTCAGCAGCAGATAGATGGCCGATTCGACCGTACTGTTCTTGAGAAAGATCGATGTCTTGGCATCGCTTTTGACGTCCTTGTCAAAGACGAAATTCAAGCCCGAGCGCAGGGCAATCACGGCAAAGACCTGCCTGAGCGAGGCATCCTGGAACTCGATCGAAATCGCTTTTTTGAACGCGACATCCAGCACTGTTTCAGCAGCCGGCTGGGCGGTTTTTTCCGCCAGCATGCGCGACAGGTTGCGCGCTTCTTCCTGATCGGGACGCTCGCTCAGGATTGTCGCCAGCGTGCGTTTTGCCGCGTCGAACTGTTTGTTCTCGATGCTGGCGGTCGCGGCAGCCATGAGCTTGTCATGCCGTTCGTCCATCTCGAGCCGGCGCAAGCCAGTCAAGGCGCGCTCGTTTTTTCCATCCTGGGCCAGCACCCGTTGCAAGCTCGCGCGAGCGAGGTCGCGCTGATTCCCCGCTGCCTCGCGTTCGGACTGTACAAGCAAGCGCGTAATGATGCGTTCGCGCGATTGCAGAAAAGCCGCACGGTATTGCGGGTTGTCGGGTTCGTGCACCATCGCCTCCTGGAACTTGGCCAAGCCAGCGTCAAGCTTGTTCTGTGCCACCAGATCGCGGCCGTCCTGATAGGCTTGCTGGGCCGCACAGCCACCCAGAAGAAACGCCAGCATGGCAAGGCCGAGGGCGCGTTGAATCGTCGGGAACAACCGTATTTGGCGAGACATTAGTCGAGTACTCCGATTTGAATCTGTTGAAGCCGGTTCATTGGCAGGTAGGTGAGCGATAGCAGCGGTGGCGCAATCGATTCGACGCGGTACACGCCATCAATGACGCTCTTTGCCGTTACGACGTAAGTTTTGTCGGCGCTAGCGAGAAATACCTCGAGAACGCCGTCACTGACCGCTTTGCCGATATAGGTCAATGGCATTGGCGGCGGTTCTGCAGGCAGCGGCTTGACTGCTGCCGGCGCAACCGGCAACGGCGTCCAGTCGGTGTGCGCAAACAAGCCAGTTTCCGCGCTGGAGCCGGCTTGCACATCGGCCACCAGCAGAGCGCCACGCGGTTGCAATGCCACGATCAGCGGTCCCGTTGCGGTGGCCGTAGTGCCGGATGCAGCCGGTTTCGTCACCGCGACCGGGGTGCGCGCGACCGCTTCCGCGACGTTGCTTGAAGGTGTGCGATCGCCAAAGGCCAGCAGTGCACCTGCCATCAAGAGCGCAGCTGTCATCAGCAAATGGCGTGGTGTCATGGATGGCCTCCAGGCGTCGTCGGTAACAGGTATAGCGTCAGCCGTACCCGTGCTTCTGGTTCGGCATCGGCGATCTGGTCCCGCTTGAAATTGATCTCATCGAGCGAGGCGAACGGAATGGCACGCAATGCGGCCAGACTGAATTGCCAGATTGCCGGATAGGCACCCTTCAACGGCAAAAGAATCTGGTAACTCGCCACCCGACCAATCGGATCGTAAGCCACTTTGTATTCGCTCTGACGTAATTGCAGGCCCGCTTGCGCTGCCAGCGCAAACAAGATGCGGACCTGTTCTCCAACCTGATCCTGCGCGCCCAACGCCTCATAGAATCGCGCTAGGTTATCGCTGGCTGTGACCTGCGATGCGACTTGAGATGCAACGCCCGTCGGCAAGACAACCTGCGTTGACATCGCCAGTGGTACTGTCGCCGCACGTTCTTGCGGCAGTAACCAGAGCCAGAACACGGCACCGCCCAGGCACAACAGACTCGCTGCGCAGATTGCGACACCCCAGCGCATCAGGCGCAAGCGTGCGCGCAGCAACAGCCGCATCAGCGTCACTACTAACGACCCGTTCATGGTGTTCCCCACATTGCGTCGATCTGAAATCGGATCGGATTATTGGGATCTTGTTCGTTGATCTCATGGCGCATCAGCGTCGCTCCGCGCAAAATGGCCTGGCGGTCGAGTTGTCGCACGTAGCCGAGCATGACCTCACTGGTACGGGCCTCCGCCGTGATCCGCAGCACATGCTTGTCGGCATCCGGCTCCAGCGTCAACAGCGCCACCGTATCGGGCGTGGCGTTGGCAATGGCGTCTCTCAAAACCTGCCATGGCACATTGAGTTGCAGGACAGCCCGGTTGACGGCGGCAGCCTGCGCTGCCGGGATCACGATCACCGGGGCGGCCTTGACGGTTGCGGCCGAACGGCGCGCGCGCTGCTGCTCCAATGCGACCTGTCCGGCCTGCTGCTGACGCACTTGCGAAAGACGATTGGCCGCCAGCAGTGCCGCCAGACAAAGGACCAGGCCGATGAGGATGCCGGCCAACGCCCAAGGCTGTTGTAGCAAACGCCGCGCAGTCGGTGGCGCAAAATCGATCGATAACCGGTTCACCAGCGTGCTCCCGATAACGCCAGCCAACCAGCCAGCGAATGTGTCTGACCCTGCCGGCCTGCACCGTCGAGGATCTCGCAACGAACTGGTCCGGTGCCGAGCAAGGCAGTCGGCAGCGCACCGCAGACTTGCAACCGCGTCGGTGCTGCCAGTCCCAGCAACAGTGCCTCGCGTGCGAGGCTGACAGCCAGCCAATCCGCTTCACCATTGGTCGGCAAACTCAGCGTACGTAATGCGCACAGACGTGCCCCGTCAACGACGCCAAGCGTCAGCAAGGTGCCATGAACGACGCCAAACCAGGCCCCGGATGCAAGATGTTTGCACCACCGGTTCCAGCAGTGAATGAACTGCGGCGCGTTGCCAACAATGGCCAACTTGTGTGCCTTCGCACTGCGCTGGACAACATCGAGCATGGTCTGCGGCATCGCTACCGCCAAAAATGGCGCGTGGATAGCGCGATCTGCCTGCATGGTCCAGCCGGCCAGCGACTCGCCATACAGTGCGTGAAACCGTACGGCGATCGCCGCATCAAGATCACTCAGACGCAGCGCTTGTGGCGGTGGCGTGACTTGCCAGAAGCGGGCCAGATCGTCAGCGATCACCACCTGCAGCGAAGCACCCTGACAACGGGTGCTGGCAAACAGCGTTTCCAGCGCACTGGCAAGCGCGGCGAAGCTGCCGTCTTCCGATGGCGCAATCGACTGTTCGGCGAGCACTCTCCCGGGCGCACCGTTCCAGCGATGCAGTCGCAACAGGCTCACCGCGGTGCCGCTAATTCCCAGTCGCAGCGGCGGGTTCAATAGCTCAAGCATGCAAAGTCACCCGTTTGATTTCAGTGAGCGTGGTCGCGCCAACACGCACCAGATCAAGCGCAGCCAGACGCAAGCTACGTGTGCCGTTCTGGTAGGCCGCTGCCTTGATCTGGCGGATCGGTCGCTTGTCGACAATCAGTTCGCGGATCTCGTCATTGAGGGTCAGGATTTCGGCAATCGAGCGTCGTCCCTTGTAACCGGTACCGCGACAATCGCCGCAGCCCTTACCCTGGCGAAAATCGTAGTCCACTGTCTCGGCCCGGGTCAGGCCGACGGAAGCCAATTCCTGCTCGCCCGGAACATGCGGTACCGAGCAATGCGGACAATTAGTGCGCACCAGCCGCTGCGCCCAGATACCGTTGAGCGCCGAAACAAACGCATACGGATCGATCCCCATGTGCGTGAAGCGGCCAAAGACATCGAACACATTGTTGGCATGCACGGTGGTCAGCACGAGGTGACCGGTCAATGCGGACTGCACTGCGATTTCGGCTGTCTCGCGGTCGCGGATTTCACCGACCATGATTTTGTCGGGGTCATGGCGCAGGATGGAGCGCAAGCCCTTTGCAAAGGTCAGGCCCTTTTTTTCATTCACCGGAATCTGCAAGATGCCGGGCAACTGATACTCGACCGGGTCTTCGATCGTGATGATTTTTTCGCGACCGTTATTGATCTCGGTGAGCGCGGCATACAAGGTCGTGGTCTTGCCGGAACCGGTTGGCCCCGTCACCAGCAACATGCCGTACGCTTCCTGCGCCAGCATACGCAGCGAAACCAGCGAGGCGGCGTCAAACCCGAGCGCTTCGAGTGTCAGCGCACCGTAGGCTTCGATCATCGCGCGCTTGTCGAGGATACGAATCACTGCGTCTTCACCATGGATGCTGGGCATGATGGACACCCGCAAATCGATGTCGCGCCCGCCAGCCTCAACCCGAAAACTGCCATCCTGCGGCACGCGGCGCTCGGCAATATCGAGTTCGGCCAGCACCTTCAGGCGCGAAATGACTTGTTCGGCGACCTCGATGCCATTGACCGACGTCGCATGATCAAGAACGCCATCGACCCGGTATTTGACAGCCAGTCCTCCGGCGGTACTTTCGAGATGGATATCGGACGCCCCGGCCTTGAGTGCATCGTAGAGCGTCGAATTAACCAGCCGCACTGCCGGACTGGCCCCTTCGGACACCGAAGCAAACGACAGCACCGCCGTAGTCTTGCCCTCGCGGCGCGACTCGGCAGCACCCGGCAGCAAGCTGTCGGTCGCACGGACCGATTCTTCCTGCCGTGACAAATACGCTTGAATATCGGCCCGCAGCGCCAGTCGCACTGGCAACGCCCTGCCAGCACCCGCACCTGCGCGCACGCCAAGCAAGGTTTGCAGGTCCAGATCGAATGGATCATCGATCACGCCGATCACCTCGCCGCTGGATTCGCGCAGCAACACGCAGTGACGTCCCTGCGCCTGACCCAGCGGCAGCAAATCAAAGGCGGCTGTCAGCGCCAGCATGTCGGCCGTTTCCATGACGGCGAGTCCGAACGGTTGCGCCAGCGCCTGTACGACCAGCCGTGGTTCCAGCCCGCTCTGCGCAGACAATTCTTCAACCAGTGCGCGCTGCGATACGCGGCACTGCGCACGCGCGCGGACGAGCATGGCATGGTCGAGTACCGGCAGCATCGCTGCCGCAGCCAATGGCTGGTTCATGACATGTCTCCGGCCAGATCAAAAATCGGCATGTACAACATGACCACGATGGCACCGACGATCAGCCCGATGCCGGCCATCAGCAGCGGCTCGAAGGTCCGTGTGAAGCGTTCGATCCAGCGGCTGATTTCGCCATCGTAAAACGCTGCCGACTGCGTCAGCATCGGCCCCATGTCGCCGGTACGTTCGCCAACCCGCAACATGCGTAGCGAGATCGGCGTGGTCAGACCGTTGGCCTCGAAGGCGACTGACATCGGCAAGCCGGCTTCGATACTTGCACGCGCCGCCTGCAACGCACTGCGCACACCCGGCGAGACCATGCCCTGCACGGTGGCGATCGCTTGCACCAGCGTAATACCACCTTCGCTGAGCATGCCCAGCGTCAGGTACAACCGCGACAATTCAAAAATCCGTACCCGTTCGCCCACACCGGGCAAGCGCACCAGCAAACGCACGACACCACCATCGGCCATCATGCGCCGCAGCGCCAGCACCAGTGGCACGCCCACTGCCAGCGCCAGCGCCAGCAACAGCATCGTGTGCTGGGTAGCGAACTGGCCCCAGTACAGCAATTGCTGTGACATCCACGGCAAGTTGCGACCGGCTCCCTGATAGACCTCGGCAAAACGCGGCACCACGTAGCCGATCAGGAACGCACTGACGCCGCCGCCGACGAGCAGCAAGATCATCGGATAGATGGCGGCACTGACAATTTTTTCGCGCACCTTGTCGATACGCTGCTGGTAATCGATAAACCGTTCCAGCGAGCGCGGCAAGTCGCTGGTCCCTTCGGCCGCCTGAACAATGCCAATGTAGAGCGGCGAAAAAAGGTCGGGCTGATCGGCCAGCACGGCTGAAAAACGCCGGCCTTCACGCAGGCCACCGAGCAGCCGGCCGAGGACGTCGCGCGTCGCCGGGCTGGATTCTTTTTCAAGCAAGGCTTCGAGTGCTTCGACGATGCCTAATCCAGCCTGCAACAAGGCCAGCAATTCCTGGCTGAACAGCACCAGCGACAACGCGTTGCCGCGCTTGCCAGCGGCACCGCGCTGCGGTCCGATGGCGCTGACAAACAGGCCGCGAAGTTCGACTTGATGGCGGGCATCGGCTTCATTGCGACCATCGACCGTCAATTCGGTAATCGACAGGTCCGCCGCGAGGGTACGTACGGTAAATTTCATGGGGCAGCGTTCAGGTCCTGGAGTTACTGAGAAATGATGTCAGCGTCTTCACCGGCACCACCGGGCTGGCCGTCACGGCCCAGCGAAGTGATCTCGAAGTCGGACTTGGTACCCGGTGCGCGATAGGCATACGGATGTCCCCACGGGTCCGGCGGCACGCTTTTTTTCAGGTACGGACCATTCCATTTGACGCCAGCTGCCGGTGGCGCGACCAGCAAGGCAGACAAGCCTTCTTCGGTAGTCGGATAGCGACCGACATCGAGCCGATAGGCGTCGAGCGACTTTTCGAACGCGCCGATCTGGGCCCGCGCAATCGTCACCTCTGATTTCCCTAGCTGGGAAAAATACTTCGGTCCGACATAGGCGGCGAGCAAGCCGATGATGACGATGACTACAAGCAGTTCGAGCAGCGTGAAACCGCTGGCCTGCGTAGTGGGACCATGCTGTTTTTTTGCCGGATTATTCAAGAGATCACCATTCCATGTTGCCCAGAACATTGCGGATTTTTTTTGCCATCAGATCCAGATCGCCCTGCTGGCGCACCTTGCGCCGCTGGATTTTTTCCTGCTCATCCTGATCACGCTCGGCCTGATCGCGCGCGATCCGGGCCGCTTCTTCATTGGCCCGCGCCTGCTTTTGCCGCGCCAGCAACTGACGATCAGCAAGCTGCTGATTAACCAGTTCGGTATCGAGCTTGTCGCGGTACTCGTCGACCATGTTTTCGAGTTCGACCTGCTTGAGACCGGTCAGCACGTCCGGCCGCGCAGCCGAAGCGAACCAGCCGTTGGCAGCAGGCTTGGCCAGCAAACTGATACCCAGCCGATACAAGCTTTCATTCTTCGTCACGGCATCGGCCAGCGCTTGCTTGTTTTGTGCCAGGGCCGTTTCCAGCTCACGCTTTTCCTGCTCGCGCTGGCGCAATCTGGCGCTGGTGTCGGTCAGCGTCGCTGTCGATGCCAGCAGGCTTTTTTCGGACTCGGCCAGTTTGCTGGTCAGCGCGGCCTTGTCGGCTTCAACCGCCTTCAGTTCACGCTCGAGCGTGCCACGCTGCCGGCTTGCCGCGTCCGCACTGCGACGCGTTTGATCGAGTTTGTCGGCGCTCTCCTTGAGTTGCGTGTCGAGCTCGACCTTTCCTTGCACCAGCTGATTTTTTTCCTGCTCCACGCTGCGCAGCTTTTGTTGCAGGCGACGCATTTGCTCGGTCGCGCGCTTGCCATCTTCAGCGGCACCTGCCGGTGCCGCTCCGAGCAAACCGATCAGTATCAGTGTCAGCCCGCCCAGGCTGGTCGCTTTCAAAAACACGCCGGCACGCATCAGAATCTCGAGTTCAGGTCGATTTGGATGACATCGGTGGCGTACTTGGACTGCGGCACCGTCGCGGTCGTCATCGGCACGATCGGGTCGATCAGATTCGACGACAACCAACGGGCCGAGACCCAGGTGTTTTTAGCCAGACCGAAATTCATGCCGAGAATGACGCCCTTGCTGTTCGTGCCGCCAAGGCCGAAATCCGAATTCGTAAAGGCGTCCAGCACCGCATCACTGCCGAGGTAACGATAGCTAATCGATGCGTTCCAGGCACCGAACTTGTTGGTGACGACATTGCCCACCTGTGCCTTGAACAGATAGCCCAGCGACTTGCCGTCAGCAATGGCGATGCCGGTACGGGCCTTGATCTCGTCACGCTTGAACTTCAGGTTCTTGACCACATCGCCGGTCAGAATCACGTGCATCGGATCGAACTGCGCCACATCCAGGCTGGCGGTGAGATCAAGTTCGCGGAAGCCCGATGCGAGACCCCAGTTGGTAGCGGGATCGATGCTGGTCGGTGCATTGAGTCGAAAAAGCGTATTGCCACGCTGACGATAACCGGCGCCGTACTCGGAGCGGGTCACGTAATCCGTGCGGGTCAGATACGTCGCCTGTGTCTCGGCAATGCCTTCGATATTACGGAAGTCATACAGGCCAAGAGCGAGCTTGAAACGGTTTTCCTTCAGGCCAAATTGCCAGTCCACCCCGGTCTGCATCCCCAACAGGCTGCGGCTGGTCGACTGGTTCGGCACGCCTTGCGACAAAGGAAACCAGCCAGCAGTCAGAAAGGTGCCAACCGTATTGCTCAGTGGCGGCTTCACCGTCACCGACACGCCCTCGAAATTGAGGTCATCAGCCCACAGCAAGTCAGTACCCACAAACGGATTGCGGAAGCGACCGCCATTGAGCGTCACCCAGCTCAACGGCTTGACACGGATTGCTGCGCGGTCGAGCACGATGCTGGATTTATTGAAGAAATTATTCCCGCCCAGCGTCTGATTGGTCGAGGTCGGAGCACTGGTGCTGCCGGTTGACAGGGCCACGCTGGCAGTGATGATGTCGGTGAGATCCGCTTCCATGCCGATGCGCGCACGCAGACGCTCGCGGCTGCTGTCATTCTGGGTATTGCCGGTATGCAGATCCTTGCCCGGCCCGCCGAGCGCCAGAAATTCCGGCGAACGCGTCACTTGCGACGCACTGTCATACGACTTGACGGCCGTATTGTCAGCACTCAGACGAGTCGCTTCACCGCGCAAGCGCACATCGCCTTCGAAGCGGATGCGACTTTGCACTTCGCCGCTGGCATCGACTGCCATCACACGGCCGCCGCCGGTTTGCGCCAGCACTTCCGCCTTGATCTGCTCGCGCATCTGCGCCTTGAGCGACTCGGGCACGTACTGCACCCGCACCACTTTTTTGCCGTCAGCGCCCAGCTCCGGCGGCGGCAATTGCTCCAGCCTCGCGACAGCCTTGGCTTCGGCTTCGCGCATCATCGCGTCAACCTTGGCGCGCGGCAGCACACCATTTTTGACAAGGCTCTCCATCAAACCAAGCACGGTGGCGCGCAAGCGCTCCAGATCTTCGCGCTCATCAGCGTGGGCAGGCACGGCGACACCAAGAATCCCGGTGGCCAGCAAGACAAGGGCAGCACGCTTTTGGCCGTGAAATCGAAACTTGTTCATGAAAATTTTTCCGAATGAATGGGGACAGACGCGATTGCGACAGGCATCACGGTGCATTGGATTCGAGGCTGCAGCGACAACGGATCGACTATCACCACGCGACCGACCTCTGGTTATTGCTGCTTTCACTGCTTATCCAATACGGGTTATTTAGAAATCAACGATTGCATCACGCCGGTTTGACTACCCGACAAACCAATTTTTCATGACTGAAAACGCTTGCTCACAAACTTCAACGACCCGGCAACCATGGGCATATGGTGGCCGGGTGCGTACGCTGCCAGACCAGCAATCAGGTCAGGCAGCGCTTCCGGTTCCGGGCAATCTGACCCGGGAACGGAGTGCGATCAACGCGTCGGGACGGACTATTAACGCTGGTTGATCTTGGCGGTGTTCATGGCACCGAGCTGGATGATGGCAGCCGAGTTTGGGTTGTTGGTGCTGTCCTGCATGATGATTGCGGTATTGATACCGGTCTGATCGATCGCTGCAAAGTTACCGCCGCCGAACTGAGCGACTACCGCCACGCTGTCCGCACCGTCGATTGTCAGGCCAGCGATCAAGCCGCCAGCAGCTGCTGTGTCGGCGAATGTCGAACCAGCGCCTGCGAAATCGCTAAGGGTCGACAGATCGGTTGCTGCGAAGCTCGAACCAGCGATCATCGAGAGGGCCAGAACGAGTGCTTTGATTGATGTTTTCATGATGAGATTTTCTTTAAAGTGAGGGGATTAAATTGGCAGTAATCGCGCCCCCATGAATGCGATCACTAATACAAATTTTTAAGACGACATGAACGTTGCTGCTTGTTGCGGTGCCGGCGAGCGTGATGTGCATCACAGTCAATCCGGCATGCATCTCTCATGTTTCACTGCAGCCTTTGCGCTATCTGCTCACTGCTACAGTAGACCGAAGCTTAAGGTTCTTTTTTGACAATTTTGTGAAAGAGGCACTGTTTTTCCGTGATGGAAAAGATATTTTTTCCAGCTCTTGTACGACATGAAAAAAAAGAAAATAAAACATTAAATAACTTGCACAAGAGAAATCTTTTCACTACTATGAAGTTGCGTTAGAGAAACAAGTAGTCGGTCAAGCGCAAGGAAATTCGTGGGGCCACAAGGCTCCCCGGCTTTCTTACAAGGGCAAACCAATCGAAAGGTTGGGACGCAAAACTAGAGGACCCTCGCTGCGTGCAGGGTAGCCAGATACCGTGAGTTCCGGAAACCGGGGCTCGTACAAGAAAGGTAATGCCATGAAATTTTCCATCGCCACCCTGTTGTTCGCGATCGCTGCACACGCCCCGCTGATGGTTCAGGCAGCTGATATTGCTCCAGCCAGCCAGAGCAACTACAGTGCCCGTCAGGAAGCGCTGATTGACAGCTTCATCAAGCAAACCGATGCGCTAGGCAACGGCATCAGCAGCGCCAATATTGATGACCTGGCTTCCATCAACCAGGCCACCGACGGCAACTTTGCCGCCATCACCCAATTCGGTAATCACAACCACGCCGACATCGCCCAGTCGGGCGGTAGCGGCAACGTCGCGATGATTACCCAGGTCGGCAACAACATGACCGCCCTTATTGCCCAACGCGGCAGCAACAACATTGCGATGATCAACCAGCGTTAATGTGACGGTACTGACGCTGGCGACCGGGCATGGTCGCCAGTGGATTTTCTTCGATCAGGGAGCCGTGATGTCGGCGCTAGTCGTGCCTTTTTTCACGGACAGGCTGTAATTCTTGCTGTCCTTGCCGGCGAGCGTGTTGGTGTAGGTCACCACCTTGCCATCGGCGATCCTGCTGCTGGAAAAACTGCCCGTCTGAGTGAAGGTGACGATGTCGCCGTGCAGCAAACCATCGATGGTTCCACCACTGACCAGTGCCAGCTTGGTGCCGTCAAACACCTTGCTCAACGCTTCGGTCAGCCCACCGACCACCAATTGCAACTGCGAGATGTTGGCCTTGGTCGCAATCTGGTCTGCCAACACCTTGTAATTGCTTGCATCGATCCCAGCCAGCGAATTGACATAAATCACCGACTTTGCGTTACCCGCATTCTTGTCAGCGAACACTCCCGACTGCAGCAGTCCCACCGTATCGCCGGCAATCACACCGGTGAGCTTGCCGCCGCTAAGCGTGACAGCGGTGGTGGCGTCATAGACCTTGTTGGCGGCGACCGTCGATCCTGTTACCGACAGCAACTTGGGCGTGATGGTCCCAACCAATCCATTCGGCTCTACCACTACGTAATTTCCGGCAGACGCGCCGCCAAGGATATCGGTGGCGGTAACCGCAATACCGTTACCGGCATTTTTTGTGACGAACACGCCGGATTGCGTCAGCTTCAGCTGGTCACCGCCGATGACGCCATTAAGGGAGCCGTTGCCGAGCTTGGCCAGTGTGTTGCCGTCATAAACCTTTGACTCGACCACGGTACCGCTGACCGTCAAGGTTTTGGCGGTGATGCCAGCCTCGGCCTTGCCGCCAGCCGAGAGCAAGTTATAGTTACCCGCGTCGCTCCCGTTGAGACTGTTTTTGTACGTGACGATCTGCTTGGCACCGACATTTTTGCTGGCAAACGTGCCGGATTGCACCAGTGTGGCGACGTCGCCGGCAACCAGACCCGACAGGGCCCCGCTGAGGTTAGCGACATTGCTGCCGTCGTATATCTTGTTTGTTGCGACGGTATCAATCACGTTGAGGTCACGTGCGACGATATTGGCAGTTGTCACGCCGCCCGCTGACGACAAACTGTAATTGCCGCTGTCAATACCGTCCAGACTGTTCCTGAAAACCAGCGACTTCGCCTTGCCGACGTTCTTGTCGAGGAACAGGCCGGACTGGCTAAAATTCACCGTATCCCCCGCAATGACACCACTGACCCGACCACCACTGATACTGACCGCAGCGCTGCCGTCATAGATCTTGTTGCCATTGGCGACACCCAGCACACCAAGCTGCTTGGGCGTGATGTCTGCAGTCAGGGAAAACGACGGCACAGACAGCAAATAATTGCCGGAAGCACTCCCGCCCAGGCTGTTAAATGCCTGCACGGCAACGCCGCTGCCGACGTTTTTCGTGGCGAAATTGCCGGATTGGCCGAGTGTCACGATGTCACCGTCAACCACGTTGCCGAGCACGCCGCCGCTGACGCTGGCAACCGTACCGCCGTCATAGACTTTTGCTGCGGCAACGCTGCCAGTGACTGACAACTGACGCGCCGTGATATCGGCCGTCAATGCAGTCGGCTGGACCAGCGTGTAGTTGCCGGCCGAACTCCCCGAGATGGCATCAGTGGCCTGCACAACGATGCCGTTACCCACCGTCTTGCGGGCAAAATTGCCGGACTGGGTCAGCACCACGGTGTCGCCGGCAACGACGCCGCCGAGGCTGCCACCATTGAGCTGTGCCGTCGTGGTGCCGTCGTACACCTTATTCGCGGCGACCGTACCGGTAACGGTTAGCGCCGCCGGGTTGATGGTCAGGGTGCCGCCGACGAAGTCGATTGCATAGCCTTGCTGAGTCGAATACAACCCGCCCGGGGTGATCGTGTAGCTACCGACACGGGTGGCGGTAACGGCGCTGCCATCATAACTGGCCGTACCGAGCAAGCGACTATCCGGCGTCGACGACAACGTCACGCCACTGGTCGCGGCGACTTGCCCGTTGTAAGTCTTCGTGGCGCTGTTGGCGGTGACCGTCAGCGGGGTCATAAATGAGCGCAGCAACGGCGACGTGTGGCCGTCATAACCGATCCAGGCCGACTGGAAATTCCAGCCAGCGTTATGGTTGCCATTGTCGAGCGTGGCCGAACTGAAGTTGGCCGATGTCTGCATTTGTGCGCTGGTCAGGCCGGTTGCATCGCTCACCGTTGCCGCATCCGTCCCGATGCCGGTAAGCGTGCTGCTGCTGTTCCAGAAGCTGTTGCTGATACTGCCACCATTGGCACCGACGAGCCCGCCGACGTCATTATTGGCAGTCACGACACCGGAGGCGTACGCGGTGTCGATCGTGCCCGTGTTGTTGCCAACCAAGCCACCGACTTTGGTAGAACCACTGACTTTGCCGCTGGCATAGGCGGTCTTGATACTGCCGTCGACATTGGCACCCACCAGCCCGCCGACCTGATTCGATCCGGTGACGGTATCGCTGGCGTACACATTGGTGAGTGTGCCGCCATTGTTGTACCCCACCATGCCGCCGACATACAGGGCACCGGTGATGCTGCCACCGGCCAGTCCGACGTTGGCGATCTTGCCGTTGAACACATTACCGAACAAACCAACCCGGTTACTGGCTGGCGTAGTAATGGTCAGGCCGCTGATGGATTGACTGGCACCATCGAACACACCGGAAAACGGATTGGCGCTGCTGCCAACCGGCACAAACCCGCCCGCTCCCCAGACATCTTTCCCGCTGGCGGTGGACGAAGCGTCGATGCTGTTGCCCATCAGGTAGTTGGCACTTGGCACCATCGCCATCAATTGCAACTGGTGGGCATTGCCCACCGTCGTCGCGTACTCGGAGGCCAGCATCGGTGTGGTTGCGCCCACGGCACCGCCGGCGTTGTTCAGGTTGCCGTCTGCATTGACCAGCACCCAGCCTGGTGCGCCGGGCGTGGCGGTAAAGCCGAAACCGGCGAAGCTCGCGGCAGTGCGCATCTGTACCGTGGTCAGTCCGCTGACGGCGCTGAGGCGGCCGGTATTGGTGCCATTAGCAAGACTCTTGACGTCGCTATTCCAGTAACTGTTGCTGATCGCACCCTTGTTCGAGCCGGTCAGCCCGCCGCTGCTGGTGCCGCTGACGGCACCGCTGGCATAAGTATTGTTGACAGTGGAGTTGATGCTGTTAAAGCCGACTAGCCCACCGGCCACACTGTTACCGCTGACCGCCCCCTTGGCATAAGCGAAGGCGATGCTGCCGGCATTGTTCCCGGCCAGACCACCGACCCGCACGGTGCCGCTGGTAATGCCGCTCGCGTAGGCATTGCTGATCGCGCCGTAATTGACACCAACCAGGCCGCCCGTATCGCTGCTGCCGCTGACCGCGCCGGTTGCATGGACGTTGCCGAGACTGCCGTTGTTCTCGCCAACCAGGCCACCAACCTCGAAGCTGCCGCTGCCGCCGGCGACACCGCCGGCACTGCTCGCATTGCTGACCACGCCGCCGTTTGTGCCGACCAGTCCACCGACGTAGTACGTACCCGCGCCGACCACATTGGCACTGCTCGTCACATTGGCCAGCAGGCCATTGTTGACACCGGCGATGGCACCAACGCTCGTGCCATCACTGTTGCCCTTGATGCTGCCGCCGGTCAGGGCCAGGTTGCGCACCACGCCATCCACTGCGACCGTGCCGAACAATCCCAGATTGCTGAGACCGGCCGGTGCATTGATGGTCAGCCCCGTGATGCTGTGACCTAGTCCGTCCAGCACGCCGGCAAAACCGGGATCGACCGACGCCAGTGGGGTAAAACCGGCACGGCCGTTCCATGCTGCGGTGCTGGTAGCGTCGATATTGCTGCCCAGCGCGTAGTGCCCGGTCAGATTGCCATTGATACCCTGCAAGCTCGCCGCGGTGGCGTCGCCGGCCACGCCCAAGCTATTGATGACACTGTACGGCGTGCCGCCAATGACCAGCGCCGTGGTCGAACTGGCCGCGACATTGGGCAGGTTGATCGCCGCACCGCTGCCGAGATTGAACACGCCGGTGCCGCTAGCGGCCTCGGCACCGTTGGTGGTATTCGGGTTGATCGCCAATCCCGCACCCGCACCATTGGCGGTGATGACGGCATTGACATTGACGTTGTTGGAAGCAGTCAGGGTCAGGACGGTATTGGCATTCCAGGTCACGCTATCGTTGACGTTGATATTTCCTGCGCCAGCGACCGCGCCGCCACTGCTCTGTAGCGTGACACCGGTGCTGCCAAGCTGGCTCGACAGCGTCGCACCGGTGATGTCGCCACCACTGGCAGCGACGGCAAAGTCATGGGGATCGATCAGCCAGTTGCCGGTTTTCCCGCTCGCCGCGACGGTGGTGACGCGGGCATCGCTGGCGACCCGCACGGTCGCCGCCGAGGTCTCGACGAAGCCGCCGTCACCACCCTGCGGTGCCGACGCATCAAGGGTGCCACCGACTTGCACGCGACCGTTTTCCATGTCTCCCAACAAACGGATGACGCCGGCATGATTTTCCAGCGTGCGTGCACGGATCACGCCGCTGTTGTTGACCACGGCCGACACAAGCTGATCAGCCGCCCGGGCCGTCAGCATGACGCTGCCGCCATCGGCCTGGATCAATTGCCGGTTCTCGGCCAGTGCCTGCAGCGCACCCTGGTCGACCTGCACGCTGATGAGCTTGTCGCCTGCAAAGTCGAGCGTGGTCTGGTTGCCGGCGGCCAGTGCTACCGTGCCCAGATTGGCTTGCAAGGTACCCTGGTTGCTGACGTTGGCTCCGAGAAAAGCGATGTAGCCGCCGTCAGCGGTAACCTGTCCTAGGTTAGTGACGCTGGCGTTGCTGGTACCGCTGAAGACACGCTTTCCAGCCATGAAATCGGCGTCGCCCAGTGTGAGCGTCGAGGCGACCAGACCGCCAACATTGACTTGCGCGCCCTTGCCGAACAGGATGCCGTTCGGGTTAAGCAGGAACACCTGGCCGTTGGCACTGAGGTTGCCGTAGATCGCGCTGGCATCGCTGCCCAACACCCGGTTCAGGGCGATCGCGGAGGCATTCGGCTGCACGAACCGGACTGTCTCGCCGCTGGCGACATTGAAGCTTTGCCAGTTCAGCGACAGGCGCGCGCTGCTCTGGTTCACCGTCATGGCCGTGCCGGATTGTCCGATGCTGCCCGTTCCGGCACTGACTTGCCCTCCCTCTGGCAAGGCATGCGCCATCCCCGCCGCTCCCAGCACGACCGCCGCCAGCGCCAGATTGGCAGCGCCCAGTTTGCGCCGCGATTTACCGCCCTGCTTGTGGCGACCGCGTGCGGTTTCCGGCGCAGGGACGTACTGCTGCAGTGACTCGTTCCAGGTAAGACGGTAGACGTGGTTCATGGTGGGCTTTCGGGTTGGTCGTTTCGGAGTGGGTTGGAATGTATGGTAAAAATTGTTGTCAGAAATAGGTCTGCACGTTGAGCCAGAGTCGCGGGTTACGGTCGTGATCCGACAACGGCACAGGCCCGTTGCGCCAGGCCAGCGCCGTACTCACCGCCAGGCCGGAACGCGAATAACCGAGTCCCAGACCCGCGCCCCGCAAGCGCTGGCGATTGCCTGCGTCGGCCTCAATCGGAGAATGATTCAAGCGCCCGGCCGCCGCGTCATAAAAGCCCGACAGCAGCCAGCCATCGGCCAGCGCATAACGCAAATCCAGATTGACGAGCAAGGCATCGTCACAAGCAGCTTCGCCTTGCGGATAGGCGCGCACGCCCTGAATGCCGCCCAGGCTCATTTTTTCTGACGAGTCGAGATTCTTGTCGGCGAACTGGGCACTGGCTTGCGCCATGACGCTCCAGCCGCGAACCGGCAGATCGATGGTTTGCTGACGCGCCCCCGTGGCCAGCCACTTGCCATATCCACCGGCCGTGCGATGACCGAGCGCATCCAGCACGCTGGTGGTCGGATCAAGTTGCAGCCGGCCACTGGCATGGGCGAGGCTCCACGTGCTCACGCCACCCCCGGCCAGTCCATCGGTCAGGTCGCCTGAGACACCCAGATTGAGGACTTGTGCGCGGCGCTCGGTGCTGATGCCAAGGCTATCGGTGCGATCGACCTGGCGTTTGCGATCCAGATTGATCTGCAGTGACACATTGGCGACCCGACTGCGCTGCAGCGGATACAGTGCGTAGAGGCTGGCAATATCGGCAGTGCCGTGGGCGTCAAGGCTGGCAAAATCCAGACCAAGCCGGTAGGTCATCGATGACCACGCCACGCCGGCCTGCCAGCCAAGGCTTCCGAGCGGCAGTTGCCAGGCTAGCCGGGCATACCGGTAATCGCCATCGGACAGATAGCCTTGCACCGACAGTGCGTCGCCCAGTGACAACGGACCATGGATGCTGGCCTGCACGCCGGGACGCAGGGCACCGGTGTAGCGGTTGCCATAATTGTCGATGCCGGCACGACCACTGACCGGGGCCAGGCTGGTAAGACGCACATCGAGGTCGGTCGTACCGAAGGACGCACCGGGCATGAGCGTCGACGCCACTGCGGTGCCAGGCACATCATTCATGAGCAGCAAAGCGCGTTCCAGCGCAGGCCCCGACAGGGGCTGACCGGCCTGCAGTCCGTTCAGGTACGCCTGGGTCAGGGCCGGTGGCAGTGATGACCGGTTATCCACAGTCAGCGTTCCCAGCCTGCCCTCCAGCACCGCGATCTCGACACTGCCATCAGTGATCTGCTGGGCCGGCAAGATCGCTTGCGCAACAAAGTAACCGTGCTGGCGATAAAAAGCGGTCACGCGGGCCGCGGCAACATCGAGCCCGGCAAGATCAAGTTCCTGCCCGATCAGGTCGACCAGCAGCGCGGCCAGTGTCGCTGTCTCGAAGAGGGTATTGCCGCTGAAACGTATGGCTTGCACGCGCACGCGCGCACTGTCTGGCGCGGTGGACTCGGCGGGTGCCTGCGGGTCCAGGCGTGGCAGAACCGCGCGGCGTGTTGGCTCTGGAAATTGCAGGCGTTGCTGGTCCTGCATCAGACGACCGGCGTCAGGTTGTGTCTGTGCAGCGGTCGTGCAGGAGGCCGTGACCAGCACCGTCGCTAGCAGGAAGCGCCGCGTGACACACGACCTGAAACGAAACAAATCGGCCAGGTCAATCTCAGACAAGGAAAGCAACACCATGGAGTCTTTCAGGTTGAATAACATCTGCAATCATGAAAGTCCACGACGCGATTATTCCCGCGCGCAATACTTGATTGTCAACCTGACATCATAGTCAGCGAATGTTGCATTTTCCCTAAGGCTTGACCTGATTGTTTAGTCTGAACGGTTCATTATCATAGGCAGTAAGAACTGCCGCGATCACTCTCCCGCTGTGCGCCGTCCAATCCACTAAAACCGTCGCCCCAACGAAATACGATTTTGGGAAGCTGCTGAAAAATTAGCATGCTGATCGCGTGCTATCCGCGCAAAGTAGTCGCCAATATCGTAGGTCACCGTCAAGGCAAGCCCTTGTACGTTGTCGCCATTTCCCGTCCTGCCGTGTTTATAGGAGGCATCCGCTGTCCAGCGTTCCGCATCGTTCGGTTTGTACCGGACGACGGCATGCGTCACGTGCTGTTTGGTATCGAGCCGGTCATCCCAGATATGAAACAGCGAGAGCTCGGTTTTGGGTAGCGCGCGCGAGCCGATGCCTAACGTGATGGCGTCATTCGGATCGAAATTCAGATTGAAATAGTCTTTCAGATTTGTCCGGCCAAATCCGACGATGGCAAAATTGCTGCCACCGATTTCGGCCGTGACGGAACCACCCAGGAATCCACCCGACGCAAGCTGGGCAGAAAAGACAGGACGCACTAATCCAAAGTCATGCCGGTACTCATAACCCGTCCTGCTTTGCTGAAAGTTTTCCTTGTCGTGATAAACGCCGACCCAGACGGTATGTTCACCCAGCACAGCGCGCAGATTCAGATCAACGGCGTCATTGTTATCTGACGAGAAGTAATACGACGGTGTGAGTTTGTAGCTGATGGGATTACTCCCGAATTGTGCCGTATCGGGGCGCAACTCTTGCGCCTGTGAACAGGCCGATGCGGTAGCCATCACCAGCACGAGCGAGCCTATTTCCATCCATTTAAGCGCGCGCATAGGTTCTCTTTCTTTCATTAAGTTTTGTCACGATCCACTTGCAGCGGCATCGCGCGCAATCCAGCGGTCTACCTTGGCCTCAAGCAGGCTGAGCGGCAAGGCCCCATCGCCCAGCACGATTTCGTGAAACGCCGGCAAACTGAATTTCGCGCCAAAGGCGGCTTGCGCGCGCTGCCGCAGCGCCATGATTTTCAGCGAACCGATTTTATAACCGAGCGCCTGACCTGGCCAGGCCATATAGCGTTCAATGGCACTTCTGGCGGTTGCTTCGTCGTAACCGAGCGTGTCGCGCAGGTACTGGATGGCTTGCTCCCGGCTCCATCCCTTGGAGTGCAGTCCGGTGTCGACCACCAGCCGTGTGGCGCGCAGCATTTCATCGTTGAGATGACCGAAATAGGTTTCCGGCTGCTCGAACAACCCCATGTCCTTGCCCAGCGTTTCGGCATACAGTGCCCAGCCCTCGACGTAGGCATTATTGCCGCCGAACTTGCGGAAATCCGGCAGCGTCATTTCCTGCATCCGCGCGATCTGAAAATGATGCCCCGGCAAGCCCTCATGCAGAAACAGCGTGGTCATACCGACGCGACTGTATTGCCTCGGGTCGTTGACTACGGCCCAGAAAACGCCCGGGCGTGAGCCATCCGCGGCGGGGGATGTGTAATGGTCGGAGGCGGTCAGGCGCGTCAGTTCAGGCTCTGGCCGAATCTCCAGCGCCGACTTGGGCAACGTCGAGAACAGCGCAGGCAACCTGACTTGCAACGTGGCGTCGAGCGAGCGGTAGACGTCCAGGATTTCCTGCTCGCTTGCAAAGGAGCGGAAGCGGTCCTGGGCTTGCACCCAGACAGGCAGGTCGGCAGGAGCGCCGGTGTAACCCATCGCCGGGCCGAGCGTCGCGAACAGGCTCTGGATACGTGCGGTTTCTGACAGGCCGGTGGCGTGAATCTGTTCCGGCGTCTGGGTGGTGGTGGTTTGCTGGGCGACCGACGCCAGATACCAGGCCGCCCCGTCTGGCAAGCCATCCCAGCCGGAGGAACTGCGTGCAGCGGGCAGGTACGCGTTTTCCAGAAAATCTGCCAGCTTGCCGAGTGACGGGTTCAGCCGTTGGTCGATCAGGCTGCGGTAAGCCTTGGTCAGATGACGCTGTTCATCCCGGCTGAAATTGGCCGGGAGATTCCTGATCGGCGTGTAGAACACGCTGCCATCCGCGCGGGCGCTGACCAGCTGGCGGAACTGCGGAAGCGCGGAGACGACCAAGGTACGCGGCAACACAACGCCCCGCGCCATCCCGCTTCGCATGTTGACAATGGCCTGATCGATCCAGGCCGGCAGCGCTTTCAGGCGGCTCAGATAAGCACGGTATTGCGCGGGCGTCGTCAACGGTTGTGATCCCTGCCCGCTGGCGTAATTCGCCAGCGTCACCGGTACGCTATCCATCTGGTTGATTGGTAGCAGATGGGCAGGAAAGCGCTCGAAATTGAGTGCATCGGCCAGTTCATAGTCGAGCAGGTCGACATTGAGCCGAGCCTGCGGACTCAGTGTGGACTGCGCCATCGCGTGCAGCGTCTTCTGAAACTCATGCAGTTCGGCAAAGTGGCGCGCCCTCATGACAGGATCGATACCGATGCCCAGCTGATCGTCAAAACGGTTATCGCCGCTTCCGGTTGCGCCAAGCGGGTCGAAGCGTGCCTGCGCCAGATAGTACCGGGTGGCGAGACGATCGACCTGCAGGTCGGAGCGGGATGCCGTAGCCACCGCGCCGCTAACAGGTGCAACGGGTGCAGCCATCAGGTCTGCCTGCGTCACGGACACCAGCGCGGCGAGCACGACGACACACAGCAAGCGTCGGGAAAATAATGACATCGGGGAGGCAATTTTAGACACGGATACTTTCATCTTGGAATCAGAGTTGATGGCAAGATTACACTGCTTTCATCAACAACCTCGTCGAAAACTAGTCGGGCTTCCGAGTGATCGACAATTTGCGCTGACCGCCGCACGCTTGCCGGCCGAACCGATAACCCTGGACACCTAATTTGCCCTCGCTACCGGAATTTCGCCCCAGCATGTCGTGTAGTTCGGCGTCTTGCGCTCGCGCTTCATGGCCCAGTCGTTCCGGATACCGGACGCCGCCACCGTGACCGCGCCCTTGCCGAATCGCTGGTTCAGCCCGTCCAGCGTACGCATCATCGCTTCGGATTTCTCGCCATCGCCGAAGGTCGTAAATAGCGATTGCTGCTGCACGGACGCACTGGAAATCCCCTGCAAGATGACCCCTGCCTTCTTGTAATAGAAGCCAGGCCGATAAATCTGCTCCAGGCCAAACAGCGCCGCGCGGATCAGCAACCGGGTGTCGCACGATGCATTCGGCAGCGGCACGACGACCTCGTTGCTGTATTGCCGGTCAGATGCCTTGAAGCGATTTGTCTGCACGAAGACCTGGATCGCTTCACATACGGAACCCTGATGACGTAACTTTTCGGCGGCGCGCGTCATGTAAGTCGCGACGGACTCACCGAGTTCATCGATGGTCAGCACCGGCTGGCCGAACGAGCGCGAGGCGATGATCTGTTTTTTGGCCGGTACCACCTCTTCGAGCGCAAGGCAGGAAATCCCGTTGAGTTCATTGACAGTCCGTTCGACCACGACGCCGAAGCGCGATCGCACCCACGCCGGCGACGCGTCCCGCAACCGTGCCACCGTATCGATGCCGGCGCTCTGCAACTGCTCGGACAGACGCCTGCCGACACCCCAGACCTCGCCAACCTCGATCGTCGACAAAATCGCATCGCGGTCTTGGGGCGTCATCGAGGTCAGGTCACAGACGCTATCGAAGACCGGTCTTTTTTTGGCAATGTGGTTCGCCAGTTTCGCCAGCGTCTTGCTGTGACCGATGCCTACGCACACCGGCACCCCGACCCACTGCTTGACCCGCTGGCGTATTGATTGCCCCATGGCGGCAGGCGATTCCCACAAACCGTTCAAGCCATTGAGGCCGAGGAAGGATTCATCAATGCTGTAGACCTCAACGTCGGGACTGTAATCGCGCAGCACGGTCATGATCCGGTTGCTCATGTCGCCGTACAGTGCGTAGTTGCTACTCAGGGCAATGATGCCGTGCTGCTTCGCCAGGTCTTTCAGCTTGAACCACGGCTCGCCCATGGCAACCTTCAACGCCTTCGACTCCGCCGATCTTGCCACCACGCAGCCATCGTTATTGGACAGGATGACGACCGGCTTGCCTTCCAGCGACGGGTTGAACACCCGCTCGCAGCTGACGTAGCAGTTGTTGACATCCACCAGGGCAAAGAGCGTCGTTGTTGCGGACTTGGTCTCCATGGTCAGACATCAAACCGGCAGACCACACCGACCACCACGCCCCAGATTTCCAGTGTCTCGCCGTCGCCAAACTGGATCGGGGCGTAGCGTGGATTTTCTGCGCGCAGTTCGATGACGCCGGCGCGCTTGTGCAGTCGCTTGATCGTGTAATCTGCATTCACGACTGCGAGCACGATGTTGCGATGCTTGGGAGCGACCGACCGGTCAACCACGACCATGTCGCCATCGAAAATGCGGGCACCCGTCATGCTGTCACCTTGCACACGGAAATAGAAAGTGGCCGTCTTGTTGCGCACCAGATAGGTATTGAGGTCCAGTCCTTTCTCAAGGTACTCCTCTGCAGGAGACGGAAATCCTGCGGAAATGCGTTGTCCGTAAAACGGGCGCAGGCACACAGGTGCCAGTTCGCTGGCCGGAACGAGGCTCAACGGCAGCACCGTTGCGCGGGAAGCATCAAAGAGAGGAAGAATGGGCATCGGGTGTTTCCGTCAATATACTGTTTATGCATACAGTATAAGCGGGTGGCAAATGCGTTGTGTGTTTTGTTTCTTGGAATCAGCAGGGGACGATCAATGGTTGGCGGGTCCCAATGCGCTGTAGCACCCGACCTGATCTAGCGGATGCGTTGGCACGAGCCGTTGCTGATGCGCTTACCCTGCACACACTAAAACTTATGCCCGTAATCTGTGAACAACATTGTGCATAACCCTGTTGAACACCTCCGCAGACCAGTACTGGCATGGCATTACAGCAGTGCCTTTTATTTATGCAGCGACCGCTGCGGCGTGCGCTTCGCCGTTGATTGCCTCAACCTTGCCGATTTGGGTGACAGCTTGCCTGGAAACCATCGGGAAAATTCAGAGACCGCCACTATGCTGAAAAAAGGGGCTATCCGCACTGACCAGCCCGTACCTTAGCGCCAGCAACGCCAGTCCGACGACGTCACGTACCCCTAACCGCTCCATGATTTGCGCACGGTGTGCAGCGACGGTTTTTTCGCTCAGGTCCAGCTCGAAGGCAATTTCCTTGGTGCTCTTGCGACCGGCAATCATCGTCAGTATCTGCAATTGCCGGCCGGTCAGTGATTGCAACGGGTTCGGTGCGGCCACCGGGGCACGGATGAAGCGGTCGATCATCTTCGTCGACACTGCCGGACTGAGGTAAGTTTCATGCCGCCGGATCGCCTGCAACGCGATGTCGAGTTCGGCCGGCGCGGCCTCCTTGAGCAGATACGCCGACGCACCCAGCCTGAGCGCCTCGGTCACTAATTCTTCTGACGCATGCATGCTGAGAATGACGATGGCCACCTGCGGGTACTGCTGACGCAGCTGGCGCACCAGATCGAGTCCGTTGTGGTTGCCCATCGTGAGATCAGTGACGACAATATCAGGCTCGCGTTGCGCCACCCAGGCCAGCGCCTCGACCGGATCGGAGGCCTCGGCAATGACGATAAAGTCGTTCAGCTGATCAATCAAACTGCGGATGCCAGCTCGCACCAGCACATGATCATCGACCAGCAAAATAGTGGCCTTGTTGCTGGTACCGGGATTATTCATGGCTGCTCACTCGTGTTTGTCTAGCGCCAGCGTGGCGATGATGCGGGTACCCTGACCGGGTGCCGACTCCACCGACAGACTACCACCGAGTAGCGCGATCCTTTCCTTCATGCCCGGCAAACCGCTGCGACTGCCATCGGCCAGCACCCGGCTCGCCAGCGTCGAGCGATCGAAGCCTTTGCCGTTGTCGCGAATGATCAATTCCAGCTCGTAACCCGACTCGCCCCCATTGACTTCCACCACCACGCGACTTGCCATGGCATGCCTGAGTACATTGGTCACGCACTCCTGGACGATGCGGTAAATCGTGATCTCGACCGCAGGAGCCAACACGACAGGTAACCCTGCGTACTCGAAGATGCAGGTTGTCACGGTACTGGAAAACTGGCGTTGCAGTAATTGGCCAATGGCCGATTCAAGGCCGAGATAATCGAGCACGGGCGGGCGCAACGAGACCGAGATCACCCGGATTTGGGCAATCAGTGCATTGACGTCAGCATCGATGCTGGTCCACAAGGCACGTGGCTCCGGTGCGACCAGCAAGCGGTTGAGCTGATGCAGGTTGAGCTTGAGCAAGGCCAGCCGCTGGCCCAGTTCATCGTGCAATTCGCGCGCCAGGTTGATGCGCTCCTGCTCCTGCGCCTGAATCAGTTGAATCGACAGTTTTTCGAGCGTGGCATTGAGGTCGAGAATCTTGCGTGCAGAGCGCTGCCGTTCCGTGATGTCGAGATGCATCACGATGGCACCGACTCGATCGACTTCGCCCAGCGGCGCAACACTGAGCAGAAACCAGTTCGGTCCGGCCGGCGTATCGCAGGCATACTCGATCGAAAACGTCTGCCGGCTACCGTCGAGTATGGCGCGGATACCGTCAGCTACCTGTCGGCTTTCGACCGCTTCGGGGCCGGTAGAGGCATCGCAAATTGCCAGATAATTGCTGCCGATACCAGCATCGTGCGACGCGGCCATGCCATTGATACCGGCATGGCGACGCCAGGTTTGATTGACCGAAATCAGCACGCCCTGCATGTCGAGCAGCGCAATGTTGGCCGGTGCCGCATCGAGGATGGCGGCCTGCAGCGCCATGCTGGTAAATTTCAGCGGCGACGCGACGCTCAGTCGCAGCAGGTTGCGCACACGCAGGCACAGTTCGTCGCCATCCAGTGGCAACGCCAGCACCTCATCGGCACCGGCGGCCAGACCGGCAAGGCGTGCCTCGCGCTCGCTGGAACTTGCCAGCAGGATGACAGGAATCCCGGCGCTGCCAGGGTCGGCTTGCAGCCACGCCAGCAAGCCAAGACCATCCTGTTCGGCTCCGGCGAGGTCAATCACAACCAGACCGGGCAGCTGCTGGCGCATCGCGTCCAGTGCAGCAGCACAATGGTCGGCCGACTGCAACCGATAGCCATGCGGCGCGAGCACGCCAACGAGCAAGGCACGGTGACGGGTGTCGGCACCAACCAGCAGGACAGTCGCTTTGCCGTCCGTCTGGTCCGGCATGCTCAGGCGTTCCGGCTACCGGCCCGCACTACGATGGCACCGGCCACGCCAGCGAAGATCGAGCCAATCAGCACGCCGATCTTGACTTCATCGATCAGCATGGCCGAATCGGCAAACGCCAGCGAGCCGATGAACAGACTCATCGTGAAGCCGATCCCGCACAGCAGCGCCACGCCATACAGTTGCGTCCAGTTGCTGTTCTTTGGCAATTGCGCGAGACCAAACCGGATGGCCAAAGCGCACATGACAACGACACCGATTTGCTTGCCAATGAACAGACCCAAGCCGACGCCCAGCGGCACCGGATCCAGCAGATTCTGTGGATTGAAACCGGCCAGCGAAACCCCGGCATTGGCAAAGCCGAACACTGGCACCACCACGAAAGCAACCCATGGATGCAAGCCATGCTCCAGCTTGACCAGTGGCGATTTGCGCGCACTGATGGCGGGGTTACGCAACGGGATGCAGAAGGCCAGCGCGACGCCGGCCAGTGTCGCGTGCACGCCCGACTGGTAGACAAAAATCCACAGCACGACGCCGCCGATGGCGTAGAGGGCCAGATTCTTGACGCCCGTTTTATTCATCACAAACAGCACGGCCAGCACGGCCAGCGCCGCACCCAGCATCGGCAACGACAGACCCGAGGTGTAGAACAACGTGATGATGACGACCGCGCCGAGATCATCGAGGATGGCCAGCGCAGCGAGGAAAATTTTCAGCGACGGCGGCACACGCGGCCCGAGCAGGGCCAGTACGCCAAGCGCAAACGCGATGTCGGTAGCAGCGGGGATCGCCCAACCAGCCAACGTCTCGGGACTGTTCCAGTTGAAGCCGACATAAATCAGCGCCGGCACAATCATGCCGCCCAATGCGGCAACGCCGGGCAAGGCGCGCTGCGACCAGCTCGACAGCGCACCGATGAGCAGTTCGCGTTTGATCTCCAGTCCGACCATCAGGAAGAACACCGCCATCAACGCATCATTGATCCAGTGCGAGACCGATAATCCCAGCAGCTTGGCATGCAGAGTCGCCACGTAAGTCGCATTGAGCGGCGAATTGGCCACCGCCATGGCGGCAATGGCGGCGGCCATCAGAACGACGCCACCAGCGGCATCGGATTGAAAAAAGCGGACAAGCGGAGAAGCGGGCGGACGTGATTTCATGGATGCGACGAGACCTTTGCGGAGCGGAGAAATGAGTGAAGCGTGGTTGCCGGCGTTGATCCTGCCAGTAATGCACCGCGAATTTCCCTGCGGTTATACAGCACAAAGCCAGTCATGCACGTACCCGGCGCATCGGTATTTTCAGTCACCCATCAATATGCTACCAACAAGTACTTATTTCATACCGGCGTACCGAATAGCGAACCGACCCCGGCCGTGATCGCCATTGCCAGTGCACCCCAGAACGTGACGCGCCACGCTCCGCTGAGCACCGCTGCCCCGCCGACGCGGGCAGCGGCACCACCCAGCAATGCCAGAAAGAGCAGCGAGGTGCCGGCGATCCACCAGATCAGTGTCGTTTCCGGCACCAGCAGCAGTACCGCCAGCGGCAGTGCTGCACCGACCGCAAAACTGGCCGCCGAGGATAGCGCCGCCTGAACCGGCTGCGCATTGACCACACTCGACATACCGAGTTCATCGCGTGCGTGGGCACCGATGTCGTCATGCTGCATCAGCTGCGCGGCCACCTGCTCGGCCAGTCGCTGTTCGACACCACGGCTGACATAGATCGCGGTCAGTTCGCGCCGCTCGTCCAACGGATCGTCCCGCAGTTCGGCGCGCTCGCGGGCCAGGTCGGCGTTCTCGGTATCGGCTTGCGAATGTACCGACACATACTCGCCGGCTGCCATCGACATCGCGCCGGCCACCAGCGCAGCCACGCCGGTGGTCAGGATGCTGGCATGACTGGCATGGGCGGCAGCGACGCCAACCAGCAGGCTGGCCGTCGAGACAATGCCATCATTGGCACCAAGGACAGCGGCGCGCAGCCAGCCGGCATGCTGATTTCGGTGACGTTCGCGGTGGCGCATGACAGAACCTTTCGTTGGTAGGCAATTTTTCCGGGGCGGCCAGATTACCGTCTTGGCAGCATCCGTCGCAACGTGTCATCGCGGATCACATAATGATGCAATAACGCGGCAGCGGCATGGAGTCCGATCAGCACATAGCCAACTGTCGCACCGGTTTCGTGGATGTCCTTGATCCAGTGTGCAGTCTCCTTGTTCTTGCCGATCAATGCCGGCAACGACAAACCGAAAAACGGAATCGGCTTGCCCTTCGCACTGAGAATCAGCCAGCCAAGTAACGGCATCAGAATCATGAACACGTACAGCAAGAGATGCATCGATTTTCCGGCACGCTCCTGCCAGCGCGCCGGTGCCGGGGTAACCACCGGCGCGCTGTCGGTCAAGCGAAACAACAGACGCAACAGCACCAGCGCCAGCACCGACAGTCCGAGCATGAAATGCCATGTCTTCATCGCCGCCCGCTCGGCACTGCCTTTCGGAAAAATGTCATTGAGTTCCATCGTCGCAAATACCGCGACCAGCAACAGCAGCATGAGCCAGTGCGCACTCATCGCGAGTACGCCGTAGCCTGTTTTATCGTTACGCAAATGCATTGTCTTCTCCTGAGATGGGAAACCATACTTTGACCGTCAGCCCTGCCCCATGCAGTCCTTCAGTCAATACCAGACGCGCGCTATGGGCTTCGGCGATGCGCTTGACAATCGATAAACCGAGTCCGCTGCCGGGCATGCCCGCAGCAGCCAGTCGCACAAACCGGTCGAACACGCGCTCACGCATGTCGACCGGAATACCGGGCCCGGAATCGGCCACCGACAAACAGACCGCGCCATCGACCACCCGGCAGGCCAGCCGGATCGCCCCGCCCGCAGGTGTGTAGCGCAACGCGTTGTCGAGCAAATTGCGCAACAGGATCAGAAAACTGTCCTGATGAATCCGGCACAGGGCCGGCTGCAATTGCGCCGTCAGGTGCAGTTGCAAGCGCTCTGCTTGCGCCACCCAGTCCGGCAACTGCGTTGCCAGCAGGTCGGCCAGGTCGAGCCGCACCGGGACATGCTGGTTGTCATATTGCGGATCGAGTCGCGACAGCGCCATCAACTGACCGACCAGCCGCGAGGCGCGGTCGACGCTGATGCCGAGCGCGCCGATGAACTCGTTGCGCTCGGCATCGTTGCGGGCGCGCTCGATCACTTGCAGGTTGGTCTTGATCGCGGCCAGCGGCGTGCGCAATTCATGCGCGGCATCAGCGGTAAAGCGTTGCTCGTGTTCGAGCGTGCTGCGCATCCGGCCGATCAGGCGGTTGATCGCTTGCAGCAACGGCTGGACTTCGCTGGGTACGCCGGCCAGGCTGACTTCGTACAGATCGGTCGGCGTGTGGCGCGATACCTCATCGGTCGATACCTGCAAGGTGCGAAAGGCGCGATTGATGATCCACCAGATTGCCAGCGCCATCAGCGGAATGACGACCAGAACAAACAGCAGCAATTTCCAGGCAAAGCGCGCACTGATCTGGTTGCGATGACTGTCCGGCTCACCGATCTGGATCTGCAATCGTCCGTCAGCATTCCATGCCGCATAAGTGCGCCACGATCTACCGGCGATGACACTCTCGCCGAAACCGCTGGCACGGTTGCCAACAAAAGATTGATCGGGCGCGCCCTGATTCTTGTACAGCAGGCGTCCTGTGTTGTCCCACATCTGGAACAACAGATATTCGCCGTGGGCATTCTTGATCGGTGCCGACATGTGCGCGGCACCCATGGCCATGCGCTCTTCGATTTCATGATCGGCCAGCGCCAGCAGTAACTGGGCCGTCTCGGCCAGCGACTGGTCGAACAGCTCGTGACTTTCCTGATCGGCCTCGATATACACGACCATCGCGCTGAAACCCCACACCGAGATGGTCAGGGCCAGCAAGACTGCCAGCAAGGTGCGGCGCAACGACCAGCCAGCGCGAAACAGACGGGTCATGGCCGGTCCATCGTGTAACCGACTGCATGGACGGTGCGGATCAGTGTCTTGCCGAGCTTTTTGCGCAAATGATGGATGTGGACCTGAATCGCGTTGCTCTCAATTTCTTCGCCCCAGCCATACAGGGTTTCTTCAAGCTGTTCGCGCGCCAGTACCTGGCCGGCATGTTCGGCCAGCAGCAGCAGGATGCCGAACTCCTTGCTGGTCAGCGCAACCGGCTGGCCATGCTGGCGTAACTGGCGCGTGGTGACATCGATCTCGATCGTGCCGTGGCAAAGTGTATCGACACTGCGGCCGGCAGCACGCCGACTGGCCGAACGGATGCGGGCAGCGAGTTCGTCGAGGTCGAATGGCTTGATGATGAAATCGTCGGCACCGGTATCGAGACCGCTGATGCGATCGCTGATCTGGTCGCGCGCGGTGACGATCAGGACCGGTTGCACGAAGCCGTTGGCGCGCAACTTGCGCAGCACCGACATGCCATCTTCGCCGGGCAGGCCGAGGTCAAGCAACAGGCAACCGTATTGATGCAGACGTACCGCCGTGCGCGCACTATCGGCCGACTGGACCCAGTCAACTGCATAGCCGGCTTGCTCCAGACCGATCTGGGTAGCGCGGCCGAGCTGGGGATCGTCTTCGACCAATAACAGGCGCATGGATGCTCCGTGGGGTGGTGAGCCGGTAGTGTAAGGCGGGCTTATTAAGCAGTTCTTAAGTCGATGCACACCCTTGCCGACTTGGCGAGCAGGTGCGCGCCAAGCCGCTTGCCCAGACACAGCACCGTCAGCGTCGGCGGCAAGCCCCACGGTTCAGGAATGACCGACGCATCGCAGACAAACAAGCCCGGCGTCGCGGTCTGCAGATCGCTGTCCACGCCCTCCCCGATACGCACGCTGCCACCCGGATGCGCCGCAAAATGCCAGCTCTTGAAAACATGCTGCGCGCCACTGGCACCGAGTACCTTGCGAGCCAGCGCAATGCCCTGCTTGAACTTGGCCCGGTCGACCGGTTGTAATGTTTTGTCGACCCAGCGCGCACCGATGCGCCCGCCAATCGCGTCCCGGATCTTGACCATCACGCACAGCGTCTGATGATGCGCGAACAGCCGGTCAACCCGTCCGACCTGCGTCGCGAAAGCCTGATACATCGGCTTGGGCAACGTCAGGTCCGACAGGATGATGCCATCGGTCTCGAGATGCATGCCAGCTGCCATCGGTACTTCGGCACCGCCATCGAGATCGTCAACGCTGCCCATTACGGCCACCACCGGATCGCTGAAAAACGCACTATGGCCCTGCTGCAAACCCGACGCCTGCAACAATTTCGGGCTGCCGATACCACCGCCTGCCAGCACCACCACCGGGGCCATCGCGCAGGCCGTCACCCCATTGCGGACATACTCGACACCGGCGGCGCGTCCGTCCTGCACCAGTACCCGCAGCACCTTTGCGCCATCACGTAGCAGAGCGCCATGCCCGATCGCCTCGTCGAGAAAATCACGTGCGGTCCATTTGGCACCAAACGGACAACCGTAGACACAGCGCCAGCAACCGCTGCGGCAACTTTGCGGGCGGATCATCTTGTCGAGCTTGTGCCACGGCAATCCCAGCGACAACGCGCCGGCCATGATGCGGGTCGCCATCGGGCCGACCAACTTGTCGGGCAGCGGTGCCATCGGCAACTCATCGCGCAACGCCTGCAGTGCCGGAGCCAGATCGACGCCGTGCGCGGCGAACATCGCCAGCGGTGGAGGCATCGCCGTGGCGAAATTGACCATCGAACTGCCACCAGCGGTAATCCCCTGCACCAGCAACGACGCGTCACGATGCAAGAAAGCGCCCTTGCCCGGCACCGCCGCCATCACCGCCATCTGGCCCAGCGTGCCACGGATCTGTGCGGCACTGCCTTGTTCCAGAACCAGCACCCGCCTGCCGCCCTGCGCCAGTTCGCGCGCCACGGTCGCCCCGCCGGGACCGCTGCCGATGACGATGGCGTCGTAGGTGTCATGGGTGGACGTGTGGCGGGTTGTGGGCATGGGGTCGGAAGAGAAAGTTGGATGGGGGATGCTACCGCATTGTGCTGCGAGATGATTTTACTGAGGGCATTGAACAGGTGTCGGTCGATGGCGTTAGCGTATCGGTATTTAACGCTGCAAAGACCATGACTGACTGCTTCAAATACCCCAACAAGATCGGTATTGACGTTGTGTTGGAAAGCATGAGTACATGATTGATTCATTTGAACATGTGTACTAGTATCGGTACATATACATGGAGGTAGCGATGGATGCAGTCAATTACACATTTACCCGGCAGAACCTGACTGCCATCATGGACAGGGTCGGACAAGATCACGCGCCGTTGATGATTACCCGGCAGAAAGGAGCGCCGGTCGTGATGATGTCGCTTGATGATTACAACGCATTACAAGAGACAGCCTATCTGTTACGCAGTCCCAAAAATGCACAGCGCCTGTCGCTTGCGGTTGAATCATTGCGTAACCAGGGTGGCACCGTGCGGAACCTGGCCGATGAAGATTGAATGGTCCGAAGAAGCCTGGGAAGACTATCTTTATTGGCAACAAACCAATAAGGCTTCCTTGAAGCGCATTCACGCGTTGATCAAGGATATTCAACGCAATCCCTTCGACGGCATCGGTAAGCCGGAACCACTGAAGCATCATCTGGCTGGCTTCTGGTCGCGGCGGATCGACGATGAGCATCGACTGGTGTATGCGGTTGAAGACGATCGATTAAAGATTGCACAGTGCCGCTATCATTATTGAGTGTCATGGTTGAAGTACGAAAGTCTTCGAGCTGCCCTTCTGCAAAACGGCACAGCACGTTTTGGGCAAGTTTCCGACCAGTGCACCTGAATTCTTGAAGAAAAGCTGTTTGTAATGCTTGCAGCGAACAACGCTGTAACGCCGACATAACTGACGCAATATTGGCATGGGCTCTTGCTGCGGTCATCCGTGCGTTCCGATTCAATCTGGTCATTGATGGTCGACGTTATTCCATCGGCAAACCACGTCTGCAGACCAATAGATCATCGCCAACACGCGGACAACGCCCCGCCCCTTGTCCTCGATCAAAGCAGACATGATCCATTTAAACGAAGGTAGAGCATCTGTCTGGAACAGGGTGGCCGTGATGTGTCGGCCCGGCGAGCAGGAAATGGCGAGGCATCCGCACGGCTCACTCACGATCAATTCACGATCATTAACGTGTATTGCGACAATTGCGCGAGGTACTGAGATGGCAAAATTAGCATCAGGGAATAACACCCATATTTTTGGCCAGCGCCGGCCGGCCGCCAGTGGCGATACACCGATTCATCTGAGCCCGCCGCGTAACACCCATTTCAGGGACTTGCCGCCTCCTACGGGTCAATCTCCGTTCCGGCTGGATATCAAAGACGTCGTCGCCGGCGACATCTACGCGTCCATGGTGCGCGCCGAGTCGGTGACGTTTCACCTCAACGGCGACATGGGCGGGATCCAGTATGCGGTCCCTCAAGAGCTGGTCGCCAGCGGCATGGAAGCCGATTTTGCGGCAGCCGCCAAGGATGGCCAACCGCCCGCGTTTCTGTATGTCACAGGCGATTGCGTTTATTTCAATGGCCAGGTGTCGGAGTATTACAAGCAGTTTTACCAGCCCTACGAATATTACCTGGCACCGATTTTTGCGATACCGGGAAACCATGACGGCGAGAACCTCGACGGCGACAACACGCTCGATGGCTTCGTACGCAATTTCTGCGCGCCGACCGCCGTCAAGATGCCCGAATCCGGCGAGTCGCACCGGACCGCCATGGTGCAACCCAACGTCTACTGGACGTTAATAACGCCGCAAGTCAACATTGTCGGCCTCTACAGCAACGTTCCGGCCGGCGGTGACATTCGTTCCCCGCAAAAGGAGTGGCTGGTTCACGAACTGACGACGCTGCCATCGGAAGTACCCCTGTTCGTCGCCCTGCATCATCCCGTCTACTCGGCAGACAACCATCATTCCGGCAGCACCTACATGAAAGGCCTGCTCGAAGAGGCCGGGAACGACGCAGGCCGCCATCCCGACGCGGTACTCGCCGGCCATGTCCACAACTACCAGCGATTAACCCGTACCTTGTCTGACGGCAGCAAAGTGCCCTATCTGGTGACGGGTGCCGGCGGGTATCACAACCTGCACCAGATCATGAAAGTCGACGGACAGCGAATGGTCACGCCGGTGACGTTTCCCGATGAGACGGGCGACCCCGTCACGCTGGAGGCCTATTCGGACGATCACCACGGTTTTTTGCGGCTGGAGATCTCCCGCGGGTTGATGACAGGACGGTATTTTGAAGTGCCTCGTCCGCAAGAGCCATACAGCAAGGGAAACCATCTGATCGATTACTTTGAATTCGATTGCACCCGCAAAGTCTACTTGCCGAACACGTTGTAAGTCGTGCCTGCAACGTGTCCATGCAACCGGTCAATTTCTCGACCAGTACTATCGCGAAGCGGCATCTACCATCCGGTTGTAAAAGTCTATCGCGCGGAATCCCGCGGAATCCTGCGGAATCCGACACTTACTCCTTCGGAAAATCCGTAGCCAGACCCGCCGCGCCCCAGGCTTCGACTTCCGCGACGGTCTTCTTCAGGCTCGTCGTCACCGCATCGAGACCGAACGCACCAAGCACAAAATGACGTGGCGGGTGAGCCTGCTCGGTCAAATCCATCATGGCCAGCGCGATGCGTACCGGGTCCCCCGCCTGACTCCCGCTGCCGGCACTGGTGCGCTTCAGTCGGGCACCTGCTGTTTCAGCGTAGTCCGCAATCAGATTAGGCGTTTGTATCATCGAGCGACCGGCCCAGTCAGTGCGCGCCGGGCCGGGTGCCACACAGGTGACCTTGATGCCCAGCGGTTCGCCTTCGGCAGCCAGCGCATCGGACCAGCCTTCGACCGCATGTTTGGTGGCGGCGTAGTAGCCGGATCCGGGAAAGCCGAGGTAGCCAGCGACCGAGGTAATGTTGATGACATGACCGCTGCGTTGTGCGCGCATGCCAGGCAGTACCGCACGCGTCATCGCAAACAGGCCAAACACGTTGGCGTCGAACTGGGCCCTGATCTGCGCTTCTTCGCCTTCTTCCACTGTCGACATGTAGCCATAGCCGGCGTTGTTGACAAGGACGTCGATCCGGCCAAACTGCGCCACGGATGCCTTGACTGCGGCATCAATCTGGGCTGCATCATTGACGTCAAGCGAGAGCGCCAGCGCACGATCAGGGAAGTCGGCCGCCAGACTGGCAACGCGCGCACTATCGCGCGCCGTCACGACGACTCGCCAGCCACGGGCCAGTACTTGCCTGGCCAGTTCGTTGCCTAAACCGGTCGAGCATCCGGTAATGAACCAGACGGGAGTGTGTTGAGTAGATGACATGATTCCTCCAAAACCGTCGAGGATACGCCTTGTATGTTTGTCGCGTTGGTACATGGTTGCCGACTTCTTTTAGTGTCGCGCGGCCTTGCCGTACTCTGCAACACGACGCGTCGGTGTCTCAAATCAGCTAGCGGAAAATCAGGTAGGATCGTTTCGGCTCGATTAGCCGGGGGTCGCGGGAATGCAATCGATGCCATGTTAATTGGCATACGTGATCGTTAATCACGTGGATACGCAGCGCAACTCCGCCACCATCCCGCCTCGATTTACCCATCGGCTGACGATCAGCCAACCCATTCACCCTTAGCGCAAGGAATACACCATGCATACCGCCCTACTCATCATTGATATCCAAAACGACTATTTTCCAGGAGGCACGATGGAACTGGTCGGGGCAGACGCCGCATCCCGTCAAGCGAAACTCTTGCTGGACGCATGGCGTGCGAACAACCTGCCGGTTTTCCATGTTCAGCACATCGCACCACAACCCGACGCAACCTTCTTTCGGCCCAACACCGTTGGTGCCCAGATCCACGAAAACATGGTGCCGATTGCAGGTGAAACGCTCATCACCAAAGCCACCCCGAACAGTTTTCACGACACGTCGCTGCTGGAATCGCTCCGCGCGGCGCACATCACCCATCTTGTGGTCGTCGGAATGATGACGCACATGTGCGTTGACTCGACCGTCCGGGCAGCCTCCGATCTGGGCTTTGTGTGCCAGGTCGTGCATGACGCCTGTGCAACCAGGGATCTGACGTTTGGCGTGCACACCGTGCCGGCCGCTACCGTGCAGGCGACCTTCATGGCGGCGCTCAACGGTACATTTTGCAGTATGGCGCTGACGGCGCAGGTGCTGGATGATTTGCCGACACCGTCGATCACCTGATCGGTCTGCCGGTGTCGGTCAATAGGACAACGGCCTCAACGGGCCGCGTGTAAAAGCTGCTCGAAATCGTTGTCAAGACGGACCAGTGCAGCATCGATCCTGGTACGGTGCTCAGTGATCCATGCATCCTGCTGCGACAGGGATCGCTGTGCACCCTTGAGCATGCGATCCATCTCCACCGGTTGCGGACCACCGGAGGTAGCACGGTTGTTGACGATCGCGACGGGATCGAGGGTGGAGCGGAATTCCTGTTCGCTCATCGGCAGTTCGCCACCACCAACATCCTTCACCGCGTCGCGATAAATGCGCTGCGCCTGGTCGTAGGGAAAGTCGAGCGGCTTGATCTGGTGTTCTTTCGCGAAGTCGACAACCTCCGACGCAAAATGGTGTCCGAGCCGAAACGGCAGTTTGTACTTGCGCATCAGCACATCGGCCAGTTCCTGCGATGCGGTCCAGTCGCTGTTCAATTCTTCCAGCGAACGCTGAGGATCGACCACCAGGGCGTTAAGAATTTTGTCCCAGCCCTTGAGCAAGGTGATCGCGCTGTTGACCATGGCACTGCTGGCGCTGACTTCCTTGGCGTCGCCCATGCCGGGCGTGATGTTGTGGGCCTGAATGATCGTCCCCATCGCCAGCGAAACAGCGGTCGACGCCTCCCGCCGCGTCGCATTGAGCAAACCCGGGTTGCGCTTTTGTGGCATCGCACTCGACACATACGTATTGCCGCCGCCTTCCTGCAGCAAAATCCATGGCCGCGGCTGGGCGTACTGCGTCATCACGTCTTCGATAAAACTCCCTGCGTGCAAGGCAATGCTGGTGACGACGGCACCCACCTCGACCGGCTCCTCGGTCGACGAAATCTGTGCCGCATCGTAGGCATTGTCGACAATGGACGCAAAGCCAAGATAGCTCGCCATGCGCGGACGATTGAGTGGCCAACTGGTACCGTTGAGTACCGTGGTGCCCATCGCGCAGCGGTCGATCCGGCCGTACGTTTCCCGGATGCGTTGCGCATCGCGTTCAAGGCCGGCTGCATGCCCGAGCAGATAATGGCCGAAGCTGTTGGGCTGAGCTGCGACGCCGTTGGTGTAATTCGGGACGATCGTGGCACGGTGTTGTGCGGCGAGTCGGACCATCGACGCGGAGGTCCGATTCAGTTGTTCTGCGAGGTTAAGCAAGTCCTCGCGCAACATGGCGGCGCGGTAGGTGGCATGCATGTCCTGGCTTGATCTTCCGGCGTGCAGCAGAGTGACCTCCGGCCCCGCAGCCGCGATGAGTAACGGCTCGAAAGTAATGACACTCGATGGCCGCTTCGCACCCGGCCTGCTGGCGTCGACCAGCACTTTCGCAATGCCGCCCGCGATGCGCGGCACCATCGCTTGATCGAGCAATCCCTCGTCCGTATTGATGACGGCAGTCGCCTTGTTCATCTCGCCGAGCCAGAAGAATTCATCCCGGCGAGGTGCCGTCTCCGCCAGGACGGGAGCGACCTGAACGGAAAGAATCAGCGCGAGGGCGAAGGTGGGTAATCGAGACATGGGATCCTATCGAAATCAGTGTGGCAGCTGCCGCCGGAATTATAGGCGCGGCATCGTTGTCGCAACCGCACACCGGCCACTTTTTGGCTGCACCAGGTATCGCTTTTCCAGTGTAAAACACAGTTCCAATAACTTTCCTCTACTATCTTGTCGATTCCGCGTGCGGACCACCAATTTCGTCACATTACAAAATCACGAGAGACTCTCCAATGACCGGAACCACGAGCAAGACCGACACGACGGCTTCCGTCGACGGAGCCACAGACAACGCGCAGGATTCGCTACTGGCGCGTAGATTAAAAGTCTCTGACATTAACGTGGTTGACCAGGCGAGACTGAAGAAGGCACTCGGCGGAACCATTGCCGGCAACACGATGGAGTGGTACGACGTCGGCGTGTTCGGCTATCTGATCACGACGATGGGCCCGGTGTTCCTGCCCGAGGCCGACAAGACGACACAGACCCTGTTCCTGCTCGGCACGTTCGCCGCGACCTTCATCGCCCGTCCGCTCGGTGGTGTTTTCTTCGGCTGGCTCGGAGACAAGATCGGCCGCCAGCGGGTGCTGTCCATGACCTTGATCATGATGGCGCTATCGACATTCGCGGTCGGCATGCTGCCCACCTACGCGACGGTCGGCATGTTCGCCGCCGCGCTCCTGGTCCTGACCAAGCTGGTTCAAGGTTTCTCGACCGGCGGCGAGTACGCCGGTGCCACCACCTTCGTGAGCGAGTATTCATCGGACAAGCACCGTGGCTTCTTCGCCAGCTTGCTCGATATGGGCAGTTACCTCGGCTTTGCCCTGGGTGCCTCGCTGGTGGCGATACTGCAATCCACACTGGGGCAGTCGGTCATGGAAGACTGGGGCTGGCGTATCCCGTTCCTGATCGGCGGACCGCTCGGTCTGATCGCCATCTGGTTCCGGCTCAAGATCAAGGAATCTCCCGCATTTCAGGCCACCCTCGATGCCAACAAGCAGGCCGACGCAGAGCCGTCCGGCAACGACGACTCTGCCCGGTCTACCGGTCCGGTCGCCATCTTCAAGGAACACTGGCGCGAAATCATCGTGGCAATGATCCTGGTCGCCGCCGCCAATACCCTCGGCTACGCTCTGACCACGTACATGCCAACCTATCTGACCGCGACCAAGGGATATGACGAGTTGCACGGAACGCTGCTGACCATCCCGATCCTGCTCATCATGTCGTTCTGCATCCCGCTAACCGGACGCCTGTCCGACAAAATCGGTCGCCGCCCGGTGCTCTGGATGGGTGCCGGTACCGCCATCGTGCTGTCGATCCCCGCGTTCCTGCTGATCGACATCGGCCAGACCTGGACCACCCTGCTCGGCCTGGCCATGATTGCCTTGCCTGTCACGTTCTACGTGGCGAACCTCGCCTCGGCCTTGCCGGCGCTGTTTCCAACCGAGAGCCGCTACGGTGCCATGGGAATCGCCTACAACTTTGCCGTCGCCATCTTCGGCGGCACAACGCCCTTCATCATCGCGGCACTGATCGCCGCCACCGGCAACGACATGATGCCGGCCTACTATCTGATGGGCACCTCCGTCATCGGTGGTATCGCGATTTTCTTCATGAAAGAAACGGCCGGACGCCCGCTGCTCGGTTCGATGCCGAGCGTGGATTCCATCGCCGAGGCGCGCAAACTGGTCGCCACCCAAGACAATAATCCCAACATCGACACCGACCAGATGCCATTTGACGATACCTACAAACCGCCGAGCCAGGCCAGCTAACGGTCTGGTCACACAGGCTCCTAACGGTTCCGTTGCTGCGCCTCTTGCAATGCATCGTTCAACACGGCACCGCGATTGTCGAGTACCCATTGAGGGCCGATCATCGCGTCTTGGGAACGACCGAGATTGACCGTATCAACCACCGATTGCAACAGCGCAGTCCGGCCGTCTTCCATCGCGCAGATCGCCTGACGGAATTTTCCTGGAAACCCGGGGAGTTGATTGGCCGCTTCGGTCAGCATGTCCCAGCGAATCTGGCGCTGCTGGTCGCGCGGCAGCGTGATGGCGATTCCCTCGTTGACGTCGATTGGTTGTTCGTACCGGGCCATGAAGGCGGTCAATGCGCGCGCTTCATCGGTGCTCAGCGGCAAGGCCAAACTTTGCGCCTTGTTGTTGGCAATGCTGATTCCCTCCCAAATCGCCGCCGTAGCGGTCGGCACGGTGACTGAATTCCCGTCACCGGAACGCTCCTGGTGCTGCTGGCCGAGGGTCGGGATACGACGATCCAGTTCGAGTTTGCCCTGCCTGTTGCGCTTGACGTTGACTTGCGCCGGACTGTGCGGACCGACCGTAAATGAGTCTTCCGGAAACGGTGCCCGATTGCGTTGCCGTGTCACATCCGTGCCGGAATGCGAAAAAATCTTGTCGGCCATGTCCGGCCTGAGCAACCAACCCAGATACGCCATTTCAGAACAGGGATTGGAAATGACAACCGTCCTGGCCTGCGGCGACAGGTCCTTGAAAATCGGGGCGAGAATTTTCACATTTGCTTCAAGGAGCTTGCTGCGATCAAAAACGATATTGCCATCGGCATCTTTTGGCCAGCCTGCCGAGGAAGTGAGAAACACGGTGTTCGGCACAAACGCTGCCGGCACCGTGGCACTGACGAGCGATTTCGGTTCACTCAATTCTGCAAACGCGCCGAGGAGGGTCGAACTGGGTTTGCGGACGATACCGCACACCTGCACGCCATTGGCACACAGCGCCCTCGATATGGCATTACCGATGTTGCCGCTCGCGCCGTAGACCACCGTCGGCCCGAGCGTCATGATCTGTTCGCGCGAGGCCTGCCGGTCCACCGGTACGCCAGGAATGCGGGCAGGACGGCCAAGCTGATCCTTGTCGGCCGTTGCGAGCCGGGCCTTGTCAATCGCACCGGCCATGTAGTTCACCATGCGTTGATTCAACCGCAGGGCCTGCGCCAAATGGTCTTGCAGACCGGTGGGATCAGCACGGAACATCGCTTCAAATTCGACGCGATCAATCGTGCCCGCCTTGTTGAAATTGGCCATGATGACGGTGCCCCGATCAATCGTCAGGCCGGACAAGCGACTGAGCCAGTTCGCATCGCTATCGCCAAGCGGTCGCGCCACGACAGCGCGCTCGCCGGCCAGCATGTCGGCAACGGCATAGGAGGCAGCAACCGGTGTTGCCGGCGTCGGTAACGGTTTTTCCTCAGCGGGAGTGGTGGCGTGTCCGTACAGTTCGAGGTCACGCCGGATCGCATGTAACAGCGCCGTTTTTTTGATGGCGCTATCGATGCTGGTGGCAGAAATAATGACGCGGCCGTTTTTTTTCAATAAAGGCGCATCGGCGGTTATTTTCGAGGCGCTGCAATCAGGAAAAATGACGGTGTCGCTGGCACCGAGTGCGCCGGTATTTCTGGTGTGGACGACGTTGGTAATCCCTTTCGGAAAATCGGCAAAGATATTGGGTGGTGCCTCCTTCGTCGCAAAGACAACATTCGCCCCGGTGTACAGCGCCAGTAAATCCATGGTTTCGGGCGTGACTTTCTCGGCGGGTTCGTTGATGCAACCAATGCTGCCGAGGCGATCCAGTCTGGCGGCATTGGTATTTTTGGAGGGCGCTGACGCGTCAGGCAGCGCACGCATGGCGCGCATCCGTTCACGATGCACCGATGAAAGAACCGGTTTTTCGTTTGAGCCCAACGCACGATCCGGATATCCCATCGATACGGACTGGTCGGCAGAATGAGGGATAAAAGCCGAACGGGTGCTACCAACCATGCCCAACGCTGTGGTGAGCGTTGCTTGATATTTCAACTTCATGTTTTGTCTCGCTAAGTGGATAGGGTGCACGCAGATACACGGTAGAAATGCAAACTGACAGACCACGGTACAACGATGACGCAGCGCCACATCACGCACGCAGTTGTCATGATGAATCGACCGTGCAAGCGTCCTACTGAGTATCCCCGGCGTGCATTCCGTTCCATCACCGGATGAAAAAAAGTCACTGGCGACTCCGGCAAGCGTCGACGTGCATCAACGCCGATTCATGTGCAACAATTGCCGCCCATTGCAGCGCTCAGCACAGCCCTTCTCACTTGAATCGACCGTCCCATGAAAATTACCCGCATCACCCTGGCATTGATCCATTGTTTCCTGATCGCAGGAACAGCAACCGCAACCGCTACAGCGGCGACCACCGGAACCCTGCAAAAGATCGAACGCAGCGGCACCATCCACATCGGTGTCAGGGATTCCGTCATCCCCTTTTCGTATCTGGACGACAAGCAGTCGTATCAGGGATATTCCATTGACCTGTGCCTGAAAGTGGTCGAGGGCCTCCGGCAGCAACCGGGCCTGTCCGGACTGAAAATCAAGATGGTTCCGGTCACACCAGCGACCCGGATTCCGCTGATGGCCAACGGTACCGTCGACATGGAGTGTGGCTCGACGACCAACAATCTGGAGCGACAGAAGCAGGTAGCGTTTTCGCCGACGACATTCGTGGCCGGTAGCCGTTTTTTGTCGCTTGTGACCTCGCAAGTCGCCACGCTCGACGACATGAAAGGCAAGCGCTTTGTGACGCTCGCCGGCTCGACCACGATTCGTGATCTGCTGAAGGTCAATGCAGAAAAAAAACTCGACCTGAAGATCCTGACGGCCAATAACCAAGCCGAAGCCTTCCTGATGGTCGAAACCGGCCGTGCCGATGCCTTCATGACCGACGACATCCTGCTGGCGTCGCTGATGGCAAATGCGCGCACGCCGGCCGACTTTACGATCTCCCAGGATCCCTTGTCCGTCGAACCGTACGCCATCATGATTCGCCGCGATGACCCGGAATTCAAGGCGTTTGTCGACAGTGCCATCGGGGCGCTGTACCAGTCTGGCCAGATCAGCCCGATCTACAAGAAATGGTTCCAGTCAGCGATTCCGCCCAAAGGCATCAACCTGAACACGCCGATGAGCAAGGCACTCAAGGCGGTGATAGCGCGACCAACCGATTCCGGCGATCCGCAAACTTATCTGGATCTGGCCGGTGTGTCGGGACCCGGTGCGATCGGCAAATAAGTCTGCAAACCGATCTAAGCGCCCTGCCGCACAGACTCGCACCAACCTGACGTCGTAGCCTGTTTGTGACCGATAAGAGGCTGGCGCAACAGACGCCAGCCCTGTTATGACAGGAGATTCAGTGGAAAAGACGCAAATGCGAGACCCCGACGAATTCGATCTGGTGGTGGTAGGCGGTGGCATCAACGGTGCGGGCATCGCGCGCGATGCGGCAGGACGTGGCCTCAAGGTCCTGCTGTGCGAGAAAAATGACCTGGCCGAACATACGTCGTCGGCCAGTACCAAGCTGGTCCACGGCGGGCTGCGCTACCTCGAATATTACGAGTTCAGCCTGGTGCGCAAAGCGCTCCGGGAACGCGAAGTATTGCTCAACCTGGCACCTCACATCATCTGGCCGCTGCGCTTTGTGATGCCGCATGTGGCCAGCCTGCGGCCTGCGTGGATGATACGCGCCGGTCTTTTTTTATACGATCACCTGAGCCGCCGCAAATTTTTGCCCGCCTCGCGCGGCGTCGACCTGCGCCAGCACGTCGCGGGTGAACCGCTGCTCGACTCGCTCGAACGCGGCTTCGTCTATTCCGATGCCTGGGTTGACGATGCCAGGCTGGTGGTACTCAATGCGATCGATGCGAAGGAGCGCGGTGCGACCATCCTGACGCACACGGTTTTCATGTCGGCGCAACGCGTGGCCGACCGATGGCAAGTGCAGTTGCGTAGCGATGGTCAGCCGGAACGAACAGTGCGTGCCCGCGCCATCGTCAATGCCGGCGGCCCGTGGGCCAGCAATCTGCTGAAACAGAATTTGGCGCAGCCCCGTCACGCGGACCTGCGACTGGTCAAAGGCAGCCACATCGTGACCCGGAAACTGTTCGATCACGATCATGCCTACATTTTTCAGAATCCCGACAAGCGCATCATTTTCACGATCCCGTACGAAAATGATTTCACGCTGATCGGCACCACCGACATGGAATACCAGGGCGATCCGGCCGAGGTATGCATCGCGCCGGAAGAAGTGACCTATCTGTGCGAGGCGATCAACCGCTACTTCAAGCAACCGATCACACCGGACGACGTGGTCTGGAGTTACTCCGGCGTGCGCCCGCTGCTGGCCGAAGAAGATGCGGCCAATCCGTCGGCGGTCACGCGGGACTACCATCTCGAAGTCGAGGTACCTGACCATCAGGCGCCATTGCTCTCAGTTTTTGGCGGCAAGATCACGACCTTCCGGCGTCTTGCCGAAGACGCGATGGACCTGCTCGCAGAACCGCTCGGCATCGACCGCCCGGCCTGGACGGCCACGGCGACACTGCCCGGTGGCGACCTGCCGGACGCGGACTTCGATGCGTTCCTGCAGGCTTTTTCGGCACGCCATGCATGGCTGCCGCCGGCACTGGCCAAGCGCTATGCGCGGTCTTACGGCACGCGTGCCGAACGGCTGCTTGACAGCGCCACGTCGATGACCGCACTCGGTGAAGAACTCAGTCCGGGCCTCTACGAAAGCGAGGCACGCTACCTGATCGATCAGGAATGGGCGACCAGCGCCGACGATATCCTGTGGCGGCGTACCAAGCTCGGTCTGCATGCCACGCCTTCATCACGCCAGCGCCTTGACGACTGGCTCGCCGTCCAGACCAATGGCGTAACCTTGACCGTTTAGCACCGGTTCATGCAACAACCCGTGATCGCCCGCGCAGCGCGTGCTGCACGGGCCATTGACCCGCATGTCCAACACTCTTTTTCCGAGGTGAGACAGATGACCAAGACCACCAAGGCCACCAAGGCCGACCAGTACATTCTTTCACTCGACCAGGGCACCACCAGTTCGCGCGCCGTGCTGTTCAACCGCACCGGCGACATTGTGTCGGTCGCGCAAAAGGAATTCCGGCAAATTTATCCCAAGCCCGGCTGGGTCGAACATGATCCACAGGAAATCTGGTCGACCCAGGCCGGCGTCGCTGCCGAGGCGGTCACTCATGCCGGACTGAACGGCACCTCCATTGCCGCCATCGGCATCAGCAACCAGCGCGAGACCACCATCGTCTGGGACCGCGAGACCGGACGCCCGCTCTACAACGCCATCGTCTGGCAGGACCGGCGCACCGCCGATTTTTGCGATGAACTCAAAGAACTCGGCCACGAAAAAATGGTCCGGTCCAAGACCGGCCTGCCGATTGATTCGTATTTTTCCGGCACCAAAATCCGCTGGATTCTCGACAACGTCGATGGCGCACGCGAGCGGGCCAACGAGGGCAAACTCTGCTTCGGCACGGTCGACAGCTGGCTGGTATGGAACTTCACCAAGCATGAACTGCACGTCACCGATGTCACCAACGCGGCGCGTACCATGCTGTTCAATATTCATACGCTGGAGTGGGATGACGAACTGCTCGAGATGCTCGATATCCCGCGCAGTATGCTGCCGGAAGTCCGCTCGTCCTCCGAAATCTACGGCAAGACCAAGACCACTGTCTTCGCCAGCGCGATCCCGCTGGCCGGGATTGCCGGCGACCAGCACGCCGCCCTGTTTGGCCAGATGTGCACGCAGCCCGGCATGGTCAAGAACACCTACGGCACGGGCTGCTTTCTGGTGATGAATACCGGTGACAAACCGGTCGAATCCAAGAATGACCTGATCACCACCATCGCCTGGAAAATCGGCGACCAGGTCAACTATGCGCTCGAGGGCAGCATCTTCATCGGGGGTGCCGTGGTGCAGTGGCTGCGCGATGGCCTGGGCATTATCAACAATGCCTCGCAGATCGAAGCACTGGCGCGTTCGGTGCCTGATAGCGATGGCGTGTATCTGGTGCCGGCCTTCGTCGGTCTCGGGGCACCGCACTGGAATGCACGCGCCCGCGGCACCCTGTTCGGACTGACGCGCGGCACCACTGCCGCCCACGTGGCCCGCGCCGGACTCGACAGCATTGCCTATCAATCGCACGACGTGCTCAGGGCCATGGAAGCCGACATGGGCTGCAAGATCACCGAACTGCGCGTCGATGGTGGCGCGGTCGCCAACGATCTGCTGATGCAGTTCCAGTCCGACATCCTTGGCGTCGAAGTGGTCCGGCCAAAAATTACCGAAACCACGGCCCTCGGTGCCGCCTATCTGGCTGGTCTCGCCGTCGGCTACTGGAAAGATATCGACGAAATCCAGGGCCAATGGGCGCTCGACCAGCGCTTCACACCGGCGGCCGACGGCAGCGTCGCGAAGCAGGGACTCAAGGGCTGGAAGCGCGCGATCCACGCCACCAAGGTCTGGGCCGATACGGTTTGAGATAACCCTCCCCCGAGGCAGCCTTCAGGACACGGTCGTCCGGCTGCCACGCTGCGGGGATCACCGATGCGCCTCGCATCGGCCCGCGTAGTTCACTTGCGCTAGTGACCGGAGCACCATCATGACGAATCCTTTGTTCGCTGAATTTATCGGCACCGCTTTGCTGGTCCTGCTGGGCGACGGCGTCGTCGCCAACGTCGTACTGAAAAAAACCAAGGGCCACGATAGCGGCCTGATCGTCATTGCCCTCGGCTGGGGCATGGCAGTATTTGTCGGTGTGCTGTGCACGGCGGCGGCCAGCGGTGCCCATTTGAATCCGAGCGTGACGGTCGCCCTGGCACTGGTCGACAAATTCCCGTGGGATCAGGTGCCCGGCTATATCGCCGCGCAGATGGCTGGCGGAATGGCCGGCGCGTTTCTGGTGTGGGCGGTCTACCAGAAGCATTTCGAGGCGACGCCGGACGCCGATACCAAGCTCGCGGTGTTCTGCACCGGGCCGGCGATTCGCGGCGCATGGGGTAGCCTCGTGTCGGAAATCGTCGCCACTTTTGTACTGGTGTTTGCAGTCCTGAACATGGCCGCGCCGCGTTACGGACTGGGCGCGATGAATGCCTTGCCGGTCGGTTTGCTGGTAGTCGGCATCGGTGTCTCGCTCGGTGGCACGACCGGCTATGCGATGAGTGCGGCACGTGATCTTGGCCCGCGCCTGATGCACGCCCTGCTGCCGATTTCCGGCAAGCGTGACAGTGACTGGGGCTATGCGTGGATCCCGGTGGTCGGGCCAATGATAGGTGCCGCCCTGGCTGCACTGCTGTACAACGCCAAGTTCTGATCAGGCGGCACTCAAAAAAATTCGCCCGCCGGAATCTACCCGGAGGACGAATTGACTACCGAATTGACTACCTAAGGTTCGCTAGAAAAACTCAGCAGGCGCTCGCCCGTACCGGAACCGGCAAATTGAACAGCGGCCGCACAAACAAGCCCGCCCAATTGCCGACCAAAGCAAACACGATCCACATCCAGCCATGCAAACTACCTGATGCAATCCCGCTGAAAAACGCGCCAATATTGCAGCCATAGGCCAGTCGTGCGCCATAGCCCAGCAGCAAACCACCGATCACCGATGCCAGCAAATGACGGCCGGAGATCGACCATTCCGGCTTGAATTTGCACGCCATCCCGGCCGACAGCAGCGCGCCCAGCATGATGCCGAAATCCATCACCGAGGTGGCATCGGACAGCACCGGCGCAGCCAGCGCCTGTTGCATCGCCGGTGCCGAATAACCGGACCAGGTCTCGATCGGTACCTGCATTGCCTGCAACGCCATGCCGCCCCACAGCCCGAAAGCCGACGTGATACCCCACGGCCGGCCGGCAAGATACAAGGTCACAAAATTGAGCACCGCCAGCCCGACTGCACCTGCCAGCAGTGGCCACGGACCACGCAACCAGGTGGCATTGCGAATTGTCAGGATCGGTTCGACGACGCCATGACGGGACCGCTCGATACGTGTCACCACCCAGTATGCCGTCGCAAATACAGCGATGTTCAGCAAGAGTGCCAGCGGCCAGCCAAAGGCCTTCACCAGTGACACTGGCGCATGCGATGGCAATGACTGCCACCAGCCAAGGTGGGTGATCCCAATGACCGAGCCCACCACGAAAAACAGCAAGGTCACGAACATCCGTGTGTTGCCGCCGCCCGCGGCGAACAGCGTTCCCGACGCACAGCCGCCGCCCATTTGCATGCCGAGTCCGAACAGAAAGGCACCGACGGCCACCGATACGCTCAACGGTGACACGAAACCGGTGACCGGCTGACCAAACAGCGAGCCATTCGCCAGAGCCGGAAAAATCAGCAGGCAAGCCACGCCCAGCATGACCATCTGGGCGCGAAAACCGGCGCTGCGCCCATCGGCCAGCAAGACCCGGAACGCCGATGTGAAACCGAACATCGCGTAATACAGCACGATGCCCAGTGCGCTACCGGTCGCAAACAGCAAGGCCATTCGGGTCGAGACAGTCTGGTTGATGACGACCGCCAGAACCAGCATCAGCGCCAATGCGCCGATGATGACCCGAATCTGTACTGCGGGTTGGTCCGGCATTTGCCGGGAGAGGGTTGCGCTACGGTTCATGATGTCGATTCTTACAGTGAGGGTGGAGACAAAAAAATTACGTTGCGGTCAATTGATCACGAATCGGCAATTGGCGAATACGCTTGCCGGTCGCCGCAAAAATCGCATTACACAGCGCGGGCGCGACCGGTGGCAACGGTGGCTCGCCGACACCACCGGGGGCCACCGCGTAGTTCGGTGCCACAGTATGCACGCGGATTTCACGTGGTACTTCGTTTTGCCGCAACAGCTCGAAGTCATGGAAGTTCGATTGCTCGACACGACCCTCCTTGAAGGTAATCTGTCCCTTGATGGCCAGCGTCAGACCCATGATCAACGCGCCTTCGACCTGCGAACGAATCCGCTCCGGATTGACTTGCGGTCCGCAATCGATCGCCATGTCAACGCCCACCACTTCCATCACACCCTTGTCGTCGACGGCTACTTCGATCACGGTCGCGGTGTAACTCATGAACGAGTAGGCCATCGCAATGCCGAGCCCGTGACCCTTGGGCAGCTTGCGACCCCAGCGAGCCTTGGCGGCAGCCAGTTCGACCACGCCGCGCATGCGGCCGGTATCGATCGGATAAATTTCCGGTGATTCGCCGTAGTTGCTGGTGTCGCCCATGGCCGTCGGATTGAGTTTGCGGGCCGGGCCGATCAGTTCGAGCAAGTAGTCTTTCGGGTCGCGCTTGGCAGCAGCGGCGAGTTCGGCAATAAACGATTGCACGCCAAACGCATGCGGAATGTTGTAGACCGAACGGAACCAGCCAATCCGTGCGTGGGCGGGCACTTCCGGCGTCTCGATGCGGATGTTCGGAATGGCGTACGGAATATTGATCGCGGTTTGTCCCATTTCACCAATGCCCAAACCCATCGCGCCCGGCACGAAGGTCGAACGGATAGTCGGTGCGGCCGAGCGATGCAGCCAGGCGGTCGGCTTGCCGGCGGCATCGACGGCTGCCTCGAAATGTTCTACCGAGACGGTATGCAAATAATCGTGGCGGATATCATCGTCGCGGGTCCATTGCACCTTGACTGGCTTGCCATCCATGGCCTTCGATAACAGCGCTGCTTCGGCGGCAAAGTCGGGTTTGGATTTGCGACCGAAACCGCCACCGAGCAAGGTGATATTGACTGTGACTTGCTCGGGCTTGATGCCGAGGTGCTTGGCGACGATTTCGGCAGTGGCTTGCGGTGCCTGCACCGGTGCCCAGATTTCGCATTTGCCGTCGACGAAGTGCGCGGTGGCGACCGGTGGCTCCATGGTCGCGTGGGCCAGATGCGGCAGATAGTATTCGGCGCTGACGGTCTTCTTCGATGCGGCCAGTACCTCCATCGTCTTGCCTTCATCGCGCACTGCCTTGGCCGGTGCACGCGCCACGACTTCCATCGTCTTGCGGAATTCGGCCGAGTTGTAGCTCGCGTTCGGACCGTCTTCCCATACGATTACCAGCGCTTCACGGCCTTTCATCGCCGCCCAGGTATTGGTCGCGATCACCGCCACGCCACCCAGCGGATTGAAGCCGACCGGACCCGGCGTGGCCTTGATTTCAACCACCCGCAGCACGCCCGGCAGGGTCAGCGCCTTGGCCGGGTCGAAGCTGACGACTTTGCCGCCCAGCACAGGCGGACGCGCCACGACCGCGTAGACCATGCCGTCGAGCCGGACATCGATACCGAACCTGGCGCGACCATGAACGATGTCGGCACCGTCGATGAGCTTGGCATTGTTTTTACCGATGTAGCGAAATTGCGCCGGCTTTTTGAGTACCAGTGTTTCGGTTGCCGGAATTGGTAGCGCCGCTGCCGCCACAGCGACCTGGCCGAAACCGATCTTGCGACCGGTCGGAACGTGCACCAGTTCATGATTGCGGGCCTGTACTTCACTGACAGGTACTTTCCATTCGGCGGCAGCAGCCGCTTCGAGCATCATCCGCGCGGCGGCACCGACCCGGCGCAACGGGGCCAGCGACTGACGCAGGCTGCGCGAACCGTCGGTATTCTGATTGCCGTACAGCGTCTGGTTGCCCTGTGCCTGGACGACCTTGACTTGCTTGAGGTCGGCTTCGAGTTCTTCGGCCACCACCAGCGGAAAACTGGAGCGTACGCCCTGCCCCATTTCAGAACGGTGACAGATCACCGACACCATGCCATCGGCAGCGATCGAGACAAACACCAGCGGGTTGTCGACCAGACCGCCCGGCATGCCAGCACCGCCATATTTTTTTGCAGGGGGTGGTGTCGCGGTTTGTGCAAACAGATTGCCGGACTGGGTCACGGCGATCAGGAAACCGGTCGCACCGACTGTTTTTAACAGGCGGCGGCGCGATGGATCGCTCGGTGTACCGAGCGTGATGTCGTTGTTCGTCATGCTTTTACTCCTTGTGCGGCAACCGTCTTGATGGCTGCGCGAATACGGGTGTAGGTACCACAACGGCACAGGTTGCCGCTCATGGCGTCATCGATGTCGCTGTCGGAAGGCTTGGGCGTGCGCTTGAGCAAAGCGATGGCCGACATGATTTGTCCGCCCTGGCAATAACCGCATTGCGGTACGCCGGCCTCGACCCAGGCGACCTGCAACGCCGCGCCCAGCTTGTCGTTTTCGACCTGCTCGATGGTCGTGATCTGTTTGCCGACAGCGGCAGAAATCGGCGTGATGCAGGAACGGATGGCAACGCCATCAAGATGAATGGTGCAGGAACCGCACAGGCCCATGCCGCAGCCGAACTTGGTGCCGGTCAGGCCCAGTTCATCGCGCAGGGTCCAGAGCAGGGGTGTGTCTTGCGGTACGGTGACGGTGTGAGCACGTCCATTGATAGTCAACGAAGTCATGGTGATATGTCCGGGGAGATGAGGAAACTGCACATCGGCATCGGTGTCGGTGTCTGGACGCGATGCCGGTCGTTAAACGCAACGGCGGTGTCAATGGAGTTGCAGCAATAAATCATTCGAGTAGTAACTCTATACCAGCGAGTAATAGTCCGCTTGGCATTAATTCATGTTAGCTATCAGTGTAGCTGCACACAATATCCCGGCGTTGACGTTAGCTGGCGGACAGATGAACGCGATTGCGTCCGGCTCCCTTGGCCAGATACAGCGCGTCATCGGACGCGCGCAACAGGTTGGCCATGGTGCCCGGATTGCCGGCATGATGGATCGCCACGCCAATACTGATGGTGACTTTGCCCAGCGGCGATTGCGCATGCGGCATCGCGAGCTGTTCGATGAGCAGCCGGACCGCCTCGGCCAATTGCAAAGCGTCGTGGTTATCGGTGTTGGCCAGCACGATAGAAAACTCTTCGCCACCATACCGTGCTGCCAGGTCAGCGCTGCGGCGCGTGCCGCCCTGCAGGACGGCGGCGATGCGACGCAGACAGTCGTCACCGGCCTGATGCCCGTAACAGTCATTGAATTTTTTGAAGTGGTCGACATCAATCATCAGCACGGCCAGCGGAAAGCCAGTGCGACCGGCGCGGCCCCATTCGCTGGACAGGACTTCATCGAACCGGCGCCGGTTCGCCAGTCCCGTGAGGCCATCGGTGGCTGAGAGCGTGGCCAGCTTGCCATTGGCGTCTTCCAGCTGCGCCGTGCGTTCGGCCACGCGCAATTCCAGACTGTCCACCATCCGCGCATGGGCAATTGAAATCATTGCCTGTCCGCCTAGCGTGCGCAGGAACTCGGCACGCTCGGCGGTGAACGATGAGTCGGTCAGGTTATTTTCAAGATACAGCAGGCAGGCCACCTGTCCGCCCTGCCGGATTGGCAGGCACAGCACCGACCGCGGCTGCTGTCGTTGCACATACGGATCGCCTGAAAAATGGGGCGACAAACTCAGGTTGTCCTCGATGATGACCTCGCCGGTGCGCACCACAAATCGCAGCAGCGACAGCGGGAATTGCACGTCGGCGGCGCTCTCGAGCGACACCACACGCGACTCCAGTACGGTGAGGCGGCTGTCATCCATCTCGGCTTCGACACGCCAGACAGCGGCATCGAGCAGCAGCAGTCGCGCCACCTGCGCACCGGAATTTTCGCGCACGATGGCAATGAGGTGCTGCAGCACGTTGCGCAAGCCGATTTCATCGGACAGGGCCTGCGATGCCTTGATGATCGATGCGAGGTCGAGCGCCGCATTGCCGGATGCGCCAGTCGTGTTGGTCGCCGCGACGAAATGTGGCGCAACGGTGCCGCTACCCGCATTGACCAGACTGCCATGTAGCGCGGCAAGTTGCGCCACCTTGCCGTCGGCACCCCAGCGCCGGTACAAGCCCAGCGCTTCTTGCAGGAACGTGGCGGCAACACGCGGCTGGCAATGCGCCAGCCAGAACTGGCCGCACAATTCATTGGCCAGCGCTTCGACATGAAGATAGCCGCTGTCATGCGCCGCATCGATCGCTTGCTGGTAAAAGCCCAGTGCCAGCGGCATGTCGTTGTGAGTGCGCGCCAGCTCCGCTTGCACCAGCCAGTTGCCGGCGGCGTGGTTGGCAGGATTCAGTTGCGCCCAACTGGCCAGCAGCGCCATGAGTGCCGTCACGCGTTCGAGCAATGCGTCGGCATCGGCACGCTGCGGTTGCCGTTGCAGTTGGCGCAGCCAGATCAGTGCCGCATACAACGTCGTTTCCGGCACCTTGGCCTGGCCGCGAAGTATCTGTACCACCAGATCGCGCTGATGGGCCTGCTGTTCGGCGTCGGCACTGTCGAACAGGTAGGCGTTACGGATTTTGCCCTGATAAAAATAGGCGAGATACAAGCGCGAACTGCCGTAACGCGCCAGAAAACCGGCCTCGCTGAAATCGTCGTCATCGTAACTGTCTGTGCTGCGGGTCAGACCCATCAGGCAACGGGCTGGCTGCAGCGCACCGGCGATCGTGCAATCGACCATGTCTTGCTGACCGTTACTGCGCATGATCCCGAGGTCACGCGTGGTGGCTTGCAGCAGGTCCGGCAGATAGTGACCAAGAATGAGCCGGTCAGTGGCCCGCACTGCCGCGACCACACCGACATTGACAAAGTCGCCGCTGTCGCGGGCATCGCGCAAGGCGTCATCGTACAGCGCGATCGAACTGCTCAAGGGTTGCGTCCAGTGGCTGATCATCGCGCCAAACATCAGGCCGGTCAGTACGCGCGCCTGCATGTTCTCGCCACGGTTGGCCAGCTCCAGCGCCATCGCACCGAAGCGGTAACTGCGCCGGTCGTGATACGTCCCGGAAAGGAAAAAAGCATAGGCGACATAGGCAACCGGCGTGAATTCGCTATTGCCCTGCTGCAGCGACAGGCGCGTCATCGACACCACCATCGTCATGCTCAGGTCTTGCTGACCGGCGTAATAGCTGGCTTGCCACAAGCGCTGCATCATTTGCATCGTCGCGCGCGCGAACGGGTCCTGCATCGGCGCGGCCTCCAGCAAGGCGTCGATATCGCAATCGCCGTAGTGTTGCGCAAGGTCGGCAACCATGTCCGCAATGCCGGCCTTGAGCACGCGACTGTCGTCGCTGACCGTCATTCCCAGTAAACCCAGTGCATCACGCAAGATGTGGATCGCTTCGGGCAAACGACCCTGCAACTGATACTGGCTGGCTTGCTGCCCGATGCAGCGAATGGCTTGCAGTGCATCGGTACTGTGGGCCCGCACCAGCGGATAGATCGCCTCGGCCTGTGCAAACTGATTGCACAGACACGCGGTCTCGGCGGCACCCAGTTGCAGGTCGAGCATCAGCGCGGTGTGCGTTTGCCATGCGTGGTCGGGCAACAGCGCGATCCCGATGTGCATGTGGCGCGCCGCTGCCTCGAACGCCGCCGCACCGCGCGCCTTGACGCCGGCGCGGTAATTCAATTGGGCGAGGTGGAGCAATTCGGCGGCGTCGGTCATGCCGTCACGTCCGGCATTGAACTGGTCGACGATGGCAAATAACTGGGCATCGGGATCAGCATCGGTGGCGTGACGCAGCAGTTCCCGCCCGATCTGCAAGTGACTGGCCTGGCGCGCTGCCATATCGGTGCTGGCATAAGCGGCTTGCTGGACCCGGTCATGCAGGAAGCGATAGCGCACCTGTGTCGCGCCCTGCATGTCAGAGCCAATATATTTGTACTGCTCACCGAGCGGATGCACCAGCCCGGCCTGCAGTGCCGGCCATAAATCCCGCTGCGTTTGCCAGCCGTGTTGACCACTGACCGCAGCCAGCGTATCGAGGTCAAAGCGGTTACCGATGCAGGATGCCAGTTCCAGCAAACGGCGTGCGGGCGACGGCAAGCGGCGGATTTTTTCAAGCATCAGGTCGATCACGTTATCGGTGTAATCGGTGTTGGCAATCGCCTCCAGATCCCAGCGCCAGCTCGTCGATGCGTGGTGATAAACCAGCTGCCCGGCCTCATGGATGGTGTGCAGGAACTGGTTCAGGAAAAACGGATTGCCACGGGTTTTTTTAAAACACAGGCCAGTCAGTGCGGCAGCGTCAGCGGGCGTGACATGCAAGGTCTCGGCAACCAGTTGGCCGACCTGCGTCTCGTCGAGCGGTGCCAGCAGCATGACCTCGATCGGAAAGCCGGCCTGTTGCAGACGCTCGCGCAGCGCAGTGAGCCGATGGTCGGCGTCCACTTCGTGGTCCCGATAGGCACCAATGCAGAGCAGGTACCGATCCTGTGGCGTCGCCATCACTGTCTCGATCAATGCCAGCGTTGGCGTGTCGACCCATTGCAGGTCATCGAGAAAAATAACCATCGGGTGGCTGGCCGACGAAAAGACGTCGACGAAGCGGCGAAACAACCGGTTCAGCCGGTGCTGGGCTTCGACCGGTGGCAATGCAGTCACCGCCTCGGTGACACCCACGATGAGCGCCAGATCAGGGATCAGCGCAACAAGCACGCCGATCTGTGTGCCCAGTGCCTCGCGCAACGCGCTGGCCCATTGCCGCACCTGGCGTTCCGGTTCGCACAACAACTGCCGGATTAATTCCTGCAATGCCTGCACCAGCGCGGCATAGGGTACGTCGCGGCGGAACTGGTCGCATTTGCCGGAGATAAAAAACCCGCGCTGCGCCACGATCGGCTTGTGCACCTCATGAATCAGCACCGACTTGCCCACGCCGGAATAGCCCCCTACCAGCAGCATCCCGGCCGGGCCGGTACTGGCTTTGGCGAACGCCGACAGCAAGGTCGCCACATCGTGCTCGCGGCCGATCAGTGTTTGCGGAATCAGGAAATGGCTGGTGGTGTCCGTCAGCTCGAACGGTGTTGCCTGGATCGGCCTGGGCAACTGCGCCAGGCTGCGGCACAGCGCCAGGTCTCTGACCAGTCCGGGCAAACCCTGATAACGCTGTTCGGCATTTTTTTCCATCAGGCGCTGTACGATTGCCAGTAGCGGTCCCGGCAATGCCGCCAGCGCGGGCAGCGACCAGTCAGGCGTGACGGCGAGATGACTGTGCACCAGCTCCATCGCATCCGCGCCGGGAAACGGCGGCTGTCCGCTGAGCAATTCATAAAAAGTCGCGCCCATGCTGTAATAATCGGCGCGGTAATCGACCACCCGATTCATGCGTCCGGTCTGTTCCGGTGCCATGTAGCGCAGGGTTCCTTCGAGCGCAGCAGGATGGTTGACCTGCGGGATTTCCTGCTCCAGTTCGCTGGCAATGCCGAAGTCAATGAGCTGCAGCACGCGACGCTGCGGATTCCAGACCAGATTGGACGGATTGACATCCTTGTGAATAATGCCTTTGCCGTGGACCACCGCCAGGACCGCGCAGAGCTGCAACGCGATCTCGAAAAATACATCCAGTGTTGGCTTGTGGCCGCCATCAATGAGCTTGTCAAGCGAATCGCCGTTGCCATCCTGCTGCAGCATGGTCCAGTAGCCCGCATCGAAACGCAACGCCAGTGGCTGCGCGATACCGGGATGCGGGCAGCGGGCGGCGATGGTGAATTCACGCTTGTACCTGGTGGCCTCCTGAAACGACACGGCCGTCTTGTTCAATATCTTGACTATGACCGGCCGTGCATCGGCACCCCGACCCTGTCGCGCACGATAAACCCGCGAGTGTGCACTGGTGTGCAAGCTGTCGGTAATGTCGTAGACGAAAGGTCGGTTCAATGTATTCCTTGCCACTTTGGCGCATGCATCGGCTCAATGCATTGTGTGCAATTAACTTGGGCTCAATACTAGTGGGCTGCATCTTACATCGACAAAGTTGCACCAAATAGTTAGCGGGCAAACCGCGCGGAAAATTCCAGCGCCTGCCGATACGCTATTAACCTGGAGTAATTTTATTCTACTCGTAAGATTTGTTTTTTACGCAAAAGTCAAGTCCGCCAACAGCACAGCCTCTGCCCAGAGACCCTGCGCAACCCATGATAGCTGTCATTGAGTAACAGTTTTTCATTATAACTTTTATTACCTTGAGGAAATTTAAATGAGATGTTGGCTACCAGCGGTTGATGTAATTTGGCGCGTTGCGCTCGGATAATCTGGCTGGGAGGCCCGTTCATGAAAACCCTGGTATCCAAACAACGATCGGCCAGACGCGACGTGGCCCAACTGGTGACCGCCTGTTGCGCGGCAATGTGCCTGACATGGTCAGCGATGGCGATTGCTCAGACGGTGCCTCCGCCGCCAGCGCCATCTCCCAAGCCATTACTGCTGACCAGACTGCAGACTTTGGGGCAACAGCTAGTCTCTGATCGCAACCTGTCCGAACCTGCCGGCACTGCTTGCGTGAGCTGCCACACTGCTCAGACCGGTTTTGCCAATAATCACGGTTCGCTTATTGGCGTCGCTCTCGGTAGTCGCCCTGGCGCAGTCGGATTGCGCAATGCCATGTCTCAGGCCTATCAATCATTCGTACCACCGTTTCATTTTCGGGTCGTCGATGGCGATACGGATGCGGTGGGAGGGCATTTTTGGGATGGTCGTGCCGATACCATGGCATTGCAGGCGCTCGGGCCTTTTCTGGCAAGTGCCGAGATGAACAACCCGAATGCCGTGGCCGTCGTGAAGAAGGTAGCGAAGTCGGGGTATGCCAATTTGATGCGTGAGGAATTCGGTTCCAAAATCTTCGACAAGCCGGATCTGGCCTTTCAAAACATGGGCGTTGCTATCGCCGCATTTGAAGCGACCTCCGCGCTCCAGCCGTTTTCATCCAAGTACGACATGGTTGTGCAGGGAAAGACTAAGCTGGCAGCGAACGAAGAACGCGGCATGCAATTGTTCATGGATACCAAGCGGGCCAATTGTGCGTCCTGCCATCTGATGAAGCCGACTTCTGGCAAGCCCGAGGATTCGCTCTTCACGGATTTTGCCTACTACGCTACCGGGATTCCGCGCAACAAGCTCATTCCTGACAATGCCAACCCGGGGTTTTATGACCTCGGGCTGTGCGGTCCGAAACGGACCCGACCGGCGCTCGGTGCCAATGTCCCCGGCAATATCAGTATCGAAAAGTTCTGCGGCACATTCCGCATGGTCTCGCTGCGCAATGTGGCCAACCGGCAGGCGTTCATGCACAACGGCTTCTTCAAGGATTTGCACGACGTAGTGGCTTTTTATTCCACCCGCAACAGTGACCCGAAGCGCTGGTACGGATCTACTGGCATACCCAATGACCTGCCGGTCGCCTACCAAACCAATATCGTGAATGACCGTGCACCATTCGACCGGCCAAAGTCAGCCGGACCGCTACTCAACCAAGGTGAGATTCAGGATATCGTCGCCTTCCTGGGCACCTTGAGCGATGGGTACGTGCTGCCGCCACGTGCCCCAATACTTAGTTCATTGCGATAGTCCGCCAGCCGTCAGCGGCGCCGTCAGTTGGCACTGACGGCGAGCAAAAATGGTCCGGGTGCGGCTTTCCGGTTTTGCGGTACGTCGTCGCAATTCAGTGGTCTGAGCGTTTCATGTAGCGCGACGATAAAAGATTAGACCCGTACTTTCTTAATTAGAAATCAGGACCAAAACAATAATTAATACGATACTGAGCGCCGCCTGGCGTCAACCCATTTACCGAGTCAATTCGTGTTCCTTCGCGTAAGATGCCTTCAATTACCTGGACTGGCCCACTTGCAAGAAAAATTATGATGCATGAATTCTTAATGACACATCGGGCCGAGCTTGAGCGGCGATGCCGCGAGAAAGTTTCAAGCCGCCCCGGTAGATCGCCGAACACGCAGCAACTGGAACAAGGTATTCCCATGTTCCTGGATCAGCTGATTCGTACGCTGCAAGCGGAAAACCGAGGAGCAGAGTCCGAATCCCGTGCTCTCTCAGGCCCCTCGTCGGGTGATCCCTCCGGCGATTCGGACATGGCGGCATCGGCGGCTATCCACGGAGCCGATCTTTTGACCATGGGATACTCGATCGATGAGGTGGTCCATGATTATGGTGACCTCTGTCAGGCTGTGTCTGACCTGTCAATTGACCTCGACCAGATATTTACGGTCCACGAATTCCGGACGCTCAATCGCTGCCTGGATAACGGCATAGCAGGTGCCGTGGCGGCATTTAGCGAAGATCGTGACCTGGTGATCGCCGATAGACAAGCTTTGGAGACGAACGAGCGTCTGGGCTTTCTCGCCCATGAACTACGCAATCACTTGAACACAGCAATGCTCGCGCTGGCAGCCATCAAGACAGGCAATGTTGGCCTGGTCGGTCCTACCGGAAGCGCACTCGATCGTAGTCTGGTCGGCCTTCGAAGGCAGATCGACCGGTCGCTTGCTGAGGTCCGTATTGGTCCCGGCATGACGTTACATCGCTCGGTTTTCAGTCTCGCAAATTTTATTAAAGAAATAAAATATTCTGCTTCGCTTGAAGCTGACCTGTTGAAGTGTGGTTTTCACGTTGAACCGATTTCTCCTCTGTTGTCGGTGGATGCTGATAAGGACTTGCTCTTTTCAGCACTGGGCAATCTGCTGCAAAACGCGTTCAAATTTAGTGGTAACGGCGGTGTCGTTACACTCAGCGCCAACGTTGAGGTGGACCGCGTGCGAATTAAAGTTAAAGACAACGGGCCAGGACTGAGCGAACAAGCCGTACAGGACATGTTCTTGCCGTTCACACAGGGTGGATCGAACAGGAGTGGCCTGGGACTCGGGCTCTCAATTGCGCGGCGCAGTGTCGAAGCAAATGGCGGATTACTTACTGTCGAAAGTACGGTCGGTCAAGGATGCTTGTTCATCATTGATTTGCCTGACAGATCCGTCACTGGAGAAGCCGCCAGCCAACACGTTTGAATTGTTGTCGCATCTGGGTTTTCTTTGCTTCTCGGACAAGCTGATTTGCAGATAATTCGATCCGAAACTGACGCCGAATGCGTGCGCGGTTGATTTGAACTGCGAGTCGCTCAGCTACTACGACATCCTCGAAAAACCTTGAACGTGGATGACGGTGCCTCCAGCGCGACGGCAACGATCTGCTGTTGCGGCATATCGCCCTGCTCCGTCAAGTTGTTCGCGAGGTCCGACACCGTTTCCCTTTTGTGATTCACGCGTGGGTGGTCTTGCCCGAGCATCTTCATTGCATCCTCGAACTACCCGAGGGGGAGTGGGACTTCGCAGTGCGCTGGCGACTGATCAAGATGCATTTCTCAAAAGGGATTCCGGCGCACGAGCCACGTAACGTGTCGCGCATGAAGCGTGGCGAACGGGGTGTCTGGTAACGCCGCTATCGGGAGCATTGGATACGGGACGAGGACGATTATCGTGCACACATGAATTACGTGCACATCAATCCACCCAAGCATGGGCTCGTTGCGCGTGTCGGTGTCTGGCCGTATTCAACGTTTCACCGGTTGGTCAAGGAAGACGTTTATCCGGCGGATTGGGCGGGCAGGTTTGAGGACAATGTTGTGGTACCGGATTAGCGAGCGCTGTGCAATGCCCTTCGGTTATTGCACCCTACGTGAGATGCCGATCGGAGCTTCATGATGAAGCGATCAGCCTCCTCACATCCGTATCAACGAAACTTGTCCTTGCGGCCAGTCTTGATGTCGATAAAAAATTTCACGCCTTTTTCAGTCAGCTCGATGGCGTCCGGCGGTTCGTCGCCGGCCAGCACGCCGGACAACACGGCCAGACCCTCGCCCTTGCGCAATAACGCATCAGCCCGCTCGTACACATTCTTGCAACCCGTCTCGGCCATCAGGCTTTGCACGATCGCCACTTTCCAGGCATCGACCCCGGCGGCCTGAAATTCGCACACCAGATAGCCCTTAGTGCCGCCGTACCATTCGACCAGCAAGCCCGACAAGCCATCCTCGTCACCACTCACCAGGACGACGGGTTTGGTCGTGGCACCGCTGCGCTTGGCAACGGCGACTTTGACGCGGCGCTTGATCAATGCATGGTCAACCGGTTCGTTGGCATCGAAGCTCCAGATCCGGGCGCGAATCTGTGATTTGGAATTGTAGGCAGCGCGGGCAATGAACTGGCCAGACGACGAATGCACCAGCGCGGTAATACCGGCAGTCATTTTTTCTTGCGGGCGGCCGTCGACCCGTTCGACTGCCGAGGCATACACCCACGGCTGGCGTTCTTCGAGCAGGCTTTTTTCCTTGCCTTGTTTGATAGTAATGATGAGCATGACGTGTTTCCGGATGAGATATCGCAATAAGAGACGTCGAAGGTCCGACGAGACTGCGCAGTGTAATAAGGTTTTACTCTGACATCCATGCAATCATCAGACTATTCCTTCTTTGCGCCGAAAGTGATCGATGAGCATCCGTAATTTGCAAGCCCTGTTCAACCCGACGTGCGTGGCGCTGATCGGTGCCACCAACCGTCCCGGCAGTATCGGCGCAGCGGTCTTGCACAATCTGGTGACCGGCGGTTTCGCCGGCCGGATTCTGCCAGTCAATCCCAAGCATCCTATCCTCAACGGCATGGTGGTCTGGCACGATGTCGCCAGCCTGCCCGTGGTGCCCGACCTGGCCATCATCTGCACACCGCCAGACACACTGCCCGGACTCATCGCCGCACTCGGCGAGCGCGGCTGCAAGGCCGTGATCGTGATGTCGGCCGTCACCCGCGCGCAGCGCGAGGCGATGCTGCTGGCCGCCAGACCGCACCTGCTGCGCATACTGGGCGGTATCAGCGCCGGCTTGCTGGTACCGGCCATTGGCCTCAACGCCAGTTTTTCGTACGGCCCGGCTTTGCCCGGCAAACTGGCGTTCGTGTCGCAATCCGGCGGACTGATGAATGGCGTGCTGGATTGGGCCACCACGCGCGGCCTCGGTTTCTCGAAGTTCATTTCGCTCGGCGAAGGTGCCGACGTCGATTTTGGCGACCTGCTCGACTTCCTCGCCGGCGATCCGGCCACGCACGCTATCCTGCTGTTTCTGGAAGATGTCCGACTGGCGCGCAAATTCATGTCAGCCGCCCGCAGTGCCGCACGTGGCAAACCCATTCTCGTGATCAAAGCTGGCCGCTCCGGTGATGGCGTGCGTCACGCCGCGTCCCACACCGGCGTACTGATCAGTCCGGACAGTATTTATGACGCCGCCATCCGCCGCGCCGGGATGCTGCGGGTGGACTCGACCGAGGCCTTGTTCGGTGCGGTCGAGACCCTGGCACGTGCCAAGTCCCTGCATGGCGAGCGCCTGACGATTCTGACCAATGGCGGTGGTCCCGGCATCATGGCCAACGATGCGCTGGTGCGTCGACAGGGTACGCTGGCCGTGCTGACTGCGACCACCATCACGCGGCTCAAGCCGGTATTGCCGACGGCGTGGTCAGGCTCGAATCCGGTCGATCTCGGTGGCGACGCACCGGTCGAACGCTATCGCGCTGCGCTGGCCGGTTTGCTCGAAGACGCCAATTCCGATGCCATCCTGTTCATCCATGCACCCGGCGCACTGGTGGCCAGCGCCGATGTCGCCCGTGCGCTGGTGCCGCTGGTGAAGCAGTCGTCACGCAATGTGCTGACCTGCTGGCTGGGCGGCGCGGCCGTCCTCGAAGCCCGCCAGCTCTGTTCGGCAGCCGGCATCGCCACCTATGAAACACCCGAAGAAGCCGTACGCGGCTTCATGCAGATCATCGATTTCCGGCACAACCAGCAATTGCTGATGCAGGTGCCTCCGGCTCTGCCCGAAAGCGGTACCAGCGAGCGCGTGCACGCCCGGGCGCTGGTGCGTGCTGCGCTGGCCGAAGGTCGCACGCTATTGTCCGAACCGGAAACCAAAACCGTGCTGGCCGCCTATGGCATCCCGGTGGTCGAGACCAGCACTGCAGACAGCATCGATGAGGCGGTCCGGCAGGCTCAACGGATCGGTTTCCCGGTCGCCATCAAGATTCTCTCGCCGCAGATCTGGCACAAGTCCGATGTCGGCGGCGTCGCGCTCGACCTCGACAATGCCAGCGCGGTACGCCAGGCGGCCAATGCGATGCACAAGCGCCTGTGTGAACTGCAACCTGACGCCGAACTGCAAGGCTTTGCGGTGCAGGCGATGGCACGCCGACCACATGCGCATGAATTGATTGTTGGCGTCAGCACCGACCCGGTGTTCGGGCCGATCATCCTGTTCGGTCAGGGCGGCATCTCGGTCGAAGTCGTCGATGACCATGCGGTGGGTTTGCCGCCGCTGAACTCGGTCCTCGCGGGCGACATGATTGCGCGCACGCGCATCGCACGCCTGCTGGCCGGCTACCGCAACCGCCCGCCCGCTGACATTGACGCCATCAGCCGCACGCTGGTGCAGATTTCCAGTCTGGTCGAAGACCTGCCGGAACTGGTCGAACTCGACATCAATCCGCTGCTGGCCGACGGCCACGGTGTCATTGCGCTCGATGCGCGCATGCGCATCGCCATACCGCAACGCTCGTCACGGCTCGCAATCCGGCCTTACCCGCAATCGCTTGAGCAAGTCACCGACTGGCATGGCGAGGCGCTGACCATTCGCCCGATCAAGCCCGAGGATGGCGAAGCGCATGTGATTTTTTTCAATCAGCTTAATCCCGACGATGTGCGCTATCGCGCCTTCTCGAGCATTCGCCAGTTGCAGGAACCGCAGGTCGCGCGGCTGACGCAAATCGACTATGACCGCGAGATGGCCTTCATCGCCACGCGCATCGGTGCCGATGGCCAGCGCGAGACCCTTGGCGTCGCGCGCGCCGTGGCCGATGCCGATAACCACGAAGCCGAATTCGCCATCATCGTACGTTCCGACATGAAAGGCCGCGGCCTCGGCCGTCTGCTGATGCAGCGCCTGATCGACTACTGCCGCAGCCGCGGCACCCATTTCATCATTGGCGAAACGATGTCCGACAACAAGGGACTGCTGACACTGACGCAAAAACTCGGTTTCATTGCCAAGCCGGTCGCGGGCGAACACATCATGTCGCTGCGCCTCGACCTCGGTTGAGCGAGTGAGATTGTGCAAGCACCGGACTCGGGCTAGCTCTCAGCAAGGTAAAATGCGGGCTTCATTCTTACCCGATTCCACTTCGCCCAGATAGCAATGTCCGACACTCCTGAACAGCAAGACCAGCAAGACCTCCCCGACATCGATCCCGATGCCGACATCAATGAACCGCGCCTGTGGCGCAGCGTTGGCTGGACCGCCCGCGTCATGAAGAACGATGACGACGAAGGCTGGGCCGTCGCGATGATCAAGGACGGCGAAGTCGAGCCGGCGCTGATCGGTCCGTGGACCATGGGCCGCAACAAAAAAGACCCGAAGCCGCTCGATACGAATGCGTTCAATACGCTGGTCAAGACGGCCTCCGAAGTATTACGTCGCCACGAGCAGCAACTGCACGCGCAATTGCACAAGAGCGTGATGGTCAGCACCGACACCGCCGAATTCGAAGTCACGCTCGACATCGTGCCCGATGACGATGATCCGTACGCGATGCTCACCGCACGCGACGGTTACGGCGAACAGCTCGCCCAGGTGCGCGTTGCACCGCACTTCAAGCTGACGCGGGCTACTGCCAGCACCTGGATCGACAACGACTTTCGCAAACCCAACCAGTAACCGTGAGCACAGCGAGCACCACTGACACGTCGCGCTATGTGGTGGCGGTGCGCGCGCTATGCGAATTCACGGCCAAGCAGGGTGATCTCGACCTGCGCTTCACGCCCTCGCCCACCGCGCAGGAAGGCATCGCCGGCCATGCGCTGGTCGCCTCGCGTCGGGCCGAGAACTACGAATCCGAAGTCAGTCTGAGCGGCGATTTTGGACCGCTGCATGTGCGCGGCCGCGCCGATGGCTATGATCCGACGTTGCACCGGCTCGAAGAAATCAAGACTTTTCGCGGTGACCTGACCCGCATGCCGGACAATCACCGTGCGCTGCACTGGGCGCAGGTACGCGTCTATGGCTGGCTGTTGTGCCAGGAACGTGGCTGGTCGGAACTGACGCTGGCACTGGTGTATTTCGATATCGGCAACCAGCAGGAAACCGTGCTGACCGAGGTCATGACGGTGACGGAGCTCGAACAGTTTTTTGTGCAGCAATGCGAGCGCTTTCTGGCGTGGGCACAACAGGAACTGGCGCATCGGCTGGCGCGTGACACGGCATGGGGCGCACTGGCGTTTCCGCATCCGGCCTTTCGAGCTGGCCAGCGCGAACTGGCCCAGGCGGTTTATCAGGGCGCGACCAGCGCACGCTGCGTGCTGGCGCAAGCACCGACCGGGATTGGCAAAACCATCGGCACACTGTTCCCGTTGCTCAAGGCCGCACCGGCGCAGCAGCTCGACAAACTGTTTTTCCTGACGGCCAAGACATCCGGGCGCAGCCTCGCGCTGGGTGCCGTCGCCCTGCTCAAGCAGGTCACGCCGATGCTGCCGCTGCGGGTGCTCGAACTGGTCGCACGCGACAAGGCGTGCGAGCATCCGGACAAGGCCTGCCATGGCGATTCCTGTCCGCTGGCCAAGGGCTTCTACGACCGTCTGCCGCAAGCGCGTGCCGCTGCCGTGCAGTCCGGGTCCGGCGATCGTGCGGCGCTGCGCTCGGTGGCGCTGGAGCACGCGGTGTGTCCGTATTACCTGGCGCAAGACCTGGTGCGCTGGAGTGACCTGATCATCGGCGACTACAACTATTACTTCGACAGTAGCGCGATGCTTTACAGCATGACGCTGGCCAACCAGTGGCGTGTCGCGGTACTGGTCGACGAAGCCCACAACCTGATCGAACGTGGCCGCAAGATGTACAGCGCCGAACTTGATCACGGCAGCATCAAGCAACTGCGCTTGGTGGCACCGACCGGCGTGCGCAAAAGTCTGGACAAACTCAATCGTTGCTGGACTGCGCTGCGCAAGGATTTTGCCGAACCGTATCAGGTCTTGCCCGCGCTACCGGATAAATTCGTGACGGCGCTGCAGCAATGCAACACCGAGATCGGTGAATTTTTTAGCGAGCATCCGACGCGCATCGACGTGGACCTGCAGCGCTTTTATTTTGACGCGATCCACTTTGCACGCATGGCCGACGCCTATGGCGACCACTCCTTGTGCGATCTCAGCCAGAGCGCCGACAAGTCCGCTCTGCTCTGCCTGCGCAACGTCATCCCGGCACCCTTCCTCGCACCACGCTTTGCCGCAACGCGCTCGACCACGCTGTTCTCGGCGACCCTCAGTCCCTGGCATTTTTATAGCGATACGCTAGGGCTGCCGGCGACCACAGCGTGGATCGATGTCGCCTCGCCGTTCACGGCGGACCAGTTGACGGTGCGTCTGGTCAGCACGATCTCGACACGCTTCTTGCAGCGTGCCGCCTCCATCGATCCGATCATCGCGTTGATGGTGCAGCAGTACCGCGAACTGCCAGGTAATTACCTGACCTTCTTCAGTAGTTTTGATTACCTGCAGGCAGTTACCGCGCGGCTGATCGCCTTGCATCCCGAGCTTCCGATCTGGCAGCAAGCCCGACGCATGGATGACACCAGCCGTGAGGAGTTCATGGCGCGCTTCGCACCCGGTGGACGCGGTATCGGTTTTGCGGTGCTGGGTGGCTCGTTTGGCGAAGGCATCGACTTGCCGGGCGATCGGCTGATCGGTGCATTCATCGCGACGCTGGGCTTGCCGCAAATGAATCCGGTCAACGAGCAAATCATGCAGCGCATGCAGCAGCGCTTTGGCAGTGGCTACGACTACACCTACCTGTTTCCCGGTTTGCAAAAAGTCGTGCAAGCCGCCGGCCGGGTCATCCGCACGACCTCGGATCGCGGCATCGTGATGTTGATCGACGACCGCTATCCGCGTCCGGCGATACGTGCGTTGTTGCCGCGATGGTGGAAGCCGGAATGATTTTTTGCGCAGGGCGTGGCAGTGTTGACGACGGCTTGTGGGGCATTTGGTGCAATAACCGAAGGCGATTGCACCGACCGCCCACGGCGCAATCGCCGCGATGCGGACCACCCGGCAAATCAGAAGTGGCGTTTAACCACCTCACCAAACGCCTCGTCGGCTGCCATGCCATTGCGCATCAGTGTGGTAATTTCGTCCGAGTAGTCGCCGATGGCCGCAGGCAGTGACTGGCGATTGTCCTTGTAGTACGCATACTTGGCCGCATCAACCATGTCGGTGGCCTTGATGGTTGCCGCGGTGTTGCGCACGCTGCGTTTGACGTTGCTGGTCTTGCCGATGTTGGCTTTGGCGTCCTTGATTTTATCGAGCGAATAAATCACGGTCGCGTTGACGCCTTCAAATTCATCTTCTTTCGGATGCAGCAAATGATGGTTGCTGTCGAAGGCTATTTTCTTGTCAGAACTATTCCATACCTGATAGTTCGGTCGCTGGCCTGGCGTGGTCAGGGCAAATTGCACCCGGTCTCCGTAGGCAGCCATCTGGGCCATCACATCGTTGAGGAATTCGGTCGAGAGCGTGTCGAGTTTGCCGTTCCAGCGTTTGCTTCTTGTCGTAGTCAAAGTACGTAGTTCCAAAGAGGTAAGCAGCAGCGAGTAGCGGTAAACGCGTTCTCGCAACTACTGGTTTCATGATCGGCTGAGATAAATCTGTGTGCCGCTATTATCGCCCGCCGCGATTCCTGCCGTCATAAAAAAATTATTTTACTGTTTTCGGCTTGGCTTTGACGTTCAGATTTTCTGTCAAAAACATCATCGCCCGCTGCAGGCTGACGTCGGTTTCGTCGACCAGCCGTTCACGCGCTTCAGGCAAAAATTCGTCGTTCCACAAGGCCAGCAAATTGTCCTTGATCTCGAACGGCGCAGCGGCGTTGACGAAGTCCGCGACCGCTGCACTGTCGAATCCGGCCTTGCGCACTTGCCGGATCATTGTGCGTGCTTCGGCATCGGTGACCATGGTCTTGTGCTTGGCACCAGTGGCCAGGCACATGAACAAGGTCAGGCGCGAATAGGGATCGTCCTTGCCCTTCATCGCCTCCTGCCATTGCTCGGATACAAAACCGGCAAAACTGTCGATGTCGTCGAGATCGGCATCGCGAATGAAATAGCGCTCAACGATGATATTGAGCACCACATCGATCGCATGCCCCGTGTTGAGGATCAGCGGTCCGTCGATCTTTTCGATATCGCGCCGGATTGTCTCGGCGATTGCATGGTGCGGATCAGGTACATCATCGAGCAATGCCTTGGCGATTTTGAGCTTGCCGCCGACCGGTGGCTTGTTGCGGATTGCGCCGATCAGCCGGGCGAATTCGGCATGATTCGGTGCCTTGTCGAGACCTGCATGACGCACCAGGATCGCGGTACGGATGATCGATTCCACCGCCAGAAAATCGAGCGCCGTGTGCGGCACGCGCAGATCGTCACAAAACCAGCGTGCCGCGGCGATGATGTCGACCGCTTCCTGCCGGCGCTTCAGTTCCTTGCGGTACGCGGCCAGCGAGTAGGGTTTGAGCAAGGTGCGCTCGTTCTGAAAATCAATCAGCGACTGACTCTTGATGTCCCCGCTCATGGCCGTTTCAGGCATCGCGTACAAGCGCTTGAGCATGTCGTTGCCGCTACGCGAATGAAACAGAAAGCTGTTCTCGAGTAACGAGCGGGCAGCCGCGTCGAGGTCGCCACCACTGGCGTCTTCGAGGTACAGGCTGACGAGTACGACGATGCGCTTGCGTGCGTTGTCGAGCTCCGCCTGCAAATGCGGCGTACCGAAATGCGTCGCGACCTGCACCGTTCCCTTGGCACCATCGGCAATGATTTGATTACAGCGACTGACGTCGAGAATGCCCTTGGCCACGCCGTGGGTTAATGCCTTTTCAAAAAAAGGCCGTTTGTCGACCAGTGCGACCGCTTGCTTGGATGTCGTCATGGCCTTACAACGCTGATTCTTCGTCAGGTCCGGCCACTGGCTTGTTGCTGACGGCGGGAGCTTCGCGGCGCGCCGGGACGGCGGTCGGATCGAGTTCCATCCGCTCCAGTTCGGCTTCGGCTTGCAGACGTTTTTTCAGGCGCTTTTTGATTTGTGGCAGGATTTGCTCGAACATATCCGGATGATAATTGCGCAGCAGCCATGTGACTTCTTTCCAGTCATGGTCGCTGGCTTCGGACTTGTCGATGACATCGTCTTCTTCGGCATGCACATCCTGCGCAAGGCCTTCGGCTTCCTCGTCTTCTTCGACCGCCTTGCGGGTGTGCAGATGATTGAAGGTGCCGTAGTTGGCGAAGTGCACGATCATCTCGTCGTGATCCTGCAGGTAATCAATCAGCGCTTCACAACCGCCGTCGATGTCCCCGATCGCATCGAGAAATTCATCGGTGTCGCTACCCTCACGGAACAGCACTGCATTGATCATGCCGCGCAAATGGGTGTGGGTATGGTCGCCGTAAAGCCGCTCCATCACCAGCGCGCGCGCAAACTGTTCCGGCGTTACCACCAGGTTGACTACGGATTCGTGCGATGAATCGAATTCGCGAATCACGGCCAGCAAATCTTTCGGCGGCATTTCTTCGAGGACAGCGACCAGGGCACGGTCACCCTCTGCTTCGGCCAGCGACACCAGCGCAAACTCGGCGCCAGCGATATCGCCAGCCCGGATCAGGCTGGCGGCTTTGAGTACAAGTGCATTGGACATGGGTGTTCTAATCAATAAAGTAATCGTGCAGACCATCAGTCCGCGTTATCGCATTGCGTCGGGCCTGCCACGACCAGCGGCAGCGGCCACTAGTCGCGCCGGTCGAAACCTTGCTCGGACATCCATTCGGAACCGGCTTCATCGAGGTCGCGCTCGTCATCGTCGTCGTCGCGGCCGTTCTCACCTTCGTCATGCTCTTCGTCATCTGCGGCGGCGCGATGGCTATTGCCGGTCTTGCCGTGCAAGTACTCGAGACAGATGGTCGTGATCAGGAAGCGCTCGCCGCCGGTTTCCAGCAGCACCGCATCGGCCAGCGCTTGCGTATCGACCGAAAACTGCACCGCATCGACCAGCTCGCTCCAGGCCGGAAAATCTTCCGGATCGGCAGTCGATAGCAGGTACAGCGCTTGCAGGTTGATGAAGTTGATATCGCCATGGAAAGCGACGGCCACCATCTCCGGCGCGGTCTCTATCATCGGCATGAGCAGTTTGAACTGATTGCGCTTGTCCTTGAGGCGCTTGGCCAGGATATCGTTGCCTTCGGAATCGCTTTGCAGGTCTTCCAGTTCGGCCTTGTAAGCCTTCGACAGGTCTTCAAAATAATAGGACAGGCTCATTGCAGTACCTTGTTCATGTAGGTTCTCCAGATTTCTTCGGCGGTTTCCAGCGGTCGTTCGAGCAGGCTGCGACGGCGACTTTCATCGTAGGCATGGCGTTTTACCTCATCGGCCAGCAGGTCATACGCTTCCTGCACGGCACGAAATTGTTCAGCTGCATCAGCCGCCGTATTCTTGTCCGGATGGAATTCGGATGCTTTTTTTCGGTAAGCGCTTTTGATGGCACTGGCCGATGCATCGCTGTCCAGGCCGAGCACGGCGTAATAGTTTTTCATGAATGAGGATCTGGTGGTGCGTGAAAAAATTCAGGCGCGGCCGGTGGCGATCAGAGATGTCGTACCGACGTTACCAGCATGGATCGCCAAGGATACACCACCGGGCGGATGCAGAGTGGGTCCGGCAGCGCAGGGGGGATTGAACCTTTCGTTCAAATGACTTTCATACCGCGTATTGCCGAGCGTCGGACCACGCCATGTCGGCATTGGCGACGGTTAGCTTGGCAATTACCGACACGGCACCGAATGGACTAATTACGCTGACTGTCGTATTAATCGTAGGGTGCAATAACCGCAGGGCATTGCACCGAATGCACTGACTGCGGTAGTTGGTTCTGCATGCGCTCCGTCATGATCAAGCCGGGGGCGGCCCGGCAGCCGGACCGGCATGCGGTCCCTTCTTTTTGCTTCGCCAAAAAGAAGTAACCAAGAAAAAGGCGACCGCGAGACTGCTGCCCTTCGGGTTCCCAAAAACGGTAGCCAGCCAAGGGGAGGGTCGCAAACTCGCTTCGCTCAGACATGCGCCCCTCTTATCCCTTGTCTGACTACCGTTTTTGGCAGCTGCCTCAATGCGGAACAGGTCAACGTCAACTGCCAGGTCAACATCAACATCAACTTCAACATCAACATCAAAATCAACATCAACCCACACAACACCCCGTCAATCGTAGGGTGCAATAACCGCAGGGCATTGCACCGAACATCCGCTCACGCGCTAGCCTATTTTTTAAGCACCAGTCGCAGCACAGCATTCTCATTAATCACCGCCAGCGTCGACACGCCGGACATCGCGAGTGCGATCGGTTGCGCAAGACTGCCAGGCAAAACGCCGGTGCGAATACCCACCGATCCTGGCACCCCGGCGACGGTTGTTACTTGGCCTGATGGCGCTATCCTGCGCACCGTATTGTTATCGGTATCGGCGACATACACGTTGCCGAATCCGTCAGCAGTCAACCCTTGAGGAGTACGAAACCGCGCCGCAACACCCAGTCCGTCGACCGAGCCTTTTTCCAGTACCCGGCCAGCCCACGTCGTGACGACACCATCCGATGTGATCTTGCGGATCGTCCCGTAGACCGGCTGGCTGAGCATGACATTTCCGGACAGATCGACCGCGATACCGGCTGGATTGAGGAAGCGCGCTGCCGCGCCGACACCATCGTCGCTGCCATATCTTCCAGCGCTGCCCGCCAGCGTCGAGACCACACCGGCCGCCGACATTTTGCGTACCGTATGGTTGCCGGTATCGGCGACATACAGGTTCTGGGCCGCGTCGATGGCGATTCCTTCCGGTTCAAAAAAACGCGCGAGGCTGCCAGGTCCGTCCGCTCTGCCGGGCGACGCAGCGGCACCGGCGATTGTTGTCACCACACCGGCTGGTGTGATTTTGCGGATGGTCGAATTAAAGGTGTCGGCCACGAACAGATTTCCGAGCGTATCAGCAACAATCCCGCGCGGGTAACTGAAACTTGCACCGGCACCGGTGCCATCGACACTGCCCTGCTTGCCATTCCCGGCCAGTTCACTGACCACGCCGGCCGGTGTGATCTTGAGGATCACGTGGTTCAATGTATCGACCACATACCAGTTGCCGGACGGGTCGCTCGTGACACCACTGAGACTGTCAAAACGCGCCTTCGACCCACTGCCATTGACCCGCCCCAGTTCCAGCTCTTTTCCGGCCAGGGTGGTGAGGGTAGTCCCGCCGGTGATCACATGGACGCCGAATTGCCCTGTCACCGACAGTGTCCCGGACGGGTCGACAGCAATGCCGGTCGGCATTCTTACCTGCGGTTGGCCAGCCAGCGGCGCATTGACCGGCAAGGTCGTCACGACACCCCGTTGCGTGATCCGGCGAATCCGTTGTGCGTACTGATCGGCACCGTATAGCGTGCCCGTCGGATCAATGGCCAGATTCGATAGCCCCTCGAAACCGGCCGCCGCACCAGTGCCATCCCTGAGTCCGAAATTGGCCAGCGACCCGGCCAGCGTCGTCACGACACCGGCCGGTGTGACCTTGCGCAGCAGGCCGTTGCCGGCATCGGCCACAAAGATATTGCGGGACGCATCCGTGACCAGACCCTGCGGATTACTGAAACGTGCCGCACTACGCACACCATTGAGGTTTCCGGCCATGCCCGCGCTGCCAGCCAGCGTCGTCACCACGCCGCGTGGACTGATCGACCTGAGCGTGTGGTTATAGGTATCACCGACGATCAAGGTGCCAGTGGCATCGACCGCGATTCCTTGCGGAAAACAAAAAAGCGCTGCGCTACCTCGCCCGTCCGTGCTGCCAATCACGCCGACACGTCCGGCGATGGTCGTGACGACTCCTTGGGGCGTGACCTTGCGGATGGTCTGGTTGTTGGTATCGGCTACATACAAATTGCCGGCGTGATCGATCGCAATACTTTGCGGATAGTAAAAGCGCGCAGCCGCGCCGTTACCGTCGGCCGCGCCCGGGGTGGACATCGCCCCCGCCAGCGTGCTCACGCCCCCATCGGGGAGCACCTTGCGGATTACATGATTCTGCCAGTCCGCGACATAGCGGTTACCGGCAGCATCGACCGCAATCCCGACCGGATAGTTGAAGCGCGCCTGACTGCCGACACCGCTTAAATTACCAATGCCACCGATTGACCCTGCGACAAACGACAGTCCCGGCTGTGCTGACCGGGCAGGCAAGACGACCGCATCCGGAGATAGGGGCAATGCCTTTGCGACGTTCAGCGCGAAGGGATCAACACCGGCTCCACAGACCAGTAGCCCCAGAAAAAACAGGACTCGCGCCAGCTTGCGTGCCGCATTCGGGGCACGCTGAAAGAGAAAATGGAAGGACATCCGTTCGCCTGAGTGACGTTAACAGCACGCGGCTGCAGACGATAAAAATACACTGCGCCGTCGATAGCGATGACGCAATTTGATTGTGGTTTGATCTTGCTCATCAAGGCCGAAGCCGGATGACCGGGTGGACAAAAATCGATTGAGTAACGCGCTTGCTAACAATGGTTTTAAATCGATACTTACTTACATTCAATCAGAGATTGAAGATGATCAACTTTTAAGGAATTCATCCTCCAAGTTGTGATCGACACGCTCACCGCCGCCGAGGGCGGTCATGTCAGGCGCATAACCCACCGTTGACGCCTGCGGTCTTATCCCACTTTCCACTCAATGTTTCATCTCGCCACGACCGATCCAGTCGTGGATGCGCCAGACGTACCCAGCCCATTCGCCCGGCCTGCATCAACCATTACAACAACTCGCCCATTCTCGAGGAGACCTTCATGAACTTTACCGATCCTACCGTGATCATGTTCAGCATTTACCTGTTCGCCATGCTCTTCATCGGCGTCCTGGGTTACCGCAGAACGAACAATCTTGACGACTACATCCTGGGCGGACGCAGTCTGGGCAGCTTTGTCACCGCGCTGTCGGCGGGCGCGTCGGATATGAGCGGCTGGCTGCTCATGGGCTTGCCGGGTGCCATTTACCTAACGGGAGTGAGCGAGGCATGGATCGCCGTCGGTCTATCCATGGGTGCCTACCTGAATTGGCGCTTTGTCGCCGCCCGGCTGCGCTTGTACACCGAGCGCGCCAACAACGCACTCACGCTGCCGGACTATTTTTCAAATCGCTTTGAAGACAAGCAAAACCTGCTGCGCATTCTGACCACCGTGGTGATTCTGGTGTTCTTCACGATCTATTGCGCCTCTGGCGTGGTGGCAGGCGCACGCCTGTTCGAGAACATGTTCGGCCTGCCCTACCAGACGGCACTGTGGGTCGGTGCGGCGTGCACGATTGCCTATGTGTTCATCGGCGGTTTTCTGGCAGTCAGCTGGACCGACACGATTCAGGCTTCGCTCATTTTCACGGCACTCATCGTGGCACCCGCGGTAGCTTATTTCGCCGTCACCACGGGACTGCAACCGACGCAAACGATGGCTGCGCTGATGGAGCCAGCCCAATCAGACATCTTGCAGGGCGCGTCGTTTGTCGGCGTCGTCTCGCTGCTGGCGTGGGGCCTGGGCTATTTCGGCCAGCCGCATATTCTGGTGCGCTTCATGGCAGCGCAATCCGCCAGCACCATCCCTGCGGCGCGCCGGATCAGCATGACCTGGATGATTCTGTGCCTGGCCGGCGCGGTGGCGGTTGGCTATATCGGCATTCCGTATTTTCTGATGCATCCGGATGGTGCCCTGGCGGTCAACGCCAACTCGGAGACCGTGTTTATCGAACTGACCAAGCAATTGTTCAATCCCTGGATCGGTGGCGTGCTGCTGGCGGCCATTCTGGCGGCGGTCATGAGCACCTTGTCGTGCCAGTTGCTGGTCTGTTCCAGCGCGCTGACCGAAGACATCTATCACACCTTCCTGCGCAAGGACGCCGGTCACAGCGAGCTGGTCTGGGTTGGTCGCGGCATGGTCATGGCCATCGCGCTGGTCGCCATTGTCATCGCCGGCGATCCCGAGTCGAAAGTGCTCGGCATGGTCAGCTACGCCTGGGCCGGCTTCGGTGCGGCGTTCGGACCGGCGGTCATCCTGTCGCTGTTCTGGTCGCACATGACGCGTAACGGCGCACTGGCCGGGATTCTTGTCGGGGCCGTGACGGTGCTGGTCTGGAAGCAGTTTGGCTGGCTGGGGTTATACGAAATCGTTCCGGGCTTCCTGTTTGCCTGGATCGCTACGGTGGTAGTAAGCCGCATGAGTCAGCCATCGCAGACCATGCTATCGAAGCATGAGGCGGTGGAACTGGAGTTGAGCAAGCTCTGAGTTGGAAGAGGATGTTCATGGCGCAACATGAACAGTTTCAGGGAGACGGTGCAATGCCCTTCGGTTATTGCACCCTACGATTTAGGGGTAGTTGTAGGGGGTGATGTTGATGTTGATGTTGATGTTGATGTTGATGTTGATGTTGATGTTGATGTTGACTTTGACTTTGACTTTGACCTGCCCCGCATTGAAGCAGCTGCCAAAAGCCGGAGTCAGGCAGGGGATCAGAGGGACGCATGTCTGAGCGAAGCGAGTTTGCGACCTTCCCCCTGACTGGCTCCGGCTTTTGGGAACCCGAAGGGCAGCCGCTTCGCGGTCGCCTTTTTCTTGGTTACTTCTTTTTGGCGAAGCAAAAAGAAGGGACCGCATGCCGGTCCGGCTGCCGGGCCGCCCCCGGCTTGGTCATGACGAAGCGCATGCAGGATCAGTAACCGCAGTCGGTGCATTCGGTGCAATGCCCTTCGGTTATTGCACCCTACGATTTTTGGAGACCCGAAGGACAGCCGAAAAACCGGCATGTCCTGGTCATGGTCCCCGTTACCCCACCCACTTACGCGCATTGCGAAACATCCGCATCCACGGCGCATCCTCACCCCACTGTTCCGGATGCCACGAATGCAGCGTGCTGCGAAAGACCCGCTCGGCATGCGGCATCAGCACCGTGAAGCGGCCGTCCGGTGTCGTCACCGAACTGATGCCGTCCGGCGAGCCGTTCGGGTTGTACGGATAGTCTTCGGTGACTTTGCCTTTGTTGTCGACATAACGCAGCGCCACCAGTGCGGTCTTGATGTCGCCCGTCAGCATGAAATCGGCATAGCCTTCGCCATGCGCGACCGCAATCGGCGTGCGGGTGCCAGCCATGCCGTCGAAGAAAATTGACGGCGAGTCAGCGATCTCGACCATGCCGAAGCGTGCTTCAAATTGCTCCGACTTGTTGCGGGTGAATTTCGGCCAGGCTTGCGCGCCCGGGATGATGGACTTCAGATTGCTCATCATCTGGCAGCCGTTGCAGATACCCAGACCGAAGGTATCGGTGCGCTGGAAAAAGAGCGCGAACTGTTCGGCCAGCGCCGGGTTGAACAGAATCGTTTTGGCCCAGCCTTCACCGGCTCCCAGCACGTCACCGTACGAAAAGCCGCCGACCGCAATGACCCCCTTGAAATCAGCCAGATTCGCGCGTCCGGCAATCAAATCACTCATGTGCACATCGATGGCAGTGAAGCCGGCCTTGTGCATCACGTAGGCGGTTTCAATATGCGAATTGACACCCTGCTCGCGCAGGATCGCGACTTTCGGCCGCACGCCGGTAGCGATGAACGGTGCTGCGATGTCTTCTTGCGGATCGAAAGTCAGCACCGGCGAGATGCCCGGATCATGCTTGTCGACGATGCGGGCGTATTCGGCGTCGGCGCAAGCCGGATTGTCGCGCAAGCGCGCGATGCGCCAGCTGGTCTCGCTCCAGAAATGATGCAGGTCGATGCGCGGATGCTGATAGATCACCTTGGCATCGCGTGTGAATTCAATCGCGCCACGCTCGTTGAGCTTGCCGATGATGTGGCTGCAGGCACCGAGATTGAAGCTGCGCAGCACGTTCATCACATCCGATTTTTCGTCGGCGCGAACCTGGATCACGGCACCGAGTTCTTCATTGAACAAGGCACGCAAGCTCAGCTCGTTGCGCCGCTCGCTGACTTGCGAGGCCCAGTTTTTTGAATCGCCCCAATCAGCCGCGTGTTCGCTTTCCATCGCGATGATGTCGAGGTTGACCGTGATGCCGGCACGACCGGCAAAGGCCATTTCGCACAGCGTCGCAAACAGGCCACCATCGGAACGGTCGTGGTACGCCAGGAGCTGGCCGCCGGCATTGAGTTGCTGGATCGCGGCAAAGAATGCCTTGAGGTCATCGGCGCTGTCGAGGTCCGGCGTGATGTCACCAAGCTGCTGGTAAACCTGCGCCAGTGCCGAGGCACCAATCCGGTTTTTGCCGCGCCCGAGGTCGATGACGATCAGTGCCGTCTCGCCCAGATCGGTGCGCAGTTGCGGCGTCAGCGAGCGCCGGATATCGGTTACCGGCGCGAACGCCGAGACGATCAGCGAGACCGGCGACATGACCGATTTGTCGGCCGCGTCTTCTTTCCAGGTGGTGCGCATCGACAGCGAATCCTTGCCGACCGGGATGCTGATACCCAGTGCCGGGCACAGCTCCATGCCGATCGCCTTGACGGTATCGAACAGCGCCGCATCCTGCCCCGGCTGGCCGCATGCGGCCATCCAGTTAGCCGACAACTTGATATCGGAGAGCTCGGCAATGGCTGCTGCGGCGATGTTGGTGATGGCTTCACCGACGGCCATGCGGCCCGATGCAGCGGCGTTGATAACGGCCAGCGGCGTGCGCTCGCCCATCGACATCGCTTCGCCGAGGTAGCCTTCAAAACTCATCGCGGTCACCGCGCAATCGGCCACCGGCACTTGCCATGGTCCGACCATCTGGTCACGCACGCTGGTGGCACCGACGGTGCGATCACCAATCGTAATCAGGAACGATTTGTCCCCCACGGTGGGCAGTCGCAACACGCGCTGGGCGGCGTCGGCCAGGTCAATGCCGGTCAGGTCCATCGGTGGAAATGACTGGACGACGTGACTGGCTTCGCGATGCATTTTCGGTGGTTTGCCGAGCAGGACATTCATCGGCATGTCGACCGGCGTGTTGTCATGGGCCGGATCGATCACCTTCAGCTGGCGCTCTTCGGTGGCGGTACCGACGACGGCAAACAGACAGCGTTCACGCTCGCACAAATACGTGAACAGCGGCAGGCTCAGCGGATCAATCGCCAGCACGTAACGCTCCTGTGATTCGTTGCTCCAGATTTCCTTGGGAGCCATGCCGCTCTCTTCGAGCGGCACCTTGCGCAAGTCGAAAATCGCACCGCGTTTGGCATCGTTGGTAATTTCCGGGAAGGCATTCGACAGACCACCGGCACCGACATCATGGATCGACAGGACCGGATTCTCGGCACCCATTTGCCAGCAGCAGTTGATGACTTCCTGCGCGCGTCGCTCCATCTCGGGGTTGCCGCGCTGGACCGAATCAAAATCGAGGTCGGCAGTATTCGATCCCGTTGCCATCGACGAGGCGGCGCTGCCGCCCATGCCGATACGCATGCCGGGACCACCGAGTTGAATCAGCAAACTTCCTACCGGCAGGTCGTTCTTTTTGGTGTGCTGGTCGGCGATGCTACCGATACCACCAGCAATCATGATCGGCTTGTGATAACCAAACACGGTGCCGCTGACATGCTGTTCGTAAGTGCGGAAATAGCCGCTCAGGATAGGCCGGCCAAATTCATTGTTGAATGCGGCCGCGCCGATCGGCCCGTCGATCATGATTTGCAGTGCCGACGCGATGCGCTCGGGCTTGCCGTAGACGGGGCCGGACACTTTCGGGTCCGCAATCGGGGTCGTGACATCGCGGGCATTTTCCCAGGCATGCACGGCACCGGGCAGCATCAGGTTCGATACGGTGAAACCGCTCAGGCCAGCTTTCGGTTTGGCACCGCGACCGGTCGCGCCTTCATCGCGGATCTCGCCACCGGCACCGGTCGCAGCACCCTGGAACGGCGCGATCGCGGTCGGATGGTTGTGCGTCTCGACCTTCATCAGGATGTGGGTCAACTCCTGCGAGGCGGCGTACTCGTTAGCAGACAGCGTTCCGCTGGCTGCACCACGCGGATAAAAGCGCATCACGCTGGCACCTTCGATGATCGACGAGTTATCGCTGTAGGCGACGATGGTGCCTTGCGGGTGCAGTTCGTGGGTATTGCGGATCATGCCGAACAGCGTCATGTCCTGCGCGACACCGTCAATGGTCCAGTCGGCATTGAAAATCTTGTGGCGACAATGTTCGGAATTGGCTTGCGCGAACATCATCAGTTCGACATCGGTCGGATTGCGTCCGGCTTGCGTGAATGCCTCGGCCAGATAATCGATTTCATCGCCGGACAAGGCCAGTCCGAGTTCGGTATTGGCGGCCACCAGCGCGGCCTTGCCTCCACCGGTCAGATCGATCGTCGCAAGCGGTTTGGCATCGAGTTCGCGGAACAGGGCAGCGGCATCCTCGGCCTGACGCAAGACCATCTCAGTCATCCTGTCATGCAAGGCATCGGCCACGCCGCGCACGCTGGCGTCGGCCAGATGCTTGACGCCGCGCAGCAGACCGGCCTTGACCCGCACGTGATAAACGATGCCGCGTTCGATGCGACGGACCGCCGTCATACCGCAATTGCGGGCGATGTCGGTGGCCTTGCTGGCCCATGGCGAGATCGTGCCAAGGCGCGGGATGACGACAAATTCGTCACCATCGGCCGCACCCGAAAACGGCTCGCCGTACATCAGCAGACCAGCGAGCCGGTCCTGCTCGGACGGGGGCAGCGTCGTGCTGACATCAACAAAATGGAGGTAGCGACCCGTGACCGAAATGATCGCGTGATCGACCTTCTGCAATTGCGCTAACAGGCGTTGGGAACGAAAAGCGGAGAGCGCGTTGGAGCCCGGCAAAATCAACATGGCGAGAGGAAGGTTGGTGTGACGCCGAAGACGGTGCCACGGGTTGAATCGGAAAGGCGGGATTATACCGTGCCGTGCGTGGCTTCGCCGATCCAATCACAGTGCAAAGCAAGCAGGGACCGCTACGGCGGGCCGGACAGTTATGCCCGCATTTTGTGAATAACTTTGTGCATAACCGTACTCAACACCATCGCAGACCAGTCCCGGCTTGGGCTAGAGCTGGTGCCTTTTATTTAGGCAGCACATAAACGGCCGATGTAGTCGGTCGCCGCCATCGACAAACGCGCTCGGTTCGGGCCTGCTCAGTCGCCGTCCCGGTTGGCGTAGTAGATCACCATGACTTTGTCCCAGTCGTGGAAGAAGGCCTCCACGCAGGCTGGATCGAAGTGGCTGCCCGCACCTTCGTGGATTAATGCGACGGCGCGATCAATGTCCCATGCGGGCTTGTACGACCGCGCCGAAGTCAGCGCATCGAACACGTCAGCCACTGCAATAATCCGGCCATACAGCGGAATCTGTTCCCCTTTGAGTCCGTTCGGGTAACCGGTGCCATCGAATTTTTCATGGTGCGTCAAGGCGATCGATGCGGCAACCTGCAGCAGCGGCGACGTACTTCCATGCAGGATATCGGCACCGATCTGGGCATGGGTACGCATGATGTCCATTTCGGCGTCGTCGAGTCGACCCGGCTTGAGCAGAATATTGTCGGGAATCCCGACCTTGCCGATATCGTGCATCGGCGCGGCATCCCCGAGCAAATCCAGTTCGGCCGGCCCAAGCCCGAGGTTGCCGGCGATCAGCCGGGCATACTTGGTCAAGCGCAACAAATGGGCACCGGTTTCCGGGTCGCGGTATTCGGCCGCACGCGACAGGCGCAGAATGGCTTCACGCTCACGCTCAACAATTTCGCGCGTTGCCTTGGCCACCTCTTCGGACAACCACTCGGCGCGACTGGCCAGCTGTTTCTGGGCGACGCGCAAGGCCAGCAAATTGGTAACGCGGGCGCGCAATTCAGTCTTGTTGACTGGCTTGGTCAGGAAATCGTTGGCACCCAGTTGCAGCGCCGTGTGCCGCACTTCGGTCTGCACATCGGCAGTCACCATGATGATTGGCACGTCGTTCTTGCCGGGCAGACGGCGAAAGGCCTGCAGAAATTCAAGGCCGTCCATATCCGGCATCATGTAATCGACAATCAACAGGTCGACTTTACTTTTGCGGCACCAGGCCAATGCCTCGATCGGATCGGCCATCCTGACTGCCGTGACGTCCGGGATCACCTGCAGCATATGACCAAACAAGGCAAGGTTAGTGAGGTCATCATCGACGATCAGGACAATCATGGCGTTTCTTTCATTCGGTAAATCAGGTCAACCAGGCGAGCAAAAGTCGACTGCATGTCTTCATGCAATTGGGTAAGTCTGGGCAAGTCTCCTGCATGACTGGCGCGATCGGCACTGCGTGCCAGACCAGCCAGCTCATCCATGCCCAGCGTCGCGCTGGACCCCACCAACCGGTGGCACAGCGCTGCTGCCCGACCGAAGTTGACGCTGGCAATGGCGCTGCCGAGTTGCTCGAAAATCGGCGGAGTCGTCGAGGTAAACAGATCGAGCATGCCGTACTGTGCGGCGAGGTCATCCTCGAACATGTCATGCAGCCGATGCATGTCAAGCAACAACGGCGCACTGGTGACCTGCGCCTCTGCCTCCGACGACGTCGCAACGGATACGATACCCGGCAAGCGCTGCGCCAGCATCTGGGCGAGCAGTTCGCGCCGGATCGGCTTGGCCAGGTAATCATCCATGCCGGCTTCCAGACAGCGCTCGCGATCGCCCTGCATCGCATTGGCCGTCATCGCGACAATCTGGATATGGCCACCAGCGATTTGCTCGTTCTGGCGAATCCGGCGGGTCGCTTCAAACCCGTCCATCAGCGGCATCTGACAATCCATCAATACCAATCCGTACGATACCGTCGCGAGCGCATCGAGCGCCTCATGCCCGTCAGCGGCTACATCGACCGCATAGCCCATCTGATGAAGCTGATGCAACGCGAGCTTCTGGTTGATCACGTTGTCTTCGACCAGCAATACCAGACGGTGATCGCGCGGCGAGTGCTCGACAGCAACGGGCGCGATCACTGCGCGCCGGTCCCCGTCGACCGGCACCTCCGTGCGACGCCGTTCCAGCGCATCGCTGAGTGCATCGAACAGGGACGACTGGTGCAACGGTTGCTGCAGACTGGCATGAAAGCCGTGCGCGCTGGCTTCAGCATGCGCCGTATTGCTGTCTGCCAGCAAGATGAAGCGACTCTGCGGTGCGATATCGACCAGCGCCTGGCGCAGCATGTCAGCCGCCATGTCCGGCAACGTCGAATCGATCAGTACCACTTGTTTGCGACTGCCCGCAAAATGCCGCTGCTGTTGCTCCAGTGCGCGCGCAGCGGTATCGACCACCTGCACCGACATGCCCCAGGATTGGATATAGGCGCGCAGGATATGAGCCTGAATCCGGTGCGGCTGAACCACCAGCACGGCCGTACCGCCCTGCTCCGGCAAAGCCAACGGCGCAGCACTGCCCGCCAGCACATCCATCGGTAATTCAAACCAGAATGTCGAGCCGACCCCCGGCTTGCTGTCAACGCCGATGTGCCCGCCCATCAATTCCACCAGCCGCTTGCAGATCGACAATCCCAAACCGGTGCCACCATATTTGCGGGTCACCGAGCCATCGCCCTGGACAAACGGCATGAATAGCCCTGCCGTGACCGGCGCAGCGATACCGATGCCGGTATCGGTGATTTCAAACCGTACCGTACAGACATCCAGTTGCCGATTGACCTGCCGCACGCGGACCCGGACTTCGCCGGACGGCGTGAACTTGACCGCATTGCCGATCAGGTTAAGCAATACCTGACGCAAGCGTCCGGCATCGACCCATACCATGGCGGGCAAGCCGGGTTCGACGAAGCACAGCAGACGCAACCCTTTTTCGCGTGCCTTTAACGCCAGCACGTCGACGCTGCCTTCGACCAGCGGCAGCAAATAACAACGGACTGCCTCGATCGTCATCTTGCCGGCATCGATGCGCGAAAAATCGAGGATCTCATCAATGATCACCATCAGCGCATCGGCGGATGACTCAATTGTTGCGGCGAACTCTTCCTGTCGAGTATCCAGCGGAGTTTCGCGCAGCAGACTGGCCATCCCGATCACTGCATTCATTGGTGTACGGATTTCGTGGCTGACGGTGGACAAAAACGCGCCCCGTGCGGCATTGGCTTGCTCGGCCACGACTTTTGCTTTGTTGAGTTCGGCTTCCACCTGTTCGCGATGACGCATCACTTTCCACAGTACCGCTGTGTAGAGCAGCACCAGGCCAGCAATCAAGACACCCAGCAAATTGAGGTTGCCGGCACCAGTCGACCAGCGCTCCATCGCATGGGCCTCGGACATGCCGACCAAGGCCACTACCGGGAATTTGCGTGCCGTCTGAAAATTGAAGATGAAGGCATCCTCATCGGGCGCGTCCTTGCCCAGGAAGTAACGGAACTGGCCATGCTCGATATTGCGGGCCAAATCAGCGAACAGCGGCAGACTGGAATAGTTCTGATTGACGGCAAGACCCGCCGTAGCAGTCCCGGCCAGCACGTTGCCCTGGTAATCAAACAGTGTCGCATTGCTCACTTCGGAACCCAGCACCGCCCGGTAATGCGGAAACAGCGCGCCCGGATTGACCGCCACCAGCAACGCCACCGGCATGCCGTGCAGCGATGCACTGCGCAAGAACGGAATCACATAACCTTGATCCTGGCCGGCACCCGATGCAGGCAGGGTGACGGGAATCTCGTTGAAGTCACGCACGAATTGTGGTCGTCCGGGGACCATCGTGTCGCCTCCCTGCCCGTTAAAACCGAGCTGAGCGAGATCGAACTGACGCCCTGCCAGCAAGCTATTGGAACTGAGCAGCACCTTGCCGGCAGGGTCCAGTACCGAAATCGATCGCAGCCGGGTCGAACTATGCAATGCCGCGTCGACCAGTGCCGTGGTCTGGGCCACGCTGGCATTCGGGTCTTGCTGGTCGATGGATAGTGCCAGCGCCCAAAGCGCACTATCGATCGCCGTCAGCGTTTCGGAAACGTGATTTTCAAGCGCGCTGGCATACAGCCGGCCCTGCTCGGCTTCGGCTTCCAGCGCCTGCTCGCGCACATGACGTGCGAACACCGCCATACCCAGCAGTATGAGACAGGCAAACAGGACACCCGACCCCATGAAAAAATAACGCGCATTCCAGCCCGGCAGGATTTTTTTCAGTAATGCACTTTGATCAAACGTTGAATCCATCGCGGCTCAGTTCCCCGACAAGACCGGCTCACGCCGCTCGCCGTCGGCCAGCAGGATCGCGTCGAGCCGGTATTTCCGTGCGAACTGCAACAAGCGCTTGTCGGCACGAATGACTTGCATGAAGCGGTCGACCCGCGCCAGCAACGACAAGTCCCCCGGTGCCAGCGCATACGCGTAATCGGTCTGATGGAAAGGCTGGGGTGAGGCAATCACGCGCGCCCAGTTGGTCAGGTCGAGCATGCGCTGGCTGTACGGAAAGTCCGTCATGAAGGCATCGACACGACCGGATTCGACTTCCGTTTCACGCGACATCGGCGGCTTGACGACCATCAGCGTGGCCTGACGTAACGCGCGCTGCATGATTGGCTCCATCACCGTACCGGCCTGGACGGCGATCAAGTGACCGGGCTGGTCAAGATCCGCCCAACTGGCAATCGCTTTGTTGTTGACGGCAGTGACGGCATAGATATCGCTGCGCAAATACGGCTGCGTAAATGCCAGCTGGGCACGACGGGCCGGTGTAATTCCGACTGCGTGCATCGCAATATCGCATTGATCGGTTAGCAGCTTATCGACCAGCAATGCGAACGAACTGTCTACAAAGCGCACCCGAACGCCGAGTTCCTTGCCCAGCGCGGTGGCGATGTCGATATCGATCCCGCTAAGCTGGCCGGTCTTGGGATTGCGATAGGTAATGCCGTAATACTCGGGCCACACACAGACGCGTAATTCGCCGGCATCGAGAACGCGCTGCAAACGCTCCGCAGCAGCAGCGGGGACCTGCGCACCCACGGCGAAGAAGGTCGCGAAAGCGGCTAGCAACACCGTGCGGAATGCCATCCTGGACTCCTTGAAAAGCGAAGCGCGATCAATTATTTGAGCCAACTGAGCCAACGTAGGTGACACCATACCGAACCGTGACTCAAAAACCAAGGTCAGCCAGCAAATCATCGACACTGGACTGGTCCAGCGCGGTGCTGCCTGGCGCACCCGGGCCGGCGGTTTCTTCGACACGCTGTACCTGCACCACGGTGCCCGGTGGTGCCGCATCGATGAGCAACTTGAGCAAATCGTTTTCGGTACGTTCCATCAACGTAACGACTTTCTTGATCAACTGTCCGGTCAGATCCTGGAAATCCTGCGCCATCATGATGTCCGACAACGCCGCGCGGGTACCGCCACAACCGCTTTGTACCTGCGCCAGAAATTGCCGGGTGGTTGCGACCAGTTCGGCTTGCGTGACTGGATTAACATCATTGACCGCATCGTTGGCGGCCGCACCCCACGACTGCTCAAGCGTCGCCGCATCCCGCCGCAACTGCTCTTGCACCGGGATATTTTCTTCAACCTTGAGCAGTACGATATTGGCCGCATTTTCAGTCAGGTTAGCGATGTGCACCAGGCGTTCGCGGGCGGACGGGAATTCGCTCGCGGCGCTTTCCAGCACACCGTCGGCACCCAGTTCCGCCAAGGTGTCGTGCAATGCCCGCACGATCATGCCGAGACGCTCGAACACCGGAATCCCGCTTCCTGCCGCGGGCAACTGCAATGCCGCCGGAGGCGGGTCGATAAAAGTGGTCATGTCGACACCCCTTTCTTGATCATGATTTTGTCGAGTTTTTCTTTCAGCGTGGCCGCCGTGAACGGCTTGACGATGTAGCCGTCGGCGCCAGCCTGGGCCGCTGCAATGATGTTTTCCTTCTTTGCCTCGGCCGTCACCATTAGCACCGGCAAATTACCTCTTACCGGGTCAAGCCGGATTTGCTTGAGCAACTCCAATCCATCCATGACCGGCATGTTCCAGTCGGTGATGACAAAGTCAATCGGTACACCATTTGCATGACTCGATTGCAGCATGCGCAACCCGGCAGCACCGTCTTCTGCTTCGTGAATCTTTGTGAAGCCGATTTCCTTGAGCAAATTGGAAATGATGCGCCGCATCGTGGAAAAATCATCAACAACAAGAAAATTGAGTTCGCTAGCCATAGTCATTTCAAGGTGAGAAAAAGCGCGCTGCTGACATGAATACAAGGTCTGCAGTGCCCCGCGATGCATCACCGTGAGTGTCGGCACGACGCAGTACGTAGTTGCAAGCGGATAGATTTTCCGTTGAAAAATTCTTGCAAGCATCATTCTAGCAAATTTCTCGCACCATAATGAATTGTTTTATTCGTTATAAACATAATTATAGAAATAAATTTAATGGTCTTAGCGATCATAAAATTAGATCAACAAACCAATCTTTAAAAAAAATCGCAACCAGGTGTCAGTTGCGCCGAAAGATTTCCGTCAAGTACCATCTTTATCGCTTATGGAAAACTCAAATTTTCCAAATATAGGCGATAAAAATATTTATTTTCGATAATTTAACAGATGAGGGCTTTATTCAAATCATTACTGGTAAGATCACTCCCGTTCTCTACGACTGTAAGCGTGGAATTCATGGACGGAACACGCCCATGGCTTGTCCTTTATAAATTTATGCTCTTTCAGCTATCAAGGCTGTCGGGTCTGGTTGGTCAATCCACTTAAAAGGAGCGCACGATGGCGCTTGTCAAAAAGTTTTCCTCCGCAACGACTGCCACCGGAGCTGAAAGCAGCAAGGTCTCCGCCGCTTCCGGACGCGATGCCGAAGCCCAGCGCAAGAAAGCACGCACGCTGGCCAAGCAGCAGCAGGCCGCCGAACGGATTGCCGCCGCGACCGCCGAACTGTCATCGGGCATCAACGAAGCCTCTTCCGCAGCCGAATTATTAAAACGTGCGTCCGACCAGATCGCCACCGGTGCCGAAGAAGCCTCCGGCGCGGCGCAGGAATCGCTGGCTGCCTTGCAGCAAGTCGAAGGGGCGATTGCCCGCCAATTACAGAACGCGGATATCAGCCAGACCAAGGCCGAGAGCGTGCAAACGCTGGTGTCGCAGATTAATGGCGAAGTGACCATGCTCATTGCCAACATCAGCGTCGCCGCTGACCGTCAGGGCGCCTCCGTGACCATGGTGGTCGAGCTTGAAAAGCAGGCCGCCAATATTGGCGACATCGTCAAGGCCGTGGCCCGCATCGCTGACCAGACCAATTTGCTGGCCTTGAACGCAGCCATCGAAGCAGCCCGCGCCGGCCAGCACGGCAAGGGATTTGCGGTTGTGGCCGATGAAGTGCGCACACTGGCCGAAACCTCCGAAAAAAGTGCCAAGCAGATTCAGGATCTGGTCGGGCAAATCCAGCAGGAAGTCAAAGTCATCGCCGACGGCATGGGCTCTTCGGTCGAACGTGTACTGAGCGAAGTCGAGAACGGCAAGCGCATTACCGAACAACTCGAACAGATTCGCATCGACGCAATCGACATCGTTGGCGGCATCCGTGAAATTGCTACGGGTGCCTTGCAATCGACCAATGCGGCCAAGCAGTCGCTCAAAGGTTCCGAAGACATCGCCGCCGCCGCCGAAGAGCAATCCGCTGCCGCCGAAGAAGGTGCCAAGACCGTCGCGCAGCAGAGTCAGGCGCTGACCGAATGCGAGCAGACCTCGCAAAACCTGGCTGAAATGGCCGAAGACCTGAAGAATTCGACCGATGTCGCCAAGAGCGCCGAAGAAGTCGCCGCCGCTGCCGAGCAGCTGTCGTCGGCCGTGGCAGAAATCAGCCAGTCCGGTTCCCAGATCATGGCTGCACTCGACCAGATCCTGAAAGGCGCGCAAGTGCAATCGGCTGGTACCGAAGAAGTCGCAGCAGCGATTTCGCAAATCGAAAAAGGCGTCGAAGTCGCGCAAGTCCGTGGCAAGGCCAGCGGCGAAAAAGTCATTGCCATCAAGAGCCTGCTCGACGTCAACAAGACCAGCATCGATAGCCTGATCACCGGCATCTCGTCGTCCGTCGATGCATCGCGCGGCAGCCTCAAGCAGATCAAGGAACTCGAACTGGTCTCGCGCCGGATCGACAAGATCGTCGACGCCATCACCACTGTCTCGATCCAGACCAACATGCTGGCAGTGAATGGCTCGATTGAAGCAGCGCGTGCCGGCGAATTCGGCAAGGGCTTTGTCGTGGTCGCCACCGACATCCGTAACCTGGCGCATGACTCGGCCGAAAACGCCGACCGTATCAAGGACCTCGTGCGTGCGGTGCAAGACCAGATTGGCATCGTTGGTCGCGACCTCGACGAAATAATGGCAACCGCTTCCGGTGCCGCCGACAAGGCCAAGACGATTACATCAAGCCTGATCACGATCGAAACGGACATCCTCTCGGTCGACAAGGGCACCCGTGAAATTCTGGTTGCCGCCAACGAGATCGCCAATGCGATATCGCAGGTCAAGACCGGTGTCGACCAGATTTCTGCCGCTGCCCAGCAAGCTGACAAGGCCGCCAACGAAGCTGCCACCGTCGCGCAGCAGCAATCAAAAGCTGCCGAACAACTCTCCGCTGCGGTCGAGGAAATTGCCTCGCTGGCTGACGAACTTCAGAGCGCCTGACGGAGACCGTGATGACCGCTGAAAATAACGATTCCAACGCGGTCGCTTTGCAGGAAGCGACCAGAGCCGAAGTCGAAGCCACCACGGATATCCGTCAGTTCGTCACCTTCATCGTCGGCGACGAAGTGTTTGCCGTCGATATGGCTCCGGTTCAGGAAATCATCCGTGTGCCGGATGTCGTCAAGGTGCCACTGGCACCGCGCACGCTGGACGGCCTGGCCAACTTGCGTGGCAAGGTCCTGCCCATCATCAGCCTGCGTCGTATTTTCGGCTTTGACGAACGCGTCGCCGATGACGCCAGCCGCGCCATAGTGATCGACCAGGGGCGACAGCCACTGGGCTTCGTGGTGGACCGGGTGGTCAGCGTGGTCGGTGTCGACCCGCGCCATATCGAGGGTACAGCCGCCATCAGTTCGACGGTCAACACCGAACTGGTGTCCGGACTGCTCAAGGATGTCGGCGGCTATCCGATGATCATGGTGCTTGATTTTGGCAAGCTGATCGCCGCTGAATTTGCCGACATTGCCGTCAAGGCCAGCAACCACACCGAGATCGCCACGCAAGCGGTGCAACGCTCGGATGCGCTGCAAGACAAGATCAATGACGAACTGCATCTGGTCAACTTTGAAGTCGCAGATCAGGAATACGCGATCGTCATCGACGACGTGCAGGAAATTGTCCAGGTGCCGGAACTGATTGTCCATGTGCCGCATTCGGAATCCCATGTGCTGGGCGTGATGACCTTGCGCAACCGGCTGTTGCCACTGGTGTCGCTTCGTCGCATGTTCGGTTTGCCGACCCGCGACGCCGACGAAAACAGTCGCATCGTGGTCGTCTCGCTGGGTTCCGCCTCGGTCGGCGTGGTCATGGATAGCGTCAACGAAGTGCTGCGCGTGGCACGCACCGATGTCGATGCGATGCCGGCCATGCTGTCCAGGGAAGGCAACATGTCGGACATCTCGCAGATTTGCCGGCTCGACAGCGGCAAGCGTCTTGTCTCGATTCTCTCGGTGGGCAACATGTTTCGCCATGCCGCCATCAAGGAAGCATTAACTACGGTAGACAACATGGCAGACAAGAGCGAACTCGATGACAGCGGCAGTCGCGCCCTAAGCAGCGACGACGATCGCAGCGATGATGAAGAACAGGTCGTCGTCTTCGTCCTGGGCAAGGAAGAGTTTGGCGTGCCGATCGACAGCGTGCAGGAAATCGTCCGCGTCGCCGAAGCGATGACACGCGTACCGAAGGCACCCGCTGCGGTCGAAGGCGTCATCAATCTGCGCGGCGCGGTACTGCCGGTAATGGACTTGCGCCGTCGGCTCGGCCTGGAACAGATCGAACGCAGCGACCGCCAGCGCATCATGGTGTTTCTCATCGATGGCGTGCGTACCGGCTTTATTGTCGATTCGGTCGTCGAAGTCCTCAAGGTTCACAAGTCCACCATCGAGGCCGCACCGCATCTGTCCGGCGAGCAGTCAATGCTACTGGCGCGTATGGCCAACCTCGAAAAGCAGAAACGCATGGTGCAACTGCTCGACCCGACCTATCTGATTGAAAAGCAGGAACTGCAGGCACTGGCAGAACTGGTCGTCGCGTAAATCAACACGGAGCAGATGGATGATCAAATTGCTTATCGTTGATGACTCGGCTCTGATGCGACGACAGCTGTCGTCGCTGTTTGAAGCCGAAGGGGATTTCACGATACGACTGGCGCGCAATGGGAACGAAGCGGTCAACGAGAATATCGCCTTCGAGCCCGATGTCATCACCCTCGACATCAACATGCCGGAGATGGATGGCCTCACCGCGCTGTCCTTGATCATGGCTGGCCGGCCGGCACCGGTGGTGATGATCTCGTCACTGACGGAAAAAGGCGCACTGGCCACCTTCGAGGCGCTCAACCTTGGCGCGGTTGATTACATCGTCAAGCCGGGCGGCACGATTTCGCTCTCGCTCGATGTGGTCCGCGACGCCATCATCGCCAAGGTGCGCACGGCGGCCAGGGCGCGCATGCGGCTGCCGCGCAAAGCGGCCGAAAAACCGCTGCCACCTCTGAAAGCGACAGTCGCACCAGTGAGCACGGTCGGCGAGGGTCTGGTCATGATTGGCGTCTCGACCGGCGGACCAAGCACGCTGGAACTGGTGCTGCCACTTCTGTCGGCGCAGTTTCCGTATCCGGTGCTGGTGGCGCAGCACATGCCAGGCAGCTTCACGCTGTCCTTTGCCCAGCGCATGAATGAATTGTGTGCAATGCAAGTGGTCGAGGTCAGCAAGCCCATGTCACTCGTACCCGGCACGGTCTACATCGCCAAGGGCGGCGCTGACCTGCAAGTGGTGCGACGCGTCGGCAAGCTCACCGCGATTGCGAAACCCGAAAGCAGCGAACACTTGTGGCATCCATCGGTCGATCTGATGGCGCGCTCGGTGCTCGAGCAGCTCGATGCCAGGCAAGTCCTGGCGGTCATGCTGACCGGCATGGGTAACGACGGTGCGGCTGCTTTTACCGAAGTCAAACGGCGCGGCGGTCGCACCATTGCCGAATCCAAAGAGTCCGCCGTGGTGTTCGGCATGCCCGCCGAACTGATCAAGCTGGGGGGCGCATCGATCACCCTGCCTGCCGACAAAATTGCCCGCCAGCTCAATGCCTGGCTGGGCTGCTGACCAAGGAACGCATATGGCCTTTATCAAAAAATCTCCTGACGTGGCACTGACTGAAGCGTCGACCGCAGACTCGAGCGAGTCGCAGCGCGTATCGGAACGTGATTTTGCCGGGCTGATCGACCAGCTCGACGATGCCGATCCGTCCATCCGACGCTGGGCCGCGCGCGACCTGCTCGCTTATCCGGCATCGACGGGCGCACTGGTGGCACGACTGAAACGCGAAGACGACCGCTCGGTACGTGAATTTATCCTGACCAGCCTGACCCGGCTCGGTGACGATATCGCGGTCGCCGGCCTGGTCGAATGGCTACGCAGCGAAGACGCCGTCATGCGCAACGAAGCCATCGAAGCAATGAAAGCCTTGCCCGACGAAGTCGCACCCATCATGGGTGGCCTGCTGGCCGATGCCGATCCGGACGTACGCATCATGGCGGTCAATGTGCTCGAATCGCTGCGCCATCCGCATGTCGAGGCATGGCTCATCGACGTCATCGACAACGATAGCGTCATCAATGTGTGTGGCACCGCCGTCGACTTGCTCGGCGAAGTCGGCTCACCGTCAGCACGCGCCTCGCTGCTGCGACTGCGCGAACGTTTTCCGGGCGAACCGTACATCCGGTTTGCGACCGATCTGGCGTTAAAACGCATCGGGGAGGTCTGAGCACGCCATGCCAAAAATCACCATCAGCGACGACGATTTTCTGAAATTCCAGGAATTCTTTTATCGCAAAACTGGTATCCAGTTTGAAACCTCGAAGCGCTACTTCGTCGACAAGCGTCTGGTCGAACGCATCGAAGCCACCGCCAACGACAGCTTTCGCAGCTATTTCACGATGCTGCGTTTTCAGGCGTCGGGCAACGAATTGCAGGCGCTGGTCAATCTGATGACGATCAACGAAACCTATTTCTTTCGCGAGGAATACCAGTTTCATTGTCTGGTCAATTCGATCCTGCCCGATCTGGTGGCAAGCAAAAAAGACAAGACACCCATTCGCATCTGGGTGATCCCGTCGTCGTCGGGTGAAGAGGCGTATTCGATCGCGATGTGTCTGATCGAACGCTGGTCCGGCATCAACGACTGGGACGTCGAAATTATCTCGTCGGATATCGACACCAAGATCCTCAATCAGGCCCGCGCCGGCGTGTACTCGGAACGCTCGATCAAGCATGTGCCGCGCAATTATCTGCAAAAATATTTTCGCGAAACCACTGCCGGATTCCAGCTCGGCGATGACCTGCGCGGCACCGTCGAGTTCACCCGCGTGAATCTGATGGAAGCGGCCGACGTGCGCAGCTACCGCAATTTCGACGTGATTTTTTGCCGCAACCTGCTAATTTATTTTGATGACATTTCGCGCAAGCAGGCTGCCGAGACCTTCTACGACGCGCTGCATCCGGGTGGCTTTATTTGCCTTGGTCATTCGGAATCGATGAGCCGCATTTCATCCCTCTACAAGATCCGCAAGTTTCCAGAGGCAATCGTGTATCAAAAACCAGGGGATAGAAAATGAAACGCATCCTGATTGTCGATGATGCCGCGACCGTACGCATGTACCACCGCAGCATCCTGGAAGCCGCCGGCTATGAAGTGGATGAAGCCATCAATGGTATCGAGGCGCTCGAAAAAGCCTTGAACGCGACCTATGACCTGTATCTGGTCGACGTCAACATGCCCAAGCTCGATGGCTACTCGTTCGTGCGCGAACTGCGTGGTCACTCGACCATTCCGCAAGCGCCTGCGGTGATGATCTCGACCGAAGCCAAGACCAGCGACCAGACCAAAGCCTTTGAAGCCGGTGCCAATATGTACATCATCAAGCCAACCCGCCCTGACTTGCTGGTCACGCATGTACGCCTGCTGCTTGGTGACACCAGCACATGACGCCGTTACTGCAGCAGTTCCTGTCGGAGGCGCGCGAATTCTTGCAAGGCATTAGCGAGAAATTGATGCAGCTTGAAAACACGCCCGACGATGGCGCGCTGATGGGCGAGCTGTTCCGGCTGGTGCATACGCTCAAGGGCAATTGCGGCCTGTTTGATTACCCGGAAATGCTGCGCGTGCTGCATGCCGCCGAAGACTTGATGGTGGTGGTGCGCGAAGGCGACCTGCCCTACAGCCAGCAACTGGCCGACCGGCTGCTTGATGCGATGGATTTTGTCAGCCTGCTGCTCGACGAGATCGACGCCGGCAATGACAACGCGGCCGCCCACGCGCCGGCAGCCGTGGCGATGGCGGCGGCCTTGCGTCAACTGATTGCCGCACCGGATGCCAGCACCGACGGCAACGATGAGGTAGCAAGTGCGCCTGACTGCGCCGCCGGACTGCCGCTCAATCGGGTGCCGGAAACCTTGCGCATGGAATGGTACCGGGCTGGCACAACGCTGCTGTGGGTCAGTTACGTGCCCGAAGCGGAATGCTTTTTCAAGGGCGAAGATCCGTTCTTCCTGGCGCGTAATGTGCCTGGCATCGTCTGGCAGCGCGTCAGCGCCGGCAGCGCCTGGCCGGTACTGACCGAACTCGATGCCTATCACAGCAACCTGCACCTGGAACTGGTCAGCACTGCCAGCCGCGCCGAGCTGGACGAGCACTTCCGCTACGTACCAGAGCAGGTCACGATCACGCCACTGTCCGCCCTCGCGTTAGCGCTGCCTCAAGGTGATGAAAACGGTGGTCCGGTCTACGAAGATTTCGTGCTGGCTGCACTGGCCCATCTGGCACGCGGCGACCTTGCCACGCTGGAGCGGGCGGCCCGCTCGATGCTGGAATTATCGGCCGCCGGATTGTGGCTGGCCTCGGCCTTGCGCTGGCTGCTGGTCATCCTTGAAACCGAGCCGGCCAATCGCGCAGCGCTGCATGCAGTGATCGTCTCGTTGCGCACGTTTGCGCCGCCACGCCTGGCGGCAGAACCTGTCGCCGCCAAGACCGAAGCGAGCGCCATGCCAGCGCCTGCACCAGCGCCTGCGCCTGCGCCTGCAACTTCGCCGGCCCACGACATCGCCGCCACCGTCATCGCCAACCAGCTGATGATCCTGCGCATGCCGGATCAGGTGAACTGGTTGCCGGGACGACTGAAAGCGGTCGGCTCGACGCTGGCCGCCTGCTTTGCCAGCATCGGACGCGCCGACCTGCTGCCCGGACTCGATGCTGCGCTGGCTGCAGCGATGGCGCAATCGGCCTCGGCGGTTTTGCTTGACTGGCTGGTCGCTGCGACCGAAGAACCGGCTGCGGGTGCTGACACGGCGGCCATCGCCGCTGTCGATGTGGCAGTGGCTGTGAAGGAAATCGACCACCCCGAAACCGTCGTTGTGCCTGCCGTCGACGGGGATATCAAGTTCAACCGGCGCGCCGACGACAGCGCCGTTGCCACCGCCAAAACCCTGCGCGTCGACCAGGAAAAAATCGATCGCCTGATGAACCTGATCGGCGAAATGGTGGTCGCCAAAAATGGCTTGCCGTATCTGGCCGCTCGCGCCGAAAGTGTCTTTGGCGTGCGCGAACTGTCGCGTGAAATCAAGGCCCAGTACGCGGTGATCAACCGCATCGCCGAAGAAATGCAGGGCGCCATCATGCAGGTACGGATGATGCCGGTGTCATTTGTGTTCCAGCGCTTTCCGCGACTGGTGCGCGACATCTCGCGCAAGCTCGGCAAGGAAGTCAGTCTGGTACTGATCGGCGAAGACACCGAGGCCGACAAGAACATCATCGAAGCACTGGCCGATCCGCTGATCCATATCGTGCGCAACAGTCTCGATCACGGCCTCGAAGCGCCCGATGTGCGGCGCGCCGCCGGCAAGCCGGCCGAAGGCAAACTGGAAATCCGGGCGACGCAGGAAGCCGGTCGCGTGATCATCGACATCATCGATGATGGCAAGGGCATCGACCCGGCCATCATCAAGCGCAAGGCCTACGAAAAAGGCCTGATCGACGAAGCCACGCTGGAACGCATCAGCGATCAGGAAGCCATCAACCTGGTGTTTGCGGCCGGCTTCTCGACGGCCGAAGTGGTGTCCGATCTGTCCGGTCGCGGTGTCGGCATGGATGTCGTACGCGCCGCGGTGGAACAGGTCAACGGTATCGTCACGCTCGAAAGCAAGGTCGGCGAAGGGACGCGCTTGCGCCTGTCGCTGCCGTTGTCGATTGCGGTGACCAACGTGATGATCATCGAATCGAACCGGCAAATTTTTGGCGTGCCAATGGACATGGTGGTCGAAACCGTGCGGGTGCCGCGCAGCGAAATCCATGCGATCAAGAACCACCAGACCGCTGTGCTGCGCGGACGCGTGGTGCCGCTACGCTCGCTCAACACGCTGCTGGCGACCAATGCAGAACAATGCGCCAATGACGAAGATGAACTGGCCACGCTGGTGGTGCGGCTCAATGGCGAGCATGTCGGCATCGTCGTCGATGACTTCCGTGAAGTGGTCGACATCATCCTCAAGCCGATGGGCGGCATCCTCGGCGGACTGTCCGGTTACACCGGCTCGGCCTTGCTTGGTGATGGCTCGGTGCTGATGGTACTCAACCTCAAGGAGCTGGTCTGATGCCGATCCAATACAAAAAAAACCTGGCCGTTTTTGATGACGTTGTCAGCGTCGAAGACGCCGAAGACCTGCTGCAGTGGTGCCAGAAAAATCCCAAGGCAAAAGCGGACTTCTCGGGCTGCATTCACCTGCACGCAGCCAACCTGCAAGTCCTGATGGCCGCCGGCGTAACGGTCACGAACTGGCCGCATGATCCATCCCTGGCAACCTGGCTGCATGCAGCCATGGACGCCTGAACAATCAACAAGAAGCAAGGAAACACAATGGCAAAAACCATACTGGTCGTCGATGATTCGGCAACGATGCTGATGAGTCTGAAAAACAGCCTGGAGATCAGCGGCTTCACCGTGATCACTGCCGCCGATGGCGTCATCGCACTCGACAAATTGCAAAAAGGCGGCAAGCCTGACCTGATCATCACCGACATCAACATGCCCAACATGGGCGGCATCGAATTTATTGGCAAGGCGCGCGCCCTGCCCGGCTATCGCTTCATTCCGATTCTGGCGCTGACCACCGAAAGCCAGCAGGCCCGGCGCGATGAAGCCAAGAAGCTCGGCGCGACCGGCTGGCTGGTCAAGCCGGTCGGTGGTACCGATCTGATCAAGATCATCAAGCAGGTCTTGCCCGGAGCATGACCATGGCCTATCCCGCCAGCCGCCTGCAGGAATCGGCGCAGACCGCGTGGCATTGGTACTGCCGTCGTACCAGCGCGGTTGCGCCGGCGTGGCAAGTGATCGCGGCCGGACTGGCGGCGCTCCTGCTTGGCCGCGTGCTGCCGGCCGACACACTGCAAACCAGCGATGGCTGGCTAGGCCGTCCCGGCGACAGCTTGCTGTTGCTGGCTGTGCTGGTGATGACGGCGGGCGCTCTGCTGGCGTGGCGATCCTCTTCGCAACGACTGCCAGCAGAGACCAACCTCGATGCGCAGATCCATCCGGCACAAGCCGCCCTGACTGCGCATCTGCGACTTGATCAGACCATCAACGACAAGCTCGACGAGATCGTCAGCGACACCGAAAACTCGGCGCTCGCCATCATCGGGGATGTGCGACGCCTGTATGACTCGGCCAGTACGCTGGTGACGTATCTGGATGGGTCGAGCATCAAAGCCAGCGACATCGGCAACGAAATTACCGACAGCGTGGAATTCCTGGTCGGGATCGGCACCTTCATCGAACAATTGCCGGTCACGATGGCACGCGATCTGGCCAGCGTCGAAGAAGTGGCCAAAGAAATCCGTGCGATGGGCGGCCTGGTCGCGGCAGTGCATGCGATCAGCATGCAGTCGCATCTGCTGGCGATCAACGCCGCCATCGAAGCCACCCGCGCTGGCGCTTCCGGCGCGGCGTTCAAAATCATTGCCGAAGAAATGCGCACGCTGGCAGCTAATTCAGGCACGGTCGCCGACCAGATCGGCAAGGGTCTGAAACGCGCCCGCTTCGTCGTTGAAGACGGCATGGCTGCCAGCATCGCCGACTCATCGCAACGGCTCACTGAAGTCTCGCTGGCTGCGGCATCGATCCTGAAGCTGCAGGAAAACTTTGAAGACATGACGCAGTACTACAAGACCCGTTTTGTCGTGGTGACCAAATACAACGTCGACCTGGCGCGCGAAATTGCCGACGTGCTGGGCCAGATCCAGTATCAGGACGTGGTCCGGCAAACGATCGAACGCCTGCAATTCGCATCGGCCGAACGCAATGCCATTCTGGTGACGGCGGTCGAACAGATCGCACTGGATCCGGCTGGCCTGGCGCATTTGCCGGGTGAACTCGAAGCCGTTACCGATCGCTATGCCAGCGAAGAAGAAAAGCACAAGCACTCGGGACGACATCGCGTTGATGACACCAGTGATTTGAAGATTGAGTTGTTTTGAGGGGGTATGACGCCACCTCCCCGGTGCATTCGGTGCAATGCCCTGCGGTTATTGCACCCTACGGTTTTGCACCTACCGGTTTTGTACCCACCGGGTTTTTAGTAAATGGAATAGCAGCGAACAAGATGGACACCGTCCTTCCCGAAACAAACAGATCGCACTACAACCGAAAGAATGCACCATGAACCTTCATCACCTGGCCGCACTGGACCGACTGCTCTCCGAACAACGCACTGTCCTGCATGAAAAATGGGTCGCTGAAATTCTCACCAGCTGGTCTTCGCTGTTACCGAACACGTTCAACGTCGACGAGATGCGTCAGCACACGGCGCTCCTGCTGGAAGAAATTGCGAAGATTTTTTCCGCCTATCCGGAGTCCGGCCTGTGGGAATTCGGCGAGACTCATCCGCTGGTGCTGGCGATGAGCGAGTTCAGCGCCAGCCGCGCGGTGTCCGGCTTTACGCCGACCGAGACAGCGCAATACGTGATGTGTCTCAAAAGCGTGCTGACGCTGGCACTGATTCATGAACTGATGAGCTCACCCGTCGAAATGAAAGTCAATCTGGCCGCCGTCGAAGACGTCATTGGCCGCCTCACGCTGGTGACTTTTTCAGCGTTTGTCGAAACTCGCGAGCGCGTGATTTTGCAACAGAGCGCGTCGCTGGTCGAACTGTCGACGCCGGTGATCCGGCTCTGGGACCATGTGCTGCTGCTGCCACTGGTCGGTGTGATCGATACCGCGCGCGCACGCAAATTTACCGAGAACCTGCTCGAAGCGATTACCCGCTATGAAGCCAGCGTGACGGTCATTGACGTCACCGGCGTTCCGATTTTTGATATCTCGGTGGCGCGCCACCTGATGAAGACTGTTGACGCCGCGCAGCTGCTCGGTACCCGCGTCGTGATGACCGGACTTAATCCCGACGGTGCGCTGACACTGACCAAGCTGGGCATCAGTTTGCCTAACGTGATTACCCGCGCGACCTTGCGTTCGGGCGTGGCCGAAGCACTGTCACTGATCAATCGGCGCATCGTGCCAGTTGCCTCGAGCCGGTCATGAAGATCGCCATCCCGCGTCTAGGACGTATCCTGCTGGTGGCGATCCAGCAAGATCTCAGTGATGATGAGGCGCTTGCTTTTCAGTCCAATTTGCTGAGCACGATTGCCGAGATCGAAGCACTCGGCGTGGTGGTCGACATTTCGGCGCTTGATGTGGTGGACTCATTCATGGCGCGGGTCATCAACGATACGGCCAGCATGGCGCGTCTGCTTGGTGCCGAAGTCATTGTCTGCGGCATCCAGCCTTTCGTCGCCTTCACGCTGGTTGAAATGGGTCGTGGTCTGCTCAGTGCCGATTGCACCTTTAATCTGGAGCAGGGCCTGAAAACGCTGCAATCACGTATCGCCTCGCGCGGCGATTACAGCCTGCTGAGTGAAGACGATGACCTCGTCATCTGACGCCGACGCCATCATTGCGATCTGTACCACGGCCGATATTGTGGTGGCCCGCCGGCTCACGCGCCAGCTTGCGGCTTGCCTTGGTTTCGGTAGTGCCGATCAGACCCGCATGGCCACGGCCGTGTCCGAGCTGACACGTAACATCATCGAATATGCCAAAGACGGCGAGTGCCGGATTTCGGATGCCTCCGACGGTGCCTTCAACTGCATCAAGGTGGTGGTCGAAGATCACGGTCCGGGCATTACCAATGTGGCGCAAGCGATGCAGGACGGCTACAGCACCGGCGGCAGCCTCGGAGCCGGGTTGCCCGGCACGCGTCGGCTGGTCCATAGCTTCATGATCGAGTCACGTCCCGGCCTGACCCGCGTGACGATCAGCATGTCGATCCGCAAGGATAAGCCATGACCGGCACCGAGTCGATCCGCATTGCGGTCCATGCCGATGTCGCCACGGCCTGCCGCGCGGCTCGACAGGTGGCCGAGCAGACCGGCTTTGATCGCACCCGCAGCTATCAGATTGCGACTGCCGCATCGGAACTGGCGTGCAACGTGCTGGTTCATGGCGGCGGTGGCGTGGTCACGGTGCGTGCAGTGACCGAGCGCAGCGGTGTCGAATTGCTGGCCGTGGACCACGGTCCGGGCATCGCCGATCTGGCACTGGCCATGCAGGAAGGCTACAGCACCACCGGCACTCTCGGTTGCGGCTTGCCCGGGGTCGAACGCTTGATGGATGAAATCGTCATCGAAAGCAGCGCAGGGCTTGGCACCACGGTACGGGCGTCCAAATGGTTATGACTTTCGGCTACGCGCAACGGGCCTACAAGACTGAGCTGCTGTGCGGGGATGTCGGCCACTGGTGGATCGGGACGCATCGGCACGTGCTGGCGCTGGCCGACGGACTCGGCCACGGTGCAGCGGCCCATCGTGCGGCCAGCAAGGCCATGCAATGCATCGCCGCGCATCTTGATGACAGTTGCGAAGCCATGTTCGCCGCCTGCAACGAACGCTTGCTCGACACCCGTGGTGCGGTGCTGGCCATTGCCATCATTGATCTTGACAGCAACCTGCTCACACTCGGCGTGACCGGCAATATCCGGGTCAGATTGTTCGGTGTGAACAGTGCGGTCTGGCTGGGTGCAGGGCGTGGTTTTGTCGGCGCAGGCCATGCGCCGCCGATACCGGACCGGATCCGTCTGGAACAGGGTGACCGGCTTGTCCTGAGTACGGACGGCATTGACGAATCGTCGGGCAGCCGGACCTGCATGGAGCACAAAAACGCGACGCCGCAGCAGATTGCCGACGAAGTTATACGAGGCTGGGCGCGGAAAGATGACGATGCGGCGGTGCTGGTATACCGGCACGGCGACACAGGGAGTGCGCGATGAGCGATATGCATGACACCTATTACGCGCTATTTACCGAAGCGGTCTTTAACGCTGATCCGGAGGAGGCCCTGATCGCGGCAGCCGACTTTGGACGCGGTCTGATGACACACGGCATCGCCCCCGAAGGGTTGATCGAAATCCACCAGCAAGCCGTCTTGCGCATGGCTACCGAGCACCCTGCACTGCCGTTGCAGCAAGTGGCTGCGCCGATGATGGCGCCGTTGATGGAAGCGACGATGGCGTTCAGTTTTGCCTTTCGCAAACAGCGCGAGGCGAAAGATGCGATGAAGGACCAGCTCGAGCGCGCCGGACGGCTCGAAGCGATCGGCACGATGGCAGCCGGGATTGCGCATGATTTCAATACCATCATCGGCATCATTAACGGTTATGCCGAACTGCTGATCGAGGATTATCCGGACAGCAGCAACACGATGGAATACACGCAGCAAATTGCCTCCGCCAGTCTGCGCGCGCGCGATCTGGTGATGCGCATGCTGGCGTTTGCCCGCGAGAGCCCGATCATTCCTTCCACGTTCGATGCCGTGGCGCGGGTACGTGACGTCCTGAAGATGATCCGCATGACGCTGCCACCGGCGATCAAGGTGACGTTTCACCCCGAGCTGGAGGTGGCTTATACCCTTGCCGATCCGCTGCAGATCGAGCAGATCATCATGAACCTGTGCATCAATGCCGCCGATGCCATGGACGGTGCCGGCAAGCTCGATCTGAATGTCGCACCGGCACCGCCCTTGCTGCGCGCGGACGGCTCCAGCGCGCCGTGTTTCATGCTGACCATCGATGACGACGGTTGCGGCATGCCGGCGGAAGTACTCCAGCGCGCACTCGATCCGTTCTACACCACCAAGGAACCGGGCAAGGGCAGCGGGCTCGGGTTGTCGGTGGTGTACGGCATCATCACCGATCTTGGTGGCCAGCTCACTATCCACAGCGAGGTCGGCATGGGTAGCAGTTTTCGGGTCATCCTGCCATTGGTCTGTCAGACCCAGCTCTCGGCACCCCCGTTGGCCAGACCTCCACTCCACTAACAACCAACCACAGCAAAGGAAATCCGTCATGGCACATATTCTCGTCGTCGAGGACGATCTCCAGTTCCGGCAAATGCTGGTCCATATGCTGGTAAAAGATGGTCACGAGGTCACGATCGCGTCCAACGGCATGGAGGCGATGCGATGGCTCGATACAATACAGCCGGACCTGATCCTGACCGACATCCTGATGCCGCAGATGGATGGCGTCGAAATCATTCTGGCCTTATCCCAAAGCAGCAAAGACATTCCGATCATTGCGATGTCCGGCGGACGCCGTGCCATCAGTTCGCAATTCAATCTCGAATCGGCCTCGCTGCTGGGTGTCAAGGAAGTACTGACGAAGCCGTTTTCTCATGCCGACCTGCGCCGCGTGATCGGCGCGATGCTGCCATGAAGTCGCCGCGTGTCATTGCGGTGTGCAACCGCAAGGGCGGTGCCGGCAAGACTACGACCGCCGTCAATCTGGCGAGCGAACTGGCCGCGTTGGGCAAGCGCGTGCTGCTGGTCGATCTCGATTCGCAAGGACATTGCGCAGTCGGACTAGGGCTCAAGGTCGCACCCGGTGCCGCGACCGTGCATGCGCTGTTCGGCGAAGCGGATGGCGGCATCGGACTCATGGAAGTAGTGCAACCGAGCTGCATCGAGCGCCTCTGGCTGGCACCGGCCGACCAGCTGTTCGAACACGGTAGCGGCACGCGCGATCCGCTGCGGCTGGCGCAGGCACTCGCCGATGCAGCGCTGGCGAACCAGTTCGATCTGGTGATCCTTGATACGCCGCCCTCGCTCGACATCCTGCTGCTCAATGCCTTGTCAGCCGCGCACTGGGTGCTGGTGCCGTATGTCCCGCATCCACTCTCGTTTGAAGGTGTCAGGCAGTTGATGCGCGTGCTGTTCAAGGTCATGTCAGTACAAAATCCGGATCTGAAAATCCTCGGCTTTCTGCCGATGACGGCCGCCGACCACATCCGCCAGCATCGCAGCATCAGTGCCGATGTGTCGCGGCAGTTTGGCGCGCACCGGGTACTGGGTGGCATTCGCAACGACATCAAGCTGGCCGAAGCGTTTGCCGTGGGCAAGCCGGTGCGGCACTACGCGCCGGGTTGCCGTGGTGCCCAGGACTTTGCCGCACTGGCCGCCAGTTTGCTACCGGTAATCGACTGTACCGAGTCGCCTGGTAGTTCGCTGATTTGATATCCTGATTCTGTTATTTGTAACGTATTAAATTGCCATCAGAAAATTATTTCAAGACGATTCAGTGCCTATCAATCGGGAGAAAAACAACACCTCTCCATGAGAAATATCCACTCCACGTGAGATGGCAAGACAATTGATTAAAAATGTCCTTTGGTTAAACTGTTTAAATTGGTTAAACTCAATTTTTACTATAATTAAGGACAGCAACATGTCTGCGACTGAAATTTGTACGACCCAGAATGCCGCGCGTCTGCTGGGCATTTCCGTCACCTCGGTGCAGCAGTTAGTGGAAGCGGGCATCATCGAAGCATGGAAGACCAAGGGCGGTCATCGTCGCATCCCGCTACAAGCGATTCAAGCTTACAAGGCGTCGCAGACGACACTGTCGGACCATAACGGCTCGCGCGCCGTGCAGGGCAGGAAACCGTCAATTGTGATCATTGAGGACAATGTGATGCAACGAGAAATCTACCAGCAGCAAATTACCTCATGGAACCTGGATGCGACGCTCACCTTTTGCGAAAACGGCTACCAGGCGTTGATCGAAGTCTCCCGCAACAAACCCAACGTGCTGCTGGCCGACGTGATGATGGACGGTATCGATGGCTACGAAGTGGTCACCACTATCCTTGGCTATCCGGACTTGTCGGACATGCACATTGCGATTCTGTCGAGTCTGAGCGAAGCCGAACTCGGCGAACGTGGTGGCATTCCGACCGGCGTGGTGTACTTCAGCAAGCCAATTAACTACGATGAACTGCGTGGTTATCTGCGCGCCTGTTGCGCGCAGCAGCATCGCAACTTGCCGGTTGCCTACTGACCAGTCTGCGCTTCATCATGCTAAAGAAAATCGATGCACGTCTTTTGCTTGGTCTGTTCGCCGCCGCGCTGGTAGCAGGACTGTGGACCCTGACCGTGCTGCAATTGCGCGCAACCAGGCAAGTCATCATCGAGAACACCCAGCGCGACGTGCGCAGTCTGGCCCGCCTGTTCAACGAACATGCCAATCGCACCGTCGAGTCCGCCGATCAGGCCGTCACTTATCTGCGCTTTCGCTACAACACGCTGGGGTTGGACCTCGACATCGCTCAGGACCTCAAGGTGGGCCTGAACCCGGACAACATCTACAACCTGTTTACGATCGTGGATGAACACGGCGACGTCGTCTTGTCGAGCAAGCCTTTCCAACCGATGAACCTGTCCGATCGCGAGCACGTCAAAGTCCATGCCGGCACCGACAATGGCGAGCTATTCATCAGTCGCCCGGTACTTGGGCGCGTCTCCCAAAAATGGTCGATCCAGATGACGCGCCGCATCAGCTATCCGGATGGCCGCTTCAAAGGCGTGGTGGTGGTGTCGATAGATCCGCAGTATTTTACGCAGCTCTATAACGAGATCGATGTCGGCAAATTTGGCTTGATCACGCTCATCGGTGTCGACGGCGTGATCCGGGTGCGCCGGGTTGGCGACCAGACCACGATGGGCATGGATGTTTCAGACAGCAAGATTTTCAAGACGATGCAGGCCAGCGATCACGGTGTCATGACAGCAAACAGCGGGATCGACGACCACGAACGCATCCTGGCGTTTGAAAAGCTGCGCCACTATCCGCTGATGGTGGCGGTGGGTGTCGATATTGAAGAACGGCTGGCACCGTACTACGTCGACCGTGACCGGTCGCTGCTGATCGCCGGATTGGTCAGCGCGGTGATCCTGCTGTTCACAACCAGCATCATCATCCTGGTCGGCCGTCTGATGGTCAGCCGGGAACGGGCGATTGCGGCCAGCCTGGCCAAATCACGCTTCCTGTCAAACATGTCGCACGAATTGCGCACCCCGCTCAATGGCATTCTCGGCTTTTCGCAGTTGATGGTTGAAGAACTTGGCAGCGACTCGACCCATGGCGGCTTTGCGCAAACAATCCATGCTTGCGGAATCCGTCTGATGACCCTGGTCGAGGCGACGCTAGAACTGAGCGCGCTCGAATCCGGCACGATCACACTCGCAACACAACCAGAAAACCTGGCCCTGCTATTGCAAGACGCCATCGCGCGCCATCTGCCGAGCGCCGACGCCAAACAGGTCACGATCGACATCACCATCGATCCGGCAACGCCGGTAACACTAGTTTGTGACAGGTCCCGTCTGCTGCGTGTGCTCGACAATCTGCTCGACAATGCGGTGCGGCATACGAATACGGGTGCTATCCGTGTGAGCGCCCGCCCGACCCCGGCCGGACTGGAACTGGCGGTCAGCGACAGCGGAGATGGCGTACCGGTCCATTTGCGGGAACAGATTTTTGAACGGTTTTCGCAAGCAGACGATTCACCCAGCCGCCAGAATGATGGCGCAGGTCTGGGCCTGCCGATTGCGCGGCACCTGGTCGAATTGATGGGCGGCACCCTCAGACTCGAACCGAATTCAGGACCGGGCGCGACATTTTCAGTTACCATTAAGCAATAAAACAACCAGTTAATCACTTGCTACAAAAGGGTCATCGATGCAAATCCACCGCTACAGCGCCATTGATCCACACTTATTACTGGAAAGTGCAGGCGACAATCTGGAGCTGTTCCGGGAGTTGTCATCCATGTTCGTCGAGATCACCAGGCCAGTTCACGCGCGGCTTGAACTGGCCATCCAGCATGGCGACGACAGAGCAACCCATTTCGAAAGCCATTCGCTCAAAGGCAGTACGGGGCTAGTCGGCGCCAAAGAACTGAGCGTGTTGCTCGGCGAGATAGAACAGCATGCACGCTGCAAACGCAACGATCTGGTGTTGCCGCATCTGCCAGAACTGCGACGACTGTTTGATCTGGTCGTTGAGGAAGTCCGTTTCAGCATCGCGCATTTCGACGGGCAGCCAGAGTCCGCTACCGAGAGAGTCATCCCTTGATGTCCTCTACCGTGACAACACGCAAGCGTTCCGGTGCCAGGCATGCGACCACCCTCATCGGTACGCTGATGATTGTGTTGCTGATCGGAGCGACCGTCGCATCGAGCTGGATACTGCGTGACCGCGCGATCGAAGACTGGCGCCGAGACCTTGGTAACCTGTCGCTGGTGCTGGCCGAAAATACCGCACAGACCATGGCTTCGGCATATCTGGTGCTCGACAGCATCGGTGAAATGGTCGAGAACGCAAACGCGACCGACCAGGCAGGGCTGATCAAGACCTTCCGCACGATGGCAACACACCAGATCATGCGCGACCGGATCAGCGGTTTGCCGCAGGTCGACGTGGTCAGCATCATCGATGCGACTGGTGACGTCATCAACTTCACGCGGGCCTTTCCCGCACCGGCGATCAATCTCGCCGAGCGGGATTACTTTGTGCATCACCGTGACAACGTCGATCCGGCCGTTTTCCTGAGCAGGCCAGTCAGGAACAAGGGCAATGGCAAATGGACGTTTTACATCAGCCGACGTATCAACAGCACTGATGGCCACTTTCTGGGCATGGTGCTGGTCGGGATTTCCTCCGATTTCTTTGGTGATTTTTTCAAAAACGTGAGTCTGGGCGAGCAGGCCTCCGTCTCGGTGCTGCGACAAGACTACACGTTGCTGGCGCGCTGGCCGAATGCCGACAAGCTCATGGCAACCAAAAGCCAGCTCGGTGCGACCCATGCGGTACTGTCGACCGGAAAAACGCACGACGTCATCCTGACTACCCTGCCACGGCCGTTTGACAATCTGCGCGAGACGCCGCGCATGGCAGCGGTGCGCATGGTGCGCGGCTATCCGATGGCCATTACCATCACGATCACCGATGACTTGTACCTGAGCAGCTGGCGCAGCACGGTGCGATTGTTGGGCGGCATCGGGCTGGCCAGCCTGCTGGCGCTGGGTGTGGCGTTCGTGCTGATGGCACGCCTGCTGAAGCGACGCGAACAGGATGCCGAGCAGTCTCACGCACTGAGACAGGAGGCCGATGACGCCAATGCCGCCAAGTCCAGCTTTCTGGCAATGATGAGCCACGAGATCCGTACCCCGATGAACGGCATCCTCGGCATGTCGGAACTGTTGCTTGAAACCCGACTCGATACCAGCCAGCGCTTGTATGCCAACAACGTCCACAACGGCGCGCAGCATCTGATGAGAATCATCAACGAAATCCTCGATTTTTCGAAGGTCGAAGCGGGCCACATGGAAATTGACCTGATCACGTTTGATCCGGTCCGGATGATCAACGAGGTCATCGATCTGCACCGGGCCGGCGCAAGCGCAAAACACGTACAGATCAGGACGGAGATCGATGTAACGGGTGAGTTGCTCGCTGTTGCGGATGCCAGCAGGATACGCCAGGTGCTCAGTAACCTGATCAACAACGCGATCAAGTTCACGCCGGCCGGATCGGTCACGGTCAGCTTTCAGGCCGTACCCGATCCAGTCGATCCGATGCTGATCCGGCTCAATTACCGTGTCGCCGACAGCGGCATCGGTATCAGTGCACAGGCACAGCAGCGTCTCTTTGAACCATTCATCCAGGCCGACAATTCGATAGGCCGACAATATGGCGGCACCGGCCTGGGCCTGGCCATCTGCAAGCGTCTGATTGAACTGATGCATGGTGACATTCAATGCCACAGCGAGATTGGCGCTGGCACACGTTTTTCATTTCATGTACCGGCCCGCGTTGCCGAGCAGCCAGCGGTTGTTTCAACCGCGGTTGCAACCGCGGTTACAACGGCGGTTGCACCGGTGGCTACACCAATGATTGCCGACGCCATCAAGGTACCGACATTGGTGCCGCCGCAAGAATCCAGCGCGCGGGCGTTGCAGGTGCTGGTGGTCGAAGACACCGAAATGAACCGGCAACTGGTCCGTATCCTGCTCGGAAAGCGTGGCTACCTTGTCGAAGAAGCGGTCAATGGCGAGCGCGCGGTGGAGGCGATGGCATTGGAACAGTACGACCTGGTACTGATGGATTGCATGATGCCGGTGATGGATGGGTATGAAGCGACGCGCATCCTGCGTGCACGTGAAGCCGAAACCGGCGCACCACGCACGCCAATCATTGCCCTGACCGCCAGCGCCATCGATGGCGAGCGGGAGCGCTGCCTGCGAGCCGGCATGGACGACTACCTCGCCAAACCTTTTTCAGCGGCCCAGCTCATCGCCATCATCGAAAAATGGAGCCCGCTGCAATAAAGTCCATCGTCCCTGCATGCCGTGCGTCGGGTGCTCGTGCACGGCCGCTCTGACTCAGCTGTAACGGCGTGAAATCAGCTCGGCAACGCAGACCGGCTTGTCGCTGCCACTGCGTTCGACGCTGATCTGCCAGGTCACTTGCGCGCCATCCGGGATGTCGTCGACGGCCAGTACGCTGATGCGCCCGCGCAGCCAGCTGCCAACCGGAACCGGTGCCGGAAAGCGCACCTTGTTGAGACCGTAGTTCACGGCCATCTTGACATCGCCCATCGTGACGGCACTCTCCATCATTGTCGGCAACAGCGACAGCGTCAGAAAGCCGTGCGCGATGGTGCCACCGAACGGCGATTCGGCATGACAGCGCTCGACATCGGTGTGTATCCATTGGTGATCGCCGGTGACATCGGCAAACTGCTGCACCTTTTCCTGCGGGATGCCGATCCAGTCAGACACGGCAATTTCCTGGCCGATCAGGGTCTTCAATTCGGCAAGTGTGGCGATAGTGCGCATGGCATTTCTTTCAAAAAAATTCAGGGTAATCGACGCATGAACAAACCGCGTCCCTTGATGGTCGCGGCCAGCTCGCCATGCTGGTTGTGCGCTTCCCAGAGCGAGTTGACGACACCGCGATCGGGTTTGCTTTTCGATGGCACGACGTCGAGAACGGTGCTCGTGACGCGTAGTGTATCGCCTGGACGTACCGGCTTGAGCCAGCGCACTTCATCGATACCCGGTGAGCCCATGCTGGAGGAGTCGCGCAGATAGCCATCAACCACCAACCGCATCATCATGCCGCAGGTGTGCCAGCCGCTGGCGATGACGCCGCCGAAGATGGATTTTTCGGCAGCGTCGGGATCAATATGGAACGGTTGCGGATCATAGCGGGTCGCGAAGTCATGGACTTCGGCCGCGTCGACGGTGATGCTGCCGACTTCAAAACAATGGCCTGCGGTGAAGTCTTCGTAGCACCAGGTGGGTTGGGTCATGAGCGTGGTCCTTTGTTTGAAAAGGTGGCGGATCAGGTGAATCGGGTTTGGCGTATTGTGGGTGCTTGCGGTGCAATGCCCTTCGGTTATTGCACCGCGTACCTCACGACTATCTCACGCCGCCTGCCGAAACCCCGGCTGGGCGATAAACCTTGCCAGGTGATGATCGGTATCACCGAGCGTCAGCTCGATGATGCTCAGTCGCTTGAAGTGATGCGCAGCCGGCAGTTCGTTGGTGACGCCCATGCCACCGTGCAGCTGAACCGCTTGCTGACCCACATATTTCATGGCCTGGCAGATGCGCGCCTTGGCAGCAGAAACAGTCCGGCGACGCTCCACCGGGTCCGTTGATGTCACCTTGACGGCAGCTAGCGTCGCCATCGAACGCGCTTGTTCGAGGTGCATGAACATGTCGGCCATGCGATGCTGCAAGGCCTGGAATTTACCAATCGGTACGCCGAACTGCTGCCGAGTTTTCAAATATTCCAGAGTAGCCTGATTGAGCGACTCCATCACGCCGACAGCTTCGGCACACAGCAACGTGATGCCGTAATCGGTTGCCGCATCGAGGATGTCCCAACCCGCGTCCGACGCACCGAGCAACGCACTGGCCGGCAGCGCCACATCGGTGAACGTGATGTCGGCAGCGCGCTGGCAATCGATGGTGCGGTAGTCGCGCAGCACGACACCGGGCGTGGTGGCTGGCAGCACGAACAAGGCAATCCCTGCCGTATCGCGTCGTGACCCGCTGCTGCGTGCCGAGACAATCAGCATGCCCGCCTGCGCGCCGTGGATCACCACCGTCTTGGTGCCATTGAGAACAAAGCCATCGCCTTGCGCGGTGGCAGTCGTCGCGATGTCGAACAGGTCATAACGGGACTGCTTCTCGCCCAGCGCGCACGCCAGTTTCAGGGCACCAGCGGCGACCTGTTCCAGCAACTCGTCATGACCACCGGCCAGTGTCAGGAATTGCGCCCCCAGCATCGTCGACCAGTAGGGTTCTATCACCAGTCCACGACCGATTTCATGCATGACCACCTGCATGTCGATGGCCGAACCGTTGAAGCCGCCCTGCTCTTCGGCGATCGGCAACGCGGTCATGCCTAATTCGGTGAGCGTGGTCCAGGCAATGTCCGAGGTACCGCTGTCGGACAGTACGATTTTTTTGCGCTGATCAAACGTGTAGTCCTTGTCGACCCAGCGGCGCAGGGCATCGGAGAATTGCTGCTGTTCTTGCGTAAAGGTAAAGTCCATGTCGTCCTCACAGTCCCAGAATCATTTGGGTGATGATGTTTTTCTGAATTTCGTTCGAGCCACCGTAGATCGAGGTCTTGCGGTAATTGAAGTAATACGACGCCAGTGGTGCCGCGTCGTCATCCTCGGCCAGGCTGTGCTCACTGCTGCCTTCCAGAAAAGCGGGATCGAACGGCAAGCCGTACGGCCCGACCGCTTCGAGCATCAGTTCGGTCAGCGCTTGCTGGACTTCTGTTCCCTTGATCTTCAGCATCGACGCTTCCGGGCCGGGTCCGCGTTTGGCATTGTCGAGCGAGATGACGCGCAGTACGGTCACTTCCAGCGCCATCAATTCGATTTCCAGCGAGGCCACCTTGGCGGCAAACACGGCGTCGTCGAGTAGTGGCGCGCCATTTTTTTGTTGATCCAGCGCGATCCGCTTGAGGAAAACCATTTCACGCTTGGCACGTCCGACAGCGGCAATATTGGTCCGCTCGTGGCCCAGCAAATACTTGGCATAAGTCCAGCCCTTGTTCTCTTCGCCAATCAGGTTGTGTACCGGCACCGAGACGTTGTCGAAGAATACCTCGTTGACTTCGTGATCTTCATCAAGCGTGATGATCGGTCGCACGGTAATGCCGGGTGACTTCATGTCGATCAGCAGGAATGAAATCCCTTCCTGCTTGCGGCCGCTGCTGTCCGTACGCACCAGACAAAAAATCATGTCGGCGTGCTGGCCCAGCGTGGTCCAGGTTTTCTGGCCATTGACGATGTAGTTGTCGCCCTGCCGCTCGGCACGGGTTTTCAGCGACGCCAGGTCCGACCCGGAACCGGGCTCCGAATACCCCTGGCACCACCAGTCTTCGCAACTCAGAATACGCGGCAGGTAATGGGCTTTTTGCGCCGCGTTGCCAAAGGCCATGATGACTGGTGCCACCATGTTCACGCCAAACGGCAATATCGGCGGCGTGCCGGCATGGGCACATTCTTCTTCCCAGATGTGGCGCTGCACAGGACTCCAGCCGGTGCCGCCAAATTCGACCGGCCAACCAGTACCGACCCAGCCCTGCTGCGCGACGATCCTGTGCCAGCGCACCAGATCGTCTTTCGACAGGCGCTTGTGATTGAGCACCTTGTGCTGCAGGTCGGCTGGCAAATGCTGCTCCAGATAACTGCGGACCATCAGCCGAAAGGCTTCGTCGTCAGTGGTGTAAGTCAAGTCCATGCTGTCTCCTCCTGTTATTTCGGGCGTGCCTCATCATGCACGGGTTGAAGGAGAATAGCACGACCGTGCAATAAAATTGCATTCAAAGAATCACCTGTGCGATGCCTGGTCGGTTCTGCCGTTGTCTGCCAATGATTCTGGCGTCGACCCTGACAAGGATCGGACGTTTTGACAGTATTTAACAAACCCTTACCGAGAGTTGCTATAAGTTATCAAAATAGTAATTGAAACTCGGAGGGCAATTGACCTATCTTGTGATTTCTGCAAGTTCTCTTGCCCACTCCGAAGTTGCCTTGAAAGGCATGCCATAATCCCGTCCAGACGTCTTTACCTGACGATTGCTACTACTGCCGCAACGTTGCTGACAGGATGGCCTGCCGCGCACGCGGACGCGACCATCAACACGGCCAGCGGCAACGGCGCAGGCCTGATCCTTTCCGCGACCTTGCTTGGGACGACAGTGGCGTCGGCTTCGCTGCCGGGTAGCGTCACTATTCTGGGCAACACTGCATCCGTTACCGGCGGGACTGCGGCTGTTGGCAGCACGACCAGCGGCACGCCTTACAGCGTCAGCGGTAGCGTCGCGAACCTGACTCTGACCGGAACCACCGCGCTGGCAATACCGGCGCATCTGCTACCGATCACACCGCTCCCATTGGTATCGACGGCGATCAGCGCAACGACAACCTTATCGGCGAGCCTACTCGATGCCGCTGCCAGCTTCAGTAACGGCACCCTGGTAAACAGTTATGGCGGCGTCTCTGATCTCAAACTTGGCGTGGGGTTGTCATCGACGACGACAACCACGACACCGGGAACGCCGCCAATGACGCTCCCTGGCGGGCTATTTTTACCGCCCTCCACCGTGAAAACGCCGTTATTTTCCCTGGGCTTGACTGCTGATGCGCTGCAAAGCACCTCGCAAATCAGCTTGATCAACGGTTTGCTACAAGGTACGAACACGCTGAACAGCTTCGCCAATGTTTCCCTTGACCTGTCATCGCTAATATCGCTGACTTCACTGAGCCTGCCCGGTTCGTCACTGAACCGTTCGATCAATCTGTCCACCATTGCAGGCGCAACCCCGGTTGCAAACACCACGCTAGGTGGTAGCACCGGTTCCCTCCTGGCCAGCCTTGGCATCATGCTGACTCTCAATGAACAGTTCAATACCTGCACGTCGCTGCTGACTTCCTGCTCCGTCGAAACCAACGCGCTGCATCTGATCATCGATCCGGCCATTGCCGGACTGGCAGCAGTCGACCTCAAACTGGGACACTCGTATGCCGCAGCCACCGTCAGCGCCGTACCTGAACCTGCCACCTACGCAATGATGGGACTGGGCCTGGTCGGCGTCATGCTGGGCGCGCGCCGACAACGCCGCCACGCCTGCGTAGCAAGTAGCGTGCAATAACCGCAGGACATTGCACCGAAAGCCCTGAAGACCGTCGCCAATGCCGATGACTTGCGACCGGGATTCAAGGCAGGCAAAAATTAACCAGGGTGGGCACGACTCGCGCCAGAGCCACTACAATGGCGCGTCCTTTTTGCGAGAGTCCTGTCGATGTCATCCCTGAAATCTTCCCTGTTCGGCCTCTTCCTGTTACTTACGTGTATCGACGCCCGGGCCGCCGATCCTGTATTGCAGGTCGGCTCGAAGCGTTTCACCGAGTCGTATGTGCTGGGCGAAATCATCACCCGCATCGCCGCAGTCGTCGGTCCGGTGCGCCATCAGCAAGGGCTGGGCAATACCGCCATCGTGTTCAATGCGCTCAAAAACGGCAGCATCGACGTCTATGCCGAATACCTCGGCACCATCAATAGCGAAATCCTCAAGCACGACACCCCCTCCTCGCTGGAACAGATACGTGCCGAACTGGCACCGCTGGGCCTCGGCGTCGGCGTGCCGCTCGGCTTTAGCAATACCTATGCGCTGGCGATGCGCGGCACACCGTCCGGCGGTCCGACCACGCTGACCGACCTGGCGGCGTTGCCGCAATCGCGGCTGGGTCTGTCGCATGAATTCCTCGGTCGTGTCGATGGCTGGCCCGGACTGGCGCAGCATTACCGCATGCCGCAACAGCCGACCGGACTGGACCACGGCATCGCCTATGAAGCACTGATGGCGAAACAGGTTGATGTCATTGATATCTATTCGACCGATGCCAAGATCGGCAAACTGGGGTTGCGCGTGCTGGACGATGACCGCGATTTTTTCCCGAGCTATGACGCGGTGCTGCTGTACCGGCTTGACTTGCCGCAGCGCTTTCCGGCCGCCTGGACGGCCATCGGCAAACTTGAAGGGCGCATTGACAACCCGCGCATGATTGCGATGAACGCGGCAGTCGAACTCGATGGCCAATCGTTTGCCGCCGTGGCCACGCAGTTTGTCACGCCGTCGACGGCTGCGCCTGCTGCGCACAACGGCTTTCTCGACAAGCTGTTCGGAGAAAATTTCTGGCGCCTGACACGACAGCATGTGGTGCTGGTGGCGGTGGCTATCGGCTGTGCCAGCCTGCTTGGTATCCCGCTCGGCGTACTGGCGGCGTTCGTGCCGCGCTTGCGACAAGCAGTGATGGCGTTCGTCGGCGTGCTTCAAACGATCCCGGCGCTGGCCTTGCTGGCGATGCTCATTCCGCTGCTCGGTCGCATCGGCACGGTACCGGCACTGATTGCGCTGTTCCTGTATGCCCTGCTCCCCATCGTGCGCAATACCTGCACCGGCGTGCTGCAAGTGCCCGCCGGATTGCGCATGGCGGCGCTGGCGCTGGGCCTGTCGCGGCGCGACCGTTTGCTGCACATTGACTTGCCGTTAGCCTTGCCGGTAATCCTGGCGGGTCTGAAGACGGCTGCCGTAATGAGCGTTGGCACCGCCACCATCGCTGCCTTCATCGGTGCCGGCGGCTACGGCGAACGCATTGCCATCGGTCTGGCGCTCAACGACAACACCATGATGCTGGCCGGTGCGATCCCGGCGGCGGTGCTGGCGCTGCTGACGCAGGGTGTGTTTGATTTGATGGAGCGGGTGCTGGTGCGCGGTGCGGGGAAGACGGCAAAATAAGAAACAGGATGATCGGCCGAGGGCATGTTGCGGCAAAAACGATCGGACGCATCCCCTGCCGCAACGGAACTTGGTGTCAACGCATAGTAGGCGGCGACTCGATCGCCCTCGCATAAAACAAAAGTACGGGAGGCGCCGTTTAATTGGTTTTTCATTGCCTTTGTTTTCAGCCACACATCCAGACTTTCAACATCTGAACCAAAACCGTTCAGGTCGTGATGGACTGCCAGTGACTCCGGGGCGGACAACGTCACGAATGCTCCCATGGTGGCAATGTCTGCAAGGTTTTACGCAATCGTGCATTGGGATTTGGCGGACGGTCCAATATGGTCACGAACTCCGCATGCGCTGTCGGCCTAGCGAGAATCAATTCCTGACCAATCAATACTTCTTCACCAGCTAGTCGGGCCGCATCCAGAATAAAGTCCGTACGATTTTTCCCCCGCGCCGTCACTGCACGATCAATAAGGCTGCGCTCTTTTGGCTTGATACGAATATTCAACGATTCACGTTTGTTCGGTAGGTCATTTAATGTCGTCATAAATCCTCCTGAAATGAGCACCACAATACTGCGTAACGACAAAGACATTGCGTGGACATGACGGACTTATCAGGTCAACTGTCACGACTTTCTCACGATAGGTGTACGCTGAAATGAAACAACTCCTGCAACCAAGGCATCGTCAACGCCAGCGCCAGCAGTAACAGCGCCCCGATCACGACCCGCCACAACGCCGGATTGGGCAGGCGCACTGCCGCTGACAACGGCAGTGACGCCGAGCGGTTCAGAAAAATCAACCCGATGTCGCCGACAATCATCGAAGCAAAAGTCACTGCACGGATTTGCCCTTCAGTGAAACCAGCCGCACCGGCCAGCAGGTAGATCAGCATCAGCACCGTCAGCAAACCCAGCCCCTGAACCAACCCGCGCACCAACAGCTGCCGGTCGAAAATGCGTGCATCGGCGGGGCGCGGCGGGCGCTGCATCACGTTGGCTTCGTCGGGTTCGGCCTCGAAGACAATCGAGCAGGTCGGATCAATGAGCAATTCAAAAAACACGATGTGCACTGGCAGCAGCAACAGCGGCCTGCCCAGCATCACGGGCAATAACGACATGCCGGCGATCGGCACATGCGCCGCGATGATGAACACCACGGCCTTGCGGATGTTGTCGACGATGCGTCGTCCCAGTTGCACGGCACCGACGAGGGCACCGAAATCGTCATCGAGCAGCACCAGCGCCGCCGATTCGCGCGCGACATCGGTACCGCGTGCGCCCATCGCGATGCCGATATGTGCTGCTTTCAGGGCTGGCGCATCGTTGACGCCGTCGCCAGTCATTGCCACGATCTCGCCGTGTTGCCGCAATGCCTGCACCAGTCGCAGTTTCTGCTCTGGCCGGACCCGGCAAAATACGTTCACTTGCGCCAGCCGCGCCGATAACTGACGGTCATCAAGCCCATCGAGCTCCGCCCCGGTGAGCACACCCGCCGAGACGTCCAGCCCGCCTTGCGCAGCGATACTTAGCGCGGTGGCCGGATAATCGCCGGTGATCATCACGACCCGGATACCGGCTGCGTGACATTGCGCAATCGCCGGACGCACGGTTGGTCGCAACGGATCGGCCAGCGCCAGCAGGCCGAGAAATTCAAAATCGAAATCATGCTGTATCGGCGGCAAGTCATGCTCACTGAACGATGCCCTTGCCACGGCCAGCAGGCGCAAGCCGTTGTCAGCGGCGAGATTAACCTGGGCGGTGATGCGCCGTGCTGCCTCGGGGGACACATGACACAGGTCGATGATGGCTTCCGGCGCCCCCTTGGCGGCGATCACGTACTGGGTGCAGTCGGGCGATTGCCAGACCCGCGACATCGCCAGCAACGCCGGTGACAACGGATATTCGTCGATCAGTGTCCAGCTATCGTGGACATGTTCGGTCCCGTCGAGCACTGCCAGCCCGACCTCGCGGATGGCTTTTTCCATCGGATCGAACGGCTCGCGATGACTGGCCAGCAGCGCGTATTCAAGCGTGATGTGGAAGGCTTCCGGAAAACTCGCCGGCGTCGCCAATCCCGCCTCGCCGAATACATGGATGGCCTCGGCCACGATAACCTGCGCCACCGCCATCCGGTTTTGCGTCAGCGTGCCGGTCTTGTCGACGCACAGCACGGTTGCCGCACCCAGCATCTCGATCGCTGAGATCCGCCGTGTCAGCACGCGCTGGCGCGCGATGCGCCAGGCACCGAGTCCGAGGAAAATCGTCAGGATCAGGGGCAGCTCTGCCGGCAACAACGCCATCGCCAGCGTCAGTCCGGCCAGGATGCCATTGAGCCAGTCGCCGCGCGTGATGCCGTACCAACTGGTCAGCAGCAGTACCAGTCCCAGACTCAACAACGCCACCGTCCGCACGGCTTGCGCGGTTTCGCGCTGCAACTGGCTGCGCTCGTCGTCCAGTGATAACAGCGTCTGACCGATGCGCCCGAGCGCGGTAGCGCTGCCGGTTGCAAGCACGCAGGCCCGGCCGGTGCCCTGCACCACCAGCGTACCGCCATACAGGAAAGGCTGGTTATCGCCGCCGGGCTGGCCCATCTGCGTGGCCAGTTCGGCACACGGCACTTTGCGCACGGCGACGGATTCGCCGCTGAGCAGCGATTCGTCAATACCCAACCCTTGTCCGGCAAACAGTTGCGCATCGGCTGGTATGCGGTCGCCTTCGGCGAGCAAGAGGATGTCGCCACGCACCACGTCACGACCGGCGATACGCTGTTGCCGGCCCTCGCGCAGCACCAGCGCGCGCGGGCTCGACAAGTCGCGCAACGCCTCGATGGCCCGTTCGCTTTTGCGCTCCTGCATGAAGCTCATCGTCATGATGATCACGACCGCACCCAGCAGGATGGCCGCGTCTTCGCGCTCGCCCAGCAGCAAGTAAATACCGCCGCAGGCCACCAGCAACAAAAACATCGGCTCACGCAAAATGGTCCAGGCGATCGCCAGCAGCGAGCGCGGTCGCGCAGCGGGTAACTCGTTGTAGCCGCCATCGCGCAGGCGCTGCTGCACGACTTCGCGGGTCAGTCCGGTGCCGGTGTCGATCCCATCAGGCATGCCACTCCCCTTCCAGATAACGACGATGCCATATCGTCCTTATCGTGTGTAGCATCCGGCTGGCGGTGCCAGCATGAGGCAGATCAACGTCGGCGGGATCGACTAGCTGTCACTCCTCCTCAGGCAGGATCGGAATGGTCATCCGCAGCGTCGTGCCGCGTCCGCGCGTGCTGTCGATGGTCAGTTCACCGTTGAGGTAATGGATGCGCTCGGCAATACCGACCAGCCCGAACGAGTTAGCCTTGCGTCGGCAACCGGGACGCACGCCGATGCCATTGTCGGTAATCGATAACGACAGCTTATTGCCACTTCGCTTGAGTGCGATGCTGACCCGGCTGGCCTGCGAATGCCGATTGATATTGGTGAGCGATTCTTGCAGGATACGAAACAGCGCCGTAGCCCGATGGTCATCCAGTTCAAATTCCGTGTGATCGACATGCAGCTCGCACACCACCAGACTGCGGCGCTGAAACTCCCTGACTTGCCATTCGATCGCTGCCTGCAGACCGAAATCGAGCACTCCTGGCCGCAGGTTGTTGATGATGGCGCGTACCGAGCTCATGATCGCGTCGATCTGGCCCAGCGCGGCAACGGCTTTCTGACCCAGATGCGGATGACGGCTGGCGCAACGGGCCATCAGCATCGACACATCGAGCCGCAAGGCCAGCAGGTTCTGGCCCAGTTCGTCATGGATTTCACGGGCGATGCGCTTGCGCTCGTCCTCCTTGATCTGATCCTGGTGCGCGGCCAGTTCGCGCAACAAGCTTTGCAACTGCAACAGTTCATGCTCGATGCGCCGTCGCTCGGTCACTTCCGTTTGCAGCATCGTGACTGCCTGAACCAGCATACTGGTTGTACCGGCAACGGCGGCAGGGATTGCCGATCCGTCTTCGGCCGCATCGCGCAGAATCAGGCCGTAACCAAGCACTTCATGGCGGACGTTGACTAATCTGCGCAGCGTGATGCTGACCCGGACGGGTGCGCCGTTTTTACGCATGCGCCAGCCCTCGTGGCAGAATTTTTCTCGACAGCGAGCTTGCTTGAGATCGGATTCGGGAGCGCCGCCGGCGATATGGCGCGGCGGATAGAGGCAACTGACATGCCGCCCCAGAATTTCGTTGTTGCAGTAACCGGTCAGCAACTCGGCACCCCGGTTCCAGCTGACGATCAGTCCGCTGGCATCGAGGGTGATCAGCGCCTGTTCGTCCAGTCCGGCGACCAGCAACCGGACCAGATCCGCGGCCTCGGCGTTAAGAACTGAAGGCATTGATGAGTCAATATCTGGCATCGTGGGTCCCGGAAACTCGCAGCAGAACTTTTTTGAGCAAATAGTGTAGCTGAAGCCTGCACTGGTGATGTCATTAACCGGTCATCCTTGCGCCTTACACTCTCGCTAGCGTTTCCTAGGGTTTTGCCCGTACACCGATTGGTGTGCGGGCTTTTTTTTGGATGCCGCACACATTGCAGCCAAAACCGCAGCCAAAACCTGAGACACTGATTTCGGTTATTCTCTGCGACCACGGCGCGCCGGATCGGCAGCGCCTACGATTTTAAGGAAATCCCATTGAGCGATCTTTTTCACCAACGGCTGGCATTGCTGTCGACTGATGCACATCGCGCATTGCTGTCACAGGGCCGGCGCGGCATCGAACGGGAAACCTTGCGGGTAGACGCGACCGGAGCGCTGGCATTGACGCCGCACCCGATCGCCCTCGGCGCGGCGCTCACCCATCCGACGATTACCACTGATTATTCCGAATCGCTGCTTGAGTTCATCACGCCGGCCGAACATGACATTGCCGATGCACTCGCCGAGCTCGACACCGCGCATCGCTATTTTTATGCAGTCAATAACGACGAGCTGCTGTGGAGCGAGTCGATGCCATGCCATCTTCCCGATGAAGCAACGATACCGATCGCCTGGTATGGCACGTCGCACATCGGCATGCTCAAGCATGTGTACCGGCGCGGATTGGCGCTGCGCTATGGCAAACCGATGCAGTGCATCGCGGGCATTCACTACAATTTTTCGTTGTCGGAATCGATCTGGCCACTGCTGCAGGCAGCCGAACAGTCACCGGGTTCGGCCACCGAGTACCAGTCCGAAAGCTACATTGCCCTGATCCGCAATTTTCGACGCTACAGCTGGCTGCTGATGTATCTGTTCGGTGCCTCGCCCGCATTGGCCAGCGACTTCCTGCGCGGCAAACCGCACCAGCTCGACGTGCTGTCCGACGACACGCTCTACCTCCCGTATGCGACCAGCCTGCGCATGAGCGATCTCGGCTACCAGAACGACGCGCAGGCCGGGCTGATACCGCCTTATAACGACCTGGCCAGCTACATGCAGAATCTGGTGCAGGCAGTCAAACAACCGTTCTCGGAGTATGTCGCGCTGGGTACCCGGCGTGACAGCAATGGCGAATGGATTCAGATCAGTACCAATGTGCTGCAGATCGAAAACGAGTATTACTCGACGATCCGGCCAAAGCGCGTCATCAACAGTGGCGAACGTCCGGTCGAAGCGTTGTGTGCTCGCGGCGTGCAATACATCGAAGTGCGCTGCCTCGACGTCGATCCGTTTGAAGCGATGGGACTTAACCTCGATACGGGGCGCTTCATGGACGCCTTCCTGCTATTTTGCGCACTCGACGACAGTCCGATGACCAGCGAATCCGAAGGCCGCGAGAACACGGCCAATTTTGCCGATACCGTCAAGCGTGGTCGCTTGCCCGGACTGACCCTGCAGCGCGATGGTGCCGCAGTGACGCTGCAAGACTGGGGTGTCGAACTGCTGGACCGGATTGCCTCTGCCGCTTCGTTACTCGATGCCCAGCGTGACGACCGTGCGCACCATGCGTCGCTCGACATGCAGCGCGCCAAATTACGCGATCCGGACTGCACCCCGTCGGCCCGGGTGCTCGACGCATTGCGTGCACATGACAACTCGTTCATGAAGTTTTCGCTGGCGCAAAGCCATGCACATGCCGCGCAATTCCGGGCCAGACCGTTGACGCCAGCCCAGCTCGATACGTTCCACGAACTGGCTCGCCGATCAATCGACGAACAGACCCGTATGGAAAACGAGCAAACCGGCAGCTTCGACGATTTCATCGAAGCTTACCGGGCACGCTCTCTGATGCCCAAGGGTTGTGAAGCACACAGCTGACTGAACGTTAAAGCGGACAGGGAGTAAGCGGTCTGGCCGCGCCCTCCCTGTGCATCATTTTTTTTCACGCAGGCGCATCAATCCCTCCTGCGCCATCGTGACCACCAACTGTCCCTTTTGGTCATACACCGACGCAAGTGCCAACCCGCGTCCGCCCGACGCATTGGGACTATCCATGCAAATGAGCAGCCATTGATCCATCCGGAATGGCCGATGAAACCATATCGTGTGGTCAAGGCTGGCGATCTGCAAGCGCGGGTCACCCAGCGTCACGCCGTGCGGCTGCAAAGCGGTCACCAGAAAACTGTAATCGGACACATAGGCAAACAAGGACTCGTGCACAAGCGCCGCGTCGGGCAACATCATCGGTGCGCGCAGCCAGACCTGCTTGCCGGTTTCGCGCGAGGGATTTCCGTACAGATCGGCACCGCCAACCATCCGGAAATCGGCTGGAACCGGCACGAATTGCCGCCCGCTCGCCTTGGCGCGCTCCTTCCATCCCGCAATCGCCGACGGCAGTGTTTCGGGATCAGGTGCCTCCGGCATCGGTTTCTGGTGTGACAACCCAACCTCCTCATCCTGGAACGACGCCGACATGACGAAGATTCGTTTGCCGTCCTGGAACGCAACCACGCGACGGGTACTGAAACTGCCACCATCGCGAACGCGCTCGACCTCGAATTCAATCGGCAACCGGTGATTGCCAGGCAGGATAAACAATGAATGCAGAGAGTGCGGACGGCGCTGCGGCACGGTCTGCGCCGCAGCATGCAACGCCTGACCCAGTACCTGGCCGCCGAACACGTTCGGACTGCCCATAAAATGACTCTGCCCAAGATAACGATCGGTGCCGATGGGGACCAGGGCGAGTAGCGAGAGGATTTCCGGCGTGTTGTACAACGAGTAATCGAACATGGTGCCTGACAATCACATTTAAAAACGAGATTATCCTGCAGCAAGAAGTTTTTCCATAGGAGTGAATGGTGTCCTGTACTGGTGATGGCGAATGATGGCAAACAAATAAATGCATCAGAAGTAACCATCTGGCATTAAACTCTGTAACCAACATTTAAAACTCCGGAACGCGCTTATTGACTGACTTACGCACTGACAAAAAAGGCTTGCCGATCTTGAACGATCTTTCTTCCAGCCCACCTTTCTCACCTGCCAGCCTGCTCAAGTCCAGCCTGACTTTGCCGGTCGAGGCGCTGCGCACCGGGATGTACGTCGCTGACCTCGACTGCGGCTGGGCGGCCACAGCATTCCCGATGGAAGGGTTGTTACTCGACGATCCTGAAGACATCTGCACGATCGCCCTGCTGGCCCAGCAGGTCACGATTGATCCGGGTCGCAGCCTGTTCGCGGCACTGGCGGAACTGGACCAGGCATCACTCTACGACACCACCGCTGGCAGCACCGTGACAGAAGCACCTGACGATCAGCGCCTGCAGCACTACCGGGAACAGGTCCGGCAAAACGAGGGCGATCATGTCAGCCGGACCGGTCGCCTGACGCATGGATGGCACGAACTGCAACGATCCCTGTCGGACTGGATCACCCGCCTGTTCAGCCGATCGGGCGCACGCCGGTTACCAGCTGCGCAGCGTCCTGAGTACATACCGGACGATATCGTTCTGATGAAATATCCGCTGCCGGAAGCGACCAACACGGCAATGCCGCAAGCTCTCGCTGCGTGTGCACAAGGGGAAGCGGCACTGAACCGCATTGCCCAGGACTTGATTGCCCATCGGGAAACCGACATGGATGCGCTAAAAGCTGCTTCCGACATGCTGGCTGAAAACATGATCCGTCGACCCGGCACGATGATCTGGGCGGCCAAGATGCGCGACAAAAATAATGGCATCTACCACCACGGTTTGTCGGTGGCCATTTACCTGACCGCGCTGGGGCGACAACTCGGCTTCCAGCAAGAACACATGGCAGACCTTGCCACAGTCGGCTTGCTGCTCGACCTTGGCAAGATGGAACTCGATCACGCCCTGCTGAACAAACCCGGCAAACTCGACGATGCCGAAATCCTCGAAATGCAGACCCATGTCCATCGCGGTATCGAAATGTTGATGGCCACCGGCGTGACGTCGAGCCTGATCCTGAGCGCGATTGCCGAACACCACGAACGCATTGACGGCAACGGTTATCCGGCGCGCATTCCCGGGATGTCATTAACAATCTTCGGAAAAATGGCTGCGATTGCCGATGCCTACGCGGCGATGGTCAATCCGCGTCCGTATGCACCTGCCTATTCCCCCTACGAAGCGATGAAACAACTGTTTGCCGAAAGCGAATCACGCTGGTTTGCCCCGCTAGTCGAGCAATTTGTTCAGGCCATCGGTATTTTTCCGGTCGGATCGCTGGTGGAATTATCCAGCGGTGAAGTGGCCATCGTGATTCAGCACAATCCGTATCGCCGGCTCGAACCGCTGATCCTGATCCTGACCGACAGCACCAAGGCCAAGTTGGTGGCACCGCGCGAACTGGATATGCTGAAACATAATTTCAACGTCGCACCAGAGGTGTTACGCATCGCCAGCGGGCTGCCTGATGGTGCACACGGGGTATCGTCATGCAGGATTTTTACCTGAGGCAGGCCTGATGGCTGCCGGCAGCTTCGCCGCTCGCCTGTTCGGCAACCGGCATCTCTCGCCCACCCAGACACTGCTGCGCCGACTGGACCGCGATCTGCAAGATCCGCCCGGCACGACCACGCTGGCGGTCCTGATCCTGTCCCTGTCGCGCAGCGATGTCATCGGTGCGACGCTGGAATTGCCTGAGTCAACGCTGATCAATACCGTGCTGCTCGAGCGCATCGGCAACACCTTGCGCCCCAATGATTACCTGGCGCTGGCCAGCCCTGATGAAATATGGATCGTGCTGCCGGCACTGGCCTCGGCGACTGTCGCTCACCTGGCAGCGACGCATATCGGACGCGTGCTGCAAGCGCCAATGCAGGCCGGAGCGCTGACCGTCACCGCGACTCCCTGCATCGGTATTGCGGTCACTTCCTTGTCGCAAAATACGTCACTCGGCTTGCTGCAAGCCGCCAGCGAAGCACGCAAGCGGGCACGCAGCCTGAGTACTCTGTTTTTTGTCGCCACCGAATCCGAAGGCGTCGACCTGCACAGCAAGGACTTGATTGCCGCCGTCACCGGTGCACTCGCGCAAAACCGGCTGACCATCGCTTACCAGCCCAAGGTCGATGTGGCCACCCAGCGGGTGGTCAGTGTCGAAGCACTGATCCGCTGGCCAGCCGATCTGGCACCGGCACTGAGTCCGATGGTGATCGTCGAAATTGCCGAACAATTCGGCATGATCAAAGAACTGACGCGCCACGTGCTGCATACGGTGTTGCGGGAGTACACGACGCTGTTGGCGGCGACCGGCTTGCCACGTGTCTGGATCAATCTGTCAGCGGGCACGCTGGCCGACCCGGGTCTGCCCGAGTTTTTGCAGCAGGGACTCGACATCTGGTCAACCCGCGCCGACGTAATCGGTCTTGAAATCACCGAAAGCGCCGTCATCGCCGATATCGAGCAATCCATCGAGATGATGCATGCACTGACCGAGCGTGGCTTTGAACTCGCCATTGACGACTTCGGCACCGGCTATTCGTCACTGGCGTATTTGCGCCGGTTTCCGATCAGCGAACTGAAGATCGACAAACTCTTCGTCAGGCACATGCGCAGCTCCGTACCGGATACGCAGCTGGTGCGTACCATCATCGACCTGGCCCACAACTTCAACTTGAAAGTCATCGCCGAAGGGGTCGAAGATCGGCCTACGCTGGACTTGCTGGCAGAAATGGGCTGTGACCAGATCCAGGGTTATGTCTATGCCAAGCCGATGCCGGCCGCCGAACTGGTGCGCTGGATCGCCCGCTTTCATGGCGAACTGGCGGGCGAATAACCGGCCCGTCAGGCGGCGCGATGATCATCGAGGTGGTACACAGCACGGTGGCCATTAGCGCCGCATCGCACCGCATTGCCGACATCATCGGCACCATCGACGGCATCGCGTTTCAGACCAATATTCTGGCGCTCAATGCCGCCGTCGAAGCCGCTCTTGCCGGCGAGCAGGGACGTGGCTTTGCCGTCGTCGCCACCGAAGTCCGTAACCTGGCACAACGCTCGGCATCGGCAGCACGGGAAATCAAGGAGCTCATTGGTGACGCGGTAAATCAGGTCGAACGCGGCTCGCGACTGGTCAACCAGACCGGCGATACGATGCAGGAAATCGTCGAGAGTGTGCAACGAGTCACCGAAGTCATCGGCAACATCACCCAATCGAGCATTGAGCAGGCGACTGGCATCGAACATATTAATCTCGCCATCGCCGACATGGACCAGGGCACGCAGGAAAATTCCGCGCTGGTGGAAGAAGCCGCTGCCGCTGCCGCAGCCCTGCGTGAACAGGCGGGCAACCTGACCTTGGTGACCAATACATTCAGACTGGGCACAGCGAACTTGCTCAGCGCACCAGCCTGACCGCAGGTTTTACACGGGTAGCGCAGCGGTCAATCCTGCCGCCAGACTTATGCCCGTTTTATGTGAACAAGATTGTGCATAACCATGTGGAGTACCTCCGCACGCCACGATCTGTCGGCATTTGCAGGCCTGCCTGATTTTTAGGCAGCGATGCGGATTGCGCCAAACCGTCGCCGGTATCACCACATCAGATCGTCGGGTATCTGGAACGCTGCATACGGATCGTCGGCATCAATCTCGGTGCTGGCCTTGTTGACCCGCACGACCATCGAGGCATCCCGCTCCGCGATCTTGTCGGCAATAATTCGCGGCACCAATTCAACGACCGGTCCCTGACAAACAATCACCAGCCGGCCGGCCATCAAATGCGACTGGACCGTCGCCGACACGTAGAGCCGTTCGATCTTGTTGCCGTGGGTGAAATTGTAGGCAATGTCGCCAGCGCCTTTGCTCTGGCGATTTTTTTGCACCATCTGGGCAATCTGCGCGACGATCGCTTTTTGCGTCGCGGCAGCATCGCGCTGCGCATTGAGCTCACGCGCCCGTTCGGCGTTCTTGCGCTGTGTCTCAAGAGCGGCCACACGTGACTCATCGACACTCTGCGTACCGGTCCGGCGTTCAACCTTCTTCTGTTTGTTCTTGTCCTGATTCGCCAGTTTGGCTTTGTTCTTGTCGACCAGACCGGCTTTCAAAAACTGTTCTTGCAACGAGGCCATATCTGCTGATCCATAAAAAAGTGGTGGGCCGGCCCACGCGAATCCGCCGGCCAGCGACAGCATGAAGCATAGCAAACATGTCGCTTCCATCAGCATGAAATCGCGGCGACACCAGCACTCGGCGTATCCCGTAGGCGAATCAGCGCGGACTATCTTTAATTTGCACGACCATTTACCACGATACGAAAAGCCATTTTCATATTGCGCGATGCCCGCCAGAATAAATCACCGAACTCATTTCATTCATTGAAAATCAATCCCATATTACAAAATCTTGAACATAAGGTACTGAAAATAATAAGATTAATTTAAGTCATCTGTCTTATATAAGACCTAGTCGATTTGAAAAAAATTCGTTATGATTCTTGTCATGCAGTCGCGCTTCGCATTCATGGCAGCGCTCCCCGGAGCAGCAAAATTGAAAGCACGGACGTTCAGACCCTTTTTTTAGTCTTACTTTTTTCAATCTCACTTTTTACTATTTAGGATATGCCATGTCACAGTACCAAGACGACATCAAGATCATTGCCGGCCTGAAAGATAAAGAAGGTAGTGCCTGGAATGCGATCAACCCTGAGTCCGCTGCGCGCATGCGGACACAGAACCGTTTCAAGACCGGTCTGGACATTGCCAAGTACACCGCCAAGATCATGCGTGATGACATGGCCGCCTACGATGCCGATTCGTCCAAGTACACCCAGTCGCTGGGATGCTGGCACGGCTTTATCGGCCAACAAAAGATGATCTCCATCAAGAAGCACTTCAACAGCACCGAACGTCGCTATCTGTACCTGTCAGGCTGGATGATTGCCGCGCTGCGCTCCGAGTTCGGCCCGTTGCCAGACCAGTCGATGCATGAGAAAACCGCTGTTGCCGACCTGATCCGCGAGCTCTACACCTTCCTGCGCCAGGCTGATGCGCGTGAACTGGGCGGCCTGTTCCGCCAGCTCGACAATGCCGAAGGTGCCGCCAAACAAGCCATCCAGAGCCAGATCGACAACTTCATCACCCATGTCGTTCCTATCATTGCCGACATCGATGCCGGTTTCGGCAATGCGGAAGCGACCTACCTGATGGCCAAGCAGTTGATCGAGGCAGGTGCCTGCTGCATCCAGATCGAAAACCAGGTGTCCGACGAAAAACAGTGCGGCCATCAAGACGGCAAGGTCACCGTCCCCCACGAAGACTTCCTCGCAAAAATCCGCGCGGTTCGCTATGCCTTCCTTGAGCTGGGTATCGATGACGGCATCATCGTTGCCCGTACCGACTCGCTCGGCGCTGGCCTGACCAAGCAAATCGCGGTGACCCGCGAGCCGGGTGACCTCGGCGACCAGTACAACTCGTTCCTCGACGCCGACGAAGTCTCGGTTGACACAATGGGCAACGGTGACGTGGTCATCAAACGCGACGGCAAGCTGGTGCGTCCCAAGCGTTTGCCGAGCAACCTGTTCCAGTTCCGCGCCGGCACAGGCGAAGAGCGTTGCGTCCTCGATTGCGTGACTGCCCTGCAAAACGGTGCCGACTTGCTCTGGATCGAAACCGAAAAGCCGCACATCGCCCAGATCGGCGGCATGGTCAGCGCGATTCGCAAAGTCATTCCCAACGCCAAGCTGGTCTACAACAACAGCCCATCGTTCAACTGGACACTGAACTTCCGCCAGCAAATTTTCGACAGCATGAAAAGCGCTGGCAAAGATGTGTCCGCCTACGATCGCGCCCAACTGATGAGCGTCGACTACGACACCACCGAACTGGCGCTGGCTGCCGATGAAAAAATCCGTACTTTCCAGGCTGACTCAGCCCGCGAAGCCGGCATTTTCCATCACCTGATCACCCTGCCGACCTACCACACGGCCGCCTTGTCGACCGACAATCTGGCCAAAGACTACTTCGGCGAGCAAGGCATGCTGGGCTACGTGGCCGGCGTGCAGCGCAAGGAAATCCGCCAGGGTATCGCTTGCGTCAAGCATCAGAACATGTCGGGTTCGGACATCGGCGACGATCACAAGGAGTACTTCAGCGGCGAAGCAGCGCTGAAGGCATCGGGTAAAGACAACACGATGAACCAGTTCTGATTCATGACCGGTTCCTGCACGCCGATTAGCGTGTAAAACAGTTCAGCCAAGCGTCCAGTGCGAGACGCAACCGGACTTCACCACCTGATCTGCTAGCCCTGCCCTGACGACCCGATTGCGCCTGCAACCGGGTCGTTTTGCATTGGCCCCCGACGATGCCTGCGCGCGCCGCTAGCGCATGGTCTGTCCACCGTTGACATCGATGGTCGCACCGGTAATAAATCCAGCTTCCTCGGCAGCGAGAAAGACAACCGTGCGACCGACATCGGCGGCGGTACCCAATCGTCCGACCGGAATGGCGCCAATGATGGTTTGCAGTGTGTCTTTCGGGACTGCGGCGACCATCTCGGTATCGCAGTAGCCCGGGGCGATTGCATTGACCGTGATGTTCTTGCGTGCTCCTTCGAGCGCCAGCGCCTTCGTGAAACCCAGCACACCGGCCTTGGCTGCGGCGTAATTGCTCTGGCCAAATTGACCCTTCTAACCGTTGACCGAACTGATGTTGATGATGCGACCGAATTGGCGCTCGCGCATGCCCTCAACCACATGGCGACACATGTTGAACATCGAGCCAAGGTCGGTATGAATGACCCGCCACCACTGCTGCGGTGTCATGCGGTGCAACACCGCGTCGCTGGCGATGCCGGCGTTGTTGACGAGGATATCGATAGGACCCAGTTGCAGTTCAACCCGGGCGACACCCGCTCGGCACTGGTCAAAATCCGCCACATCCCACTGATAGACCGGGATCGATGTCTCGTTGGAAAACGCCTGTGCTGCACCGGCATTGCTGTGATAAACAGCAGCAACCTGATGTCCTGCCTCATGCAGTGCCATGGCAATGGCTTTCCCGATACCGCGTGTTCCCCCTGTGACGAGTGCGGTCCGACGCATGGCTTTCTCCTTGTGAGCGACGGCAAAACCGGATGGCTTTTGCACGCATCTGAAAGGCCAAGTGTGCATCCCTCCGCGCTGGTGATCTTGAGAGAAAACAAGGACCGCGCAGGTCGACACCGATCACCTGTTACGGCATCAGACTCCCTGCACAGCGATGTGATACACCGCCCACGGGCACAACGTAAACCGTTCGGCCAGCGGCCTTGCCGCCTTGTCCGGAAAACGGTCCGCGTCATACACGGCCCAGAGTGGTCCGAGTCCGCCCAGCGGTAACGCTTTTGCATCCAGGGTGGTGGCGACGATGAAGCGGTACTTCACCATGTCGGCAAAAGAGACTGCCACCACGTAACCATCAATTGCGCGCAGCAACACGCGGCCCTGGCCAGTGGTCGTCGCCCCCGCAGCATGGAGTACGTCGGCCAGCAACGGTCCACCCAGCACGTGGACTTTGCCGTCATATTCGAGCGTGGGCTTGATCGTGATGGACGGCAAAGCACGCAGCGCGGCGAAGTCAAACGTATGGGCACGGTCAAACGCAACGCCCTGCTTTTTCATCAACTGGTCAAGTGCCGGATCAAGCGGACCGCGATTACCTGCACCGATTGTTCCGGTCAATGTCAGCAAGGTCGGACCGGTCATCATCGCTGGTGTGTTCAACGGCGTGGCGACACCGCGCGCGGTGGCGAGACCGAGTCCGGCAGCGGCGAGGAAGTGGCGTTTATTCACGGGAAATCTCCGGCAGATGCATCGGTTTGATAGGGATGAGTGCGTAAGGATAGCCAGCGCAGGGCGCGATTGCCAGATGATTCACGTCCAGTCGATGGATTGCGAGACAGACGTTGATCGTGACGAGAGGCAAGTGGCCTGCATCATGGGACGCAAGGGTGATGGCGAAAGACGTTCGGAATGTTAACGGTTGGGCTGCAACGGATCACGGATTTTGCGGCTCGGATGCGGTCTTACAGGAATGGTGATGTTTGTATCCAATGAGGTGGGGGTGGGTGCTGTTGCCTTCGACGGGAGGGTACCGACGCCACGCAGCTCTTGGCCATTAGCCGGTTCTTGCCTTTTAAAAGCCCTTCGTTAAAAAGGAACGTTTTAGTTTGAACATGCCACTGAGATACAAGCAGATCATTCTGGCCTGCCCCGAAATCAATCTTGATTGTCAGTTATCAGACACCTCCACTACTTTAAGGATTAATCATGGCTATTTCTAAAGTTACCAACTACAAAGGCACACTCAACCAGACAGCTGAACAGATGACCGCCAACCTCAACGAAGAAATCAATGCAGGAAAAGGCACACACAACCATAAAACACTTAGTGAGACTGCTAAACAGATCACCTCCAACCTCAACGAAGAAATCAATGCAGGAAAACAGACTGAAATCAGCTGTCGACAGTTCGGCGGAGGGCCACTAAAGCTTGATGATACCTGGGGCAACAAGCCAATACCCTTCGGTGATGACTCTGAAATAGGGGCACATGAACCTGATACAAAGCCAGCCCGAATGATTCCTGTCATAAACGTACCAGGCCTTGCGGGAAAAGGCTTGGAAGACGCTAGCTCATTAATGAAAGCAAGGGACTCAGGAGATCAACATGATCAGCGTAAGGCAATCAAAAGTACGGTAAACGATTATCTTGCTACCGGAGCCTCGCAAGAGGACGCCGAAAAGTTACAGCGCGCCTTGCGACATCTTGTTCATGGACACACTCTAAACAGTGAAGAACACAAAATAATTAACGACGCTCTGAAAAAAATATCTAGCGTACAAATCCCTACTCCCTATGAAGTGAACGGAGACAATCGTGTATAAAATTCAACCCGGATATTGCATAAAAAGTAAATATTGGTGAATCCGCCCGGCAGCGAAAACTTTTTGTACCAGACAGGCCGAACAGACACACCCAACTTGAATGGCTAACGATCCGTGGACGAAAAAGAATTCGCCCTGCAGGGCAGCCGGATCGATGCATTCTGCTGGTAAGTGGCGATGTTCGAGGTACCAATGCGGATGGCTGTAAGAATCGACGCATTGTCTCGCTCACTGGTACCGAATTTTTAGGCAGAGAAGCTAACCTGTCGCCACATCATGCATCACGATGTGGCGGCTCAAGTGATGCCCGCACCGTTTGATTCCTCATAAACCATGAGTTCGGAAGAACCGAAAAATGATCACCGCCTGTTTAGTGACATGGTGGCTGCGGTGATGAATTCCGGAAACGACCATGCCACATCGGGCCTGAAGACATGCCACTACAGTCAGGTCTGCGAGCAACGCTGCGCTGCCCGTTACGTGGTGTGCGGCGCACCTGATAGGCGAGCTGTGGCACGCAGAGCATCGTCCTGTCAGCGTGCACCTATCGACGCAAAGCCAGCGGCCCGATCAATGCGCCGATACTCGCCGGAATCAACATGCCCAGCACGTACCAGAACGCGACAAACGGTGCTGCAATTTCCGGACAATGCAGGCAATAGACCACCGCTGCGCTCGCTCCGGCCGTGAAGCCGGCGGCGGCACCCGCCAGTCGCAACCGGGTCGGTGCCCGATCACGCATGACCTTGAGTATCGCCACAAAAATCGGCAAGGACAGCCCGGCGATCAGCAGTGAACAGGTGCGCCAGGTCTCTCCCCAGAACAGCCTGGCGCGCTGGTCCGGTGCGGCTTCCGTCAGTGTCAGCAGCGCCATCCCGGCCATGATGAGTACGGGTATCGCGATCAATACCGGCAACATCGCGAGACGCGCACCGGGTAAGGAGAGATGCTTGCAGGCGATTTTTCCGGACAGGACCAGCGCCGCGACAAAGACCACTTTCAATACGAAGACCGGCTGCGCGGCGACCGCCAGCAAATCCTGCCGGACTCCCAGCAAGACCAGCAGCAGCACGGTACTGACCAGCACGGCAGCGCCGATGAGCAGCGTGTTCTGCCACACCTGCTGCGGCGCATTCAAGTCCGGTCCTGCCGCCCGCCGGTTGTTCAGTTGATCCGTTTTTTTCATGGTTTCCTTAAGAGTTGTGATGCCAATGTTTTCAAGCCAGGATGCGCGACGAACTCGGTGCGCAAAAAAGATCCGGACCGTCGCCGATCTGATCCGTTTCAGGCAGGCGCAGGCTGTTTTTGCAGCGCATGAACGCGCACCGACCACAGCACACCGGCGATCAGCAGCACGATGGCAGCGCTCTCCAGTGGTCGCGGCAAGCGCTGTTGATAAATGAATCCGTACAGCAGCGCGAACAAGGTCTCGAACAGGATCAGTTGTCCGGACAGCGTCATCGGCACGCTGCGACTGGCGATATTCCACAACTGGTTTCCGATCACCGACGCGCCCAGCGCGAGCAGGCTGTTGGCGATCCAGAACCGGGTCCAGTCGCGCCCGCTGAGTCCGCCGGCAGCGCCGGTCACGTCCTCGTGCCAGATGGCGAACGCCGCGACGCCAATCAGCAAGGCCATCATCCCGCTGGAAATACCGTACAGCGCCGACCATTCCGCATTGCTGAAGTGAGGATTACGATTGAGGTAACGCGCATTGTCGATGGCATACCAGGTCCAGCATAGCAGCGCGCCGGTCGCCGCCAGCACACCGAGCAACGTGCGTGCAATATCAAGAACAGCAACGGCACCGTTGGCATCGGTGTGACTGAACAGGTCAATGTTGATGCAGGCAATACCGGCGACCACCACCAGCAACGGCAGCGTCAATCGGCGCAGCGGCACCGCCCCCTGGTCCTTGTGCCCGATCAGCGTGACCGAAATCGGCAGCAGGCCGATGATCAGCGACGTCGGTGCCACGCCGGCCAGCTTCACTCCCAGCGCGAGCAGCATGTAATAGAGGATATTGCCGGTCAGTGCCTGACGCAGCAGCGCAGAATAATCGCTGCGTTCAAGCCGATGCAGCATGCCGCGCAGACGCGGCAATAGCAGGACGACAGCGATGACGCCGTAAGCGGTATAGCGGCCGACCGCCAGTTCCAGCGGCGAAAACGCCGACAGGATTTCCGGCACGATGAACACCATGCCCCACATCGCTCCTGCCAGCAGGCCACACAAGACACCATTCCACATAATCAGTTTTCATTCCAGACGGGGAACGCAGTTTCGCACACGCCGCAACGGCCGTGTGTGGCAACAAGGTCGGTCAACTTCGGCTATGCGGCAATGCGTACCAGGCCGTGTCATCCGGCACACTGGAATCATGCTTGTAAAATACCGCAAAAGATCCAACAGGTCCGTCGGGTATGTCACCCGTCGAGGCTGGTTGCGCGCTGCCCTCTTCATTTGAAACGGAATCCCATGTCACTACAAAAACAACTCCGGCTAGGAGCCTGTCGGACTTAGGGAATCGAAGCGAAAAAATAGCTGGGCGAGGACAGATTTTGCCGATTTCGCAGTGCCAATAGCGAGCTATTGGCCAAGAAATCGGTGAAATATGGACCGTCCAGGTATTTTTGCAGCCGATTCTCCCTAAGTCCGACAGGCTCCTAGACTGGCTGTCCAATATTCGCGGCGACGTACTCGCCGGTGTGGTCGTTGCACTGGCGCTCATTCCCGAGGCCATTGCTTTTTCCATCATCGCCGGGGTTGATCCCAAGGTTGGCCTGTACGCTTCGTTCTGCATTGCGGTGGTGATTGCCTTCGTTGGTGGTCGTCCCGGCATGATCTCGGCAGCCACCGGCGCGATGGCGCTCGTCATGGTGAGTCTGGTCAAGGAGCACGGCCTGCAATATCTGCTGGCAGCTACGTTGCTGACCGGCGTGCTGCAAATCGTCGCCAGCGCACTGCGTCTCGGAACGCTGATGCGCTTTGTTTCGCGCTCGGTCGTGACCGGCTTTGTCAACGCGCTGGCGATACTGATTTTCATGGCACAACTACCCGAACTGATTCATGTCAGCTGGGTCGTCTACGCGATGGTGGCCGGCGGACTGGGCCTGATCTATCTGTTCCCGTACCTCACCAAAGCGATCCCGTCACCACTGGTCTGCATCGTCGTGCTGACCGCGCTATCGCTATGGCTCGGACTCGATATCCGCACCGTCAAGGACATGGGACAACTGCCTGACAGCTTGCCACTGTTCCTGTTCCCCGACGTCCCGCTGACGCTGGAAACCTTGACCATCATTTTTCCGTATGCACTGACACTGGCCATTGTCGGCCTGCTTGAATCGATGATGACGGCGACCATCATTGACGATCTGACCGATACGCCCAGTAACAAGAGCCGGGAATGTGCCGGACAAGGCGTCGCCAATATCGCCTCCGGCCTGCTCGGTGGCATGGCCGGTTGCGCGATGATCGGTCAATCGGTGATCAACTTCAAATCCGGCGGACGCAGCCGGCTCTCGACCCTCACTGCCGGCGTTGTCTTGCTGCTCATGGTGGTGTTCATGGGACCGTGGGTCGGCAGGATTCCGATGGCAGCGCTGGTCGCCGTGATGATCATGGTTTCGATAGGCACGTTTAGCTGGGACTCGCTGCGCAACCTGCCAAAAAATCCGCTCAGCTCCAGCATTGTCATGGTAGCCACCGTGGTGGTGGTCGTGGCGACTCATGACCTCGCCAAAGGCGTCTTTGTCGGTGTGCTGCTCAGTGCGCTGTTTTTTGCGACCAAAGTGGGACGCTTGTTAAGCGTGACCTCGCTGAGGTCCGACGATGGCCGCACCCGCGATTACATCGTCATCGGTCAGGTATTTTTTGCCTCGTCCGAGCAATTCAATACTGCCTTTGATTTCAAGGAAACCATCGAACATGTCCGTATCGATGTCAGTCAAGCGCACTTCTGGGATCTCACCGCAGTCGGTGCACTCGACAAGGTGGTGATCAAGTTTCGTCGACAGGGCACGGTGGTCGCACTCGTCGGCATGAACGCCGCCAGCGCAACGATCGTTGATCAATTTGGCGTGCACGACAAGTCCGACACGATCGATCAACCTCTCTCCCATTAAAGTCAAAGAGCCATGCCGTGAACAATCCTGTCGTGGCAGGTATCGACTAATCCAGCTTTAGTACGGGCAATGTCCTACCCCAACACAGGTGTCGGCGTGGAAACGGCAGCCCGCCAGTTCGACCTCGACTTCGTGCCATTGCTGACCGAGCGGTACTTCCTGGTCTGCGAACACACGCTGCTGGCCGACGCCCGCTTCGTGGCGATCCTCGACGCCCTCAACTCCAGCGAATTCAGGGCCACTGTCAATGATCTGCCGGGTTATGACGTGACGGATACGGGCCGTGTCCTGCGCGTGGAAGAGGCTTTCTTGTAAAGGGAATCACTCTTATTGGTATCAAAATCTTTTTAACCAAGTACTGTAGACTTCGACGATTGACGCAGAGAAATTTTTTACCGGAATAAAGTGATTTATGTTGACTGAAAAGAGAGAAGGAATGGTGATGAACAAGCCAGTGAATCGACGGCAATTTTTTAGAATATGCGCGGCCGGGGTTGGCACCTCGACGCTCGCCGCATTAGGTGTGATGCCTTCCATCGCCCATGCCGAAATGCGCATCTACAAGCTCGACCGTGCCACCGAAACGCGTAATACCTGCGCGTACTGTTCGGTCGGATGCGGCATCCTGATGTACAGCACCGGCGACAAGGCCAAGAACGTAAAGTCGGAAGTGTTTCATATCGAGGGTGATTCGGACCATCCGGTCAATCGCGGCACGCTGTGCCCGAAGGGTGCAGCCCTGCTGGACATGATCCACAGCCCGACCCGTTTGAAGCATCCGGAAGTGCGCCGTCCGGGTTCCGACAAGTGGGAGCCAATTGGTTGGGACCAGGCATTTGACGAAGTCGCCAAGCTGATGAAAGACGACCGCGATGCCAATTTCATTTCCAAGAATAAAGATGGCGCAACCGTCAACCGCTGGTTGTCGACCGGCATGCTGGCCGCCTCGGCATCCTCCAACGAAACCGGCTACCTGACGCAGAAATTCGTCCGTTCGCTGGGTATCATCGCAATCGATAATCAGGCCCGCGTTTGACACGCACCGACGGTGGCAGGTCTTGCCCCGACGTTTGGACGTGGCGCGATGACAAATCATTGGGTCGATATCAAGAATGCAGACATGGTACTGGTCATGGGTGGCAACCCGGCTGAGGCCCATCCATGCGGTTTCAAATGGGTGATCGAAGCCAAGGCACATAACAAAGCAAAGCTGATCGTGGTTGATCCGCGTTATACGCGTTCGGCCGCCGTTGCCGATACGTATGCCCCAATCCGCGCAGGAAGCGACATTGCTTTCCTCGGTGGTTTGATGAACTACCTGATTACCAACAAAAAATACCAGGCCGAATACGTCAGAAATTACACCGACGCCAGCTTCATCGTCAATGCCGGTTTCGGTCTCAAAGATGGCCTGTTTACCGGCTATGACCTGGACAAGCGCAAGTACGACAAAACCAGCTGGGGCTACGAAAAAGGCGAAGACGGATTCGTCAAGACTGATCCGACGCTGCAAGATCCACGCTGCGTCTTCAATCTGATGAAGGTCCACTACAGCCGCTACACGCCGGAAATGGTCGAGCGGATTTGCGGTACGCCGAAAGACGCGTTCCTCAACGTCTGCGAGCAGATCGCCACCACCTCGACTACCAGTCGCGTGATGACGATTCTGTACGCACTCGGCTGGACCCATCACAGCCAGGGTGCGCAGATGATCCGGGCCGGTGCGATGGTCCAGCTATTGCTGGGCAATATCGGCCTGGCGGGCGGTGGCATGAATGCGCTGCGTGGTCACTCGAACATCCAGGGTCTGACGGATCTGGGCTTGCTGTCGACACTGCTGCCGGGCTACATGAGTCTGCCGGGCGACAAGGAAACCGACTACCGCGCCTACATCGACAAGCGGGCCATCAAGCCGCTGCGTCCCGGTCAGATGAGCTACTGGCAGAACTACGAGAAATTCCACGTCAGCCTGATGAAAGCCTGGTACGGCAATGCCGCGACCAAGGAAAACAACTGGGCCTTCGATTACCTGCCCAAGGTCGACATGGACCACGACATCATGCGGGTGTTCGACAACATGTTCCAGGGCAAGATGAATGGCTACATTGTTCAGGGCTTTAATCCGCTGGCTTCGTTTCCGAACAAGGCCAAGATCAATACTGCGCTGGCCAAGTTGAAGTTCATGGTGGTGATTGATCCGCTGGCAACCGAAACCTCGGAGTTCTGGAAGAACTACGGTGAATTCAATCCGGTCGATTCCGCCGCCATCCAGACTGCCGTGTACCGGCTGCCGTGCAGCTTGTTCGCCGAAGAAGACGGTTCGCTGGTCAGTTCCAGCCGCGTCCTGCAATGGCACTGGAAAGGCTCGGAGTCACCGGGCGAAGCGATGGGCGACCTCGAAATCATCGCCACGCTGTTCCAGAAAATTCGCGCGCTGTACCAGAAGGACGGCGGCGCCTTTCCGGATCCAATCCGTGATCTGACCTGGAATCATCGTGATCCGATGGTGCCAACGTCCGAAGAGATGGCCAAGGAATTCAACGGCAAGGCGCTGTCGGATGTGTTCGATCCGAAAGATCCGACCAAGGTCATCGCCAAGGCCGGCGAGCAGCTGGCCGGGTTTGCGCAATTGCGTGACGACGGCACGACGGCGTGCGGCACCTGGATTTTTGCCGGTTGCTGGACGCAGGCGGGCAATCAGATGGCGCGTCGCGACAATACCGATACGGGGATGGGCAATACGCCGAACTGGGCCTGGGCATGGCCGGCCAATCGCCGGATTCTGTACAACCGGGCGTCAGCGAACCCCGAAGGCAAGGCCTGGGATAGCAAGCGCAAGCTGATCGAGTGGAAAGGCACCAAGTGGACCGGTCCCGATGTCCCCGACATGCGTGTCGATGCGGCACCGGAAGAGCACGTCGGTCCGTTCATCATGAATCCCGAAGGCGTGGCGCGTTTCTTTGCCGTCGACAAGATGGCAGAAGGGCCGTTCCCGGAACACTACGAGCCATTCGAGTCACCGATGGATAAAAACCTGTTCTGGCCGAACAGTCCGGTCGCATTGAACAACCCCGCAGCACGGTTGTTCAAGGGCGATCGCGAGCAGCTCGGCAGCAACAAGGAGTTCCCGTATGTGGCAACAACTTATCGTCTCACCGAGCACTTCGCCACCTGGACCAAGCATCAGCGCATCAATGCCGTGCTGCAGCCGGAACAGTTCGTCGAGATTGGCGACAAGCTCGCGGCACTCAAGGGCATTGTCAACGGCGACCGTATCAAGGTCCGTTCCAAACGCGGCGAACTCATCGCGAAGGCCGTCGTGACCAAGCGTCTGCGCGCACTGATGATCGACGGTAAAGAAACCCACACGGTCGGGATTCCGAACCACTGGGGTTTCAAGGGACAGACCAAGAACGGTTACATCATGAACGTGCTGACACCGGTCGTCGGTGATGCCAATACCCAGACGCCGGAATTCAAGGCGTTCCTGGTCGACGTCGAGAAAGCTTAGGAGCTCCCATGATGACTTCAGACATAGTAAGAAAATCGGCCACCACGACGACACCCGCTTCGACCCGCTCGGCCACCGTACCGCTGGCCAAGCTGATCGACGTCTCCAAGTGCATCGGCTGCAAGGCCTGCCAGTCGGCGTGCATGGAATGGAACGACCTGCGTGACGAGGTCGGTGACAACTCCGGCGTGTATGACAATCCGCGCGACCTGACCGGCAGTTCGTGGACCGTGATGCGGTTCTCGGAAGTCGAGGAAGCCGGCAAGCTCGAATGGCTCATCCGCAAGGATGGCTGCATGCATTGCGAAGACCCGGGCTGCCTGAAAGCCTGCCCGGCACCCGGCGCCATCGTGCAGTATGCCAACGGCATCGTCGACTTCAATCAGGACCTGTGCATCGGCTGCGGTTACTGCATCGCCGGTTGCCCGTTCGACGTACCACGTATTTCCAAGATCGACGACAAGGCTTACAAGTGTTCGTTGTGCTCGGATCGCGTGGCTGTCGGCCAGGAACCAGCCTGCGTCAAAGCCTGCCCGACCGGCTCGATCATGTTCGGCACCAAGGAAGCGATGATCACGCAAGCAGAAGAACGTGTCGTCGATCTGAAGGAGCGTGGCTATGACAACGCCGGCTTGTACAACCCGGCCGGTGTCGGTGGCACGCACGTGATGTATGTGCTGCATCACGCCGACAAGCCGGGGCTATATCACAACCTGCCGACCAATCCGACCATCAGTCCGCTGGTGTCGGTGTGGAAGGGTGTGACCAAGCCGTTCCTGTCGTTAGGTATTGGCCTGGCCATTCTTGGTGGCTTCTTCCATTACATCAGTCGCGGTCCGAAAGAAGTGCATGCGGAACCGGCCGAGGAAAAGGAAGAGAGCTAATCATGGTCAAGTATATCCATCGTTATGCCACGTCGGACCGGGTCAATCACTGGATCGTGGCGATGTGTTTCATCGTGCTGTCGCTGTCGGGACTGGCGTTTTTCCATCCGTCGTACTTCTTCCTCTCGAGTGTATTGGGCGGCCCGGTCTGGGCCCGCATCCTGCATCCGTTTATCGGCATCGTGCTGTCCCTGACCTTTGTCGGCCTGTCGTTACGGGTCTGGAAAGACAACCGGTTCAAGGCAGTCGATATCGAATGGTTGAAGCGTATTGACGAAGTCATCAACAACGGTGACGGCCCGGACAAGCTACCGATCGGCAAGTACAACGCCGGTCAGAAGCTGATGTTCTGGAGCATGGTGTGGAGCATCGGCTTCCTGCTGGTCTCCGGCATCGTGATCTGGCGCGCCTGGTTTGCCGGTTACTTTCCGATCGTCGTGGTGCGCTGGGGCGTGGTCATCCACATGCTGGCTGCCTTTGTCGGCATCGTCTCGCTGATCGTCCATGTGTATGCCGCAATCTGGGTCAAGGGCACCTTGCGTGCAATGACCCGCGGTAATGTCGATGCCGCCTGGGCCAAGCATCACCACCCGGAGTGGTATCGCGAAATGACGCAAGAAAAAGTCACGGACGCACCGCACTAAAACAGCTATACCCCGGCGTGTCTAAGCTGATGCGCCGGGCATTTTTAATGTTGTCCCGCAGTCCAACCGTTGTCCCTCAATACTGAAGTACCTATGGCTACCAAAATTCTCGAACCTGGCGAAATCGGCCAGGTTGATCCGTTTCCCCAAGTCGTGCTGCCGGTCGATACGTCGTTGTTTGATGCACGCGCACGCCGTTTTCATCAGCTCGCGCAGAACCACGCGATGGGCCAATTCCTCGCCGTGATGGGACAACTGGCGCAAGCGCAGCACGCGGCCTTGCCGCTGCAAAACGCGACACCGGTCGATGCCGTAACGCTGGCGCAATCGCGCTTGCACGGCATGCCGCCACTGTCGTGGCAGTCCGTCACCCGCAACAGCGAATGGCAAGCCGACCTCGACGCCATCATCAACCATCTGCTTGATCACGACGTCACCGCTTTCGCCGACGCCGCCACGACACTGGCCGCGATGGACAGCGATCACCGCGAAGCGCTGGCCGATGCCGTGCTCGATGGCGGTGTCGCCGGTGATGATCCGGTGCGCCACGCCTTGCTCGCGCCGCTGATCGGCGCAGCCTTGCAAGTGTGGTGGACGCGTCAGGCCGCAACGCTGACCGAAGACGAACTCGGTCATGTCGGCAGCTCATCGGTGTGCCCGGTCTGCGCGGCGCGACCGGTGGCCAGCGTGGTCGAAATCGGCGCGTCGCAAGCTAACCTGCGCTACCTGCATTGTTCGCTGTGCAGTACCCAGTGGCACATGGTGCGCGTGACGTGCTCTTCGTGCGAATCGACCAAAGGCATTGCCTATTACAGCCTGACCGGCGCCGAAGACAATGCCGCGCCATCCCGCAAGATTGCCTTCGCACGCGCCGAAGCCTGCGACACCTGCCACAGCTATCTGAAGATTTTCACGCGTGAAAAAGTCCCGATGATGGAAGCGACCGCCGATGACCTCGCGACGCTGGCGCTGGACATGCTGGTCGATGAAGCCGGCTATTTGCGCAGCGGTCCGAACCTGCTGTTTGCTCCGGGCGTGGCACCGGCCGATCAGGACGATACCGCCCTGCTCACACCCGCCACCGATCACTGACAAGGCATGCGATGAATACCCATTCGGTGCCGCCCACTGCGAGCGAACCGTTACCCGAGGCAGCGCTAACGCTGAAAACCTTGCCATCGGTCGACCGCCTGCTGGGTAGTGCGTCGGCACTGCAAGCCGCACAACAGCATGGCCGCACGCTGGTCAAACGAGCGATCCAGTCAGCGCTGACGACCACGCGTCAACGGCTGGTCACCTCCCCTGCCGAACTGTTCACGCTCGATCAACTGGACCGCGCAATCGCGCACAAACTGGCCACCGACTTGCGCTCCAACCTGCGCGCGGTCTTCAATCTGACCGGCACCGTCATCCACACCAATCTCGGTCGCAGCCAGTTGCCGGAAGCGGCGATCACGGCGATGGTGCTGGCAGCGCGCTCGGCGGTGACGATCGAATACGATCTCGACAAAGGCGGTCGCGGCGAGCGCGATGACATCACCGAAGGCTTGCTGTGCGAACTGACCGGTGCCGAAGCGGCCACCGTCGTCAACAACTGTGCCGCCGCCGTGCTGCTGGTATTGGGCGCGCTGGCCAGGGGCAAGGAAGTACCGGTCTCGCGCGGCGAACTGGTCGAGATCGGCGGCTCGTTCCGCATCCCCGACATCATGCAGGCAGCCGGTTGCAAGCTGGTCGAAGTGGGCACCACCAACCGCACCCATCTACATGATTACGAGAACGCGCTGTCCGACCAGACCGGGTTGGTGGCGCGGATTCACACCTCCAATTTTGAAGTCGTCGGCTTTACTGCCAGTCCGTCCGAAGCCGATCTGGCCACCCTCGCCCATGCCCACGGCATCCCGCTGATGGTTGATCTGGGTAGCGGTGCGCTGGTCCCGTTCGAACGCTATGGTTTGCCGCATGAACCGCTGCCGCAAGAGGCGATGAAAGCCGGTGCCGATATCGTCACCTTCTCCGGCGACAAGCTGCTGGGTGGACCGCAAAGCGGCATCATCACCGGCAACAAAGACTTGATCGCCAAGATCCGTCGCCATCCGCTCAAGCGCGCGCTGCGCTGCGACAAGCTGATCCTCGGCGCACTCGAAGGCGTGCTGCGCACCTACCGCGACCACCTCGACGATCCGCACGAACTGGCGCAGCACTTGCCGGTGCTGCGCTTGCTGAGCCGACCCGCGGCCGACATCCGGCAGGTCGGCGAGCGCGTGCTGACGTCGGTGCAGACAGCGCTGCGCGCCGTCGCTGAAGTCGCGCTGCATCCTGCACAAAGCCAGATCGGTAGCGGCTCATTGCCGGTTGAGCGACTCGATAGCTGGGCGCTGGTCATCGCGCCACTGGGCAAGCGCAGCGGCAGAACCGTGCAGGCGCTCGAAGAAGTCTTGCGGCAATTGCCAACGCCAGTCATCGGTCGCATCAAGGATGGCGCGATCTGGCTGGACTTGCGCACGCTCGAAAACGAAAGCGGCTTTCTGGCCCAACTGGGTGTGCTCGCGCAACTGTCGACGGCACCATGATTATCGGCACCGCAGGTCACATCGACCATGGCAAGACCTCGCTGGTGCGGGCACTGACAGGGATAGAGACGGACCGTCTCGCCGAAGAAAAAGCGCGCGGCATCACGATCGAACTCGGCTATGCCTACCAGCCGGTCGATGCAGCTGATCCGACCGGTGCACGACTGGGTTTTGTCGACATGCCCGGTCATGAACGCTTCATCCACACGATGCTGGCCGGGGCCACCGGCATCAGCTACGCGCTGCTGGTGGTCGCTGCCGACGACGGTGTGATGCCGCAAACCCGCGAGCATCTGCACATCCTGCAATTGCTCGGGATGCAGCACGGCGCGGTGGTGCTGACCAAGACCGATCTGGTGTCGGACGCACGGGTCGCGCAAGTGACTGGCGAGTTGCACCATCTTCTTGCGAGTACCTTTTTGAACGATGCGCCGGTGTTCCCGGTCAGTACGCTCAGCGGTGAAGGCGTACCGGCACTCAAGAATTGTCTGGCCGATGTGGCACGGCGCTGGCATGGCGAACATTCGCCACAGGACGCAACCACCGAAGCCCAGGACAGCCAATTCAGGCTGGCGCTGGACCGCTGTTTTTCACTCGATGGTCGCGGCACCATCGTCACCGGCACCGTCTATGCCGGATCGCTGCGGGTCGGCGATACCGTCAACGTACTGCCCTCGCAGCGCGACCGCCCGATGCTGTCGGCGCGGGTGCGCGGCATGCACGCGATGAACCAGACGGTCGAGCAGTGCGGTGCTGGTCAGCGGGTCTCGCTGAACCTGGTCGGACTCGAACGCAGCGCGCTGCATCGCGGCGACTGGATCGTTGCCGCCACAATCACGCGCCTGAGCGAACGCCTGGTCGTCGATCTGGCGCTGCTCGCCGATAGCAAACCGTTGCGGCACTGGAGCGCGGTCCATGTGCACGTCGGTGCGGCGCATACCACTGCGCGTATCGCGCTGCTGCAAGGCGATCTGTTGATGCCGGGGTCAGGCATGCTGGCTGAACTCGCGCTTGATGTGCCGCTGCATGTCTGCCATAGCGACCGTATCGTGTTGCGTGACGCCAGCGCCCAGCACACCATCGGTGGCGGTGTCGTGCTCGATGCTTGCGTGCCGGTGCGCGGCAAGCGCTCCGCGACCCGACTGGCCTTGCTGGCAGCGCAACGCGAACCATTGGCGATTGATGCATTACGCCGCACGCTGGTGCTGGATGCGAGCGGACTCGATGTCGATGTGTTTGCCGCCAATCGCAACCTGTCGGTGCTGTTCGTGCAGTCGCTGCTCGCACAACTCGGTGCCGTGGCTGTCAGCACTGACACCGGACACCATGCCTTTGCCGCCGAGCGCTGGCAGCAATTGCAGCAAACGGTGCTCACAACATTGGCCGCCCTGCATGCGCGCGAACCGGATTATGTCGGCGTCGAGCGCGAACGCTTGCGCCGGATTGCGCTACCCACCGTGCCGCCTGCCGTGTTTCGGGAACTGCTGCGCGCACTGCTGCAAGAGCAGCATATCGTCGCGATCAGCCATGTTTTTATTGCGCTGCCATCGCACACCGTGGCGTTTTCCAATGACGAGAACGCGCTCTGGCAAAGAATTGTTCCGCTCTTGTCCGAATCGGCTTTCCAGCCGCCGCGCGTGCGGCCACTCGCGGTAGCACTGCGCAAGGATGAGGAGCTAGTGCGCCGCCTGCTCGGCAAAGCCGCGCGGCTTGGCTACACCTACCGGGTCGCGCATGATCATTTCTTTCTCGATGCGGCCGTGCGCACCCTCGCTGCGCATGTACAGACGCTGACCGATAGCGACGGCGAAGCCTCGGTCGCGCTGTTCCGCGACCGTATCGGGACCGGTCGCAAACTAGCCGTCGAGATCCTTGAATTCTTCAATCGGGTCGGTTACACGCGCCGCATTCACGACCGGCATGTGATCCGTCAGCAAGCGATGTGGCAACAATGAAAGCTCCGTATAATGCGACCGACACGACGTATTTATCCATGAGTGACCGGCAGCGTGGTCATCTTGCGGAACATGATTACTGGGAGAGCTGCGCTTCCTGGTGGAACGACCGGACTTCAAATCCGGGTGGGGTTGCCAGCAATCCCAGGTGGGTTCGACTCCCACGCTCTCCCGCCACCATCCCGTCACACCACACGGCTTCGCCTGCAAGGCAGGCATTGTCATGAGTGACGCCGACTTGGTTCTCGCTGACGAACACCACCATCTGTCAATGTCGCCTGCCACGGTCTCGACATGGCGCGGCAACAGCGAAGTGCACGGCACTGACATGCTGGCTGAAGAAGTCCCGGTCGCGCTCGAATACAACGGTATTTCGCATGCCGTGATGCTAGCCACACCGACTGATCTGGAAGACTTTGCATTGGGTTTCAGCCTGAGCGAAGGCTTGATCCGGCATCGCTCCGACCTGTACGACTGCGACGTGCTGTCGCTGCCTGACGGCATCCGTATTGCGATGCGCATTTCAAACGAGTGCTTCGCCGCGATGAAAGATCAGCGACGCAACATGAGCGGGCGTACCGGTTGCGGCTTGTGTGGTGCCGAGACGCTCGCGCAAGTGCTGCGCACACCGCCACGGGTCAACAGTGCTATCCGGATTGATGCCGCACAACTGCAACAAGCGTTCCTGGAAATGGAACAGCAACAGACCCTGCAACAAGCCACCGGATCGACCCACGCGGCCGGTTGGCTAGCTGCCGATTGCCACGTGCCGGTTGTGCGCGAAGATGTCGGTCGCCACAATGCGCTCGACAAACTCATCGGGGCGCTGACCTATCGCGGCACCGACTTCGCCAGCGGCGCGGTGCTGATCACCAGCCGCGCCAGTTATGAAATGGTGCAAAAAACCGCGATGGCCGGGATTGGACTGCTGGCTGCGGTGTCGGCACCAACCGCGCTGGCGCGGCGCCTGGCTGACGAGACCGGGATCACGCTGGTGGGCTTCGTGCGTGGTCACGGCCATGTTGTCTACACCCATCCGGAGCGTCTTTGCCATCCTCTCCCGTCGCTGAAATCAGCCTGATTGTTTGCGATACGCCAGCCGGTACAACAACGGCAGCACCAGCAACGTCAGCGCCGTCGAGGACAAGATGCCGCCGATGACAACCGTGGCCAGCGGTCGCTGCACCTCGGCACCGGTCCCGATGGCAATAGCCATCGGGACAAACCCCAGCGACGCGACCAGCGCCGTCATCAACACCGGCCGCAAGCGTGTCAATGCCCCCTCTTCAATCGCCTGGTCAAGCGGCATGCCCTGCTCACGCAACGCGCGGATGAACGCAATCATCACGAGTCCGTTCAATACCGCCACACCGGATAGCGCAATGAAACCAATCCCCGCCGAGATCGACAACGGAATGCCGCGCAACCACAGCGCAACGATGCCGCCGGTCAGCGCAAACGGTACGCCGGTGAAGACCAGCAAGCCATCCTTGAGGTTGTTGAACATCGCAAACAGCAACATGAACACGAGCAGCAGCGCCACCGGCACGACGATCTGCAGTCGCTTGGTCGCCGATTGCAGTTGTTCGAAGGTGCCACCCCAGCTGGTCCAGTAGCCGCTCGGCATCTTGACCTGCTGGCGGATCTGCTCCCCGGCATCGGCGACAAACGAGCCCATATCGCGACCACGCACATTGGCGGTCACGACCACGCGCCGCTTGCCGTTTTCGCGGCTGATCTGGTTCGGACCCGGTGCCATGTCGATGCTGGCGACGTCGCCCAATGTCAGATAAGAAGGCGGACCGCCCGTACCACCATTGGGCAAACGGATCGGCAAACGCAGCATCGCATCGGTGCTGGAGCGCAGCGCTTCCGGCAGCCGCACGACGATATCAAAACGCCGGTCGCCTTCAAAAAGAGTGCCTGCTTCGGTGCCACCGATTGCGGTGCTAATGACTTGCTGGACATCACTGACATTGAGCCCCAGCCGGGCAGTTTTTTCGCGGTCGATCCGGATCGTTAGCATCGGCAAGCCGGTGGTTTGTTCGACCTTGACATCGGCGGCTCCCGCGACGTTTGAGAGCACTCCGGATATCTCCTCTGCGGCCTGATTCATGACATCCATATCATCGCCAAATACCTTCACGGCGACATCGCTGCGCACACCCGAAATCAATTCATTGAAGCGCATCTGGATTGGCTGCGTGAACTCGTAATTATTGCCGGGCACATTGGCGACGGCAGTCTGCATTGCCGCCAGCAGATCGGCTTTGCTGCGGGTCGGATCGGGCCATGCCGATTGCGGTTTGAGCATGACGAAGTTATCAGCCACATTGGGCGGCATCGGATCGGTCGCGATTTCGGCCGTACCGATCTTGGCAAAGACCTTGTCGACCTCAGGAAATTGCATGATCGTGCGTTCCAGTTCTGCCTGCATCGCGATGGCTTGTGTCAGGCTGGTGCCAGGAATGCGCAAGGCATGCAGCGCGATATCGCCTTCATCAAGGCTGGGGACGAATTCGCTACCCATGCGTGTGGCTAGTAATCCGCTCAGTACGATGACCACACCGGCAATGGTCAGCACCAGCGATTTGTTCGCCATCGCCAATCGCAGCATCGGCGCATACGCACTCCGGGCAGCGCTCATCACCCGGTTTTCTTTCTCGCTGACCTTGTTGCCGATGAAAAGCGCCACCGCTGCGGGGATGAAGGTGATCGACAGGATCATCGCCCCGATCAGCGCCGCGACGACGGTGAACGCCATCGGATGAAACATCTTTCCTTCGACGCCAGTGAGCGCAAAAATCGGCAGGTACACGACCATGATGATGAGCTGCCCGTACAGCAGCGGCCGGCGTGCTTCGCGGGCGGCAGCGAATACTTCATGGAAGCGCTCGGTGCGGGTCAGTGTCCGGCCGGCGTTGGTTTGCGCATGGGCCAGACGACGCACGCAGTTTTCGACAATCACCACCGCGCCGTCGATGATGATGCCGAAATCGAGCGCACCCAGACTCATCAGGTTGGCACTGACGGCGTTGGTGACCATGCCGGTAAAAGTGAACAGCATCGCCAGTGGAATCACCATCGCCGTGATCAGCGCGGCGCGCAAATTACCGAGGAACAGGAACAGTACGGCAATGACCAGCAGCGCACCTTCGATCAGGTTTTTTCTAACGGTATTGATCGCCTTGTCAACCAGTGTGGTCCGGTCATAGACGGTGTTGGCGAACACGCCATCGGGCAAGCTGAGATTGATTTCGTCTAGCTTGCTGGCCACCGCGCGCGAGACGGTGCGGCTGTTTTCACCGATCAGCATGAAGACCGTTCCGAGCACGACTTCGCGGCCGTTCTCGGTCGCCGCGCCGGTACGCAGTTCCTTGCCGATCACGACCTCGGCGACATCGCGGATGCGCACCGGGATGCCCTGCCGACTGCCGACCAGGATGTTGCCGATATCGGCCATTGAGCTCACTTGTCCGGGTGCGCGCACCAGAAACTGTTCGCCGCGTCGCTCGATGTAACCAGCACCGACATTGCTGTTATTGCTTTCGAGTGCAGTGACGATGTCCTGCAGCGCCAAGCCGTGTGCGATCAACCGGTCCGGGTCAGGAGCGACCTGAAACTCTTTGGCATACCCGCCGATGGTATTGATCTCGGCGACGCCGGCCACATTGCGCAACTGCGGCTTGATGATCCAGTCCTGAATCTCGCGCAAGTCAGTCGGCGTGTACGGCGTGCCGTCTGCTTTGACTGCGCCGTCACGCGTCTCGACGGTCCACATGACAATCTCACCGAGGCCGGTTGAAATCGGTCCCAGACTCGGTGTCAGCCCGGACGGCAACTGCGCTCTGGCTTGCTGGAGCCGCTCGTTGACGAGCTGGCGCGCAAAGAATACATCGGTACCCTCCTTGAAGATGATGGTCACTTGCGACAAGCCGTAGCGTGACAGCGAACGGGTCTGTTCCAGCTGCGGCAAACCGGCCATCACCGTTTCGATCGGATAGGTGATGCGCTGTTCGGTTTCCAGCGGCGAATAGCCGGGTGCCGAGGTGTTGACCTGCACCTGCACGTTAGTGATGTCGGGTACGGCATCGATCGGTAATTGCTGATAACTGAAGACGCCAAGGGCGGCCATACCGAGCGTGAGCAGCATGACCATCCAGCGCTGGGCGATGGAAAAGTGGATGATTTTTTCAAACATGGCGCGCGCTGTCGACAGAGTGCTGCGTGGTAGGCGTCATCATTGATGGGTGTTGATCAGTGCGCATGGCTGGCACCCGATTTGCCAAGGTCGGCCTTGATCAGGAAGCTGTTGCGGGCGGCGATCTGCTCGCCGGCACGCAAGCCATCAAGCACTTCAGTGAACACGCCATCGCTGCGACCCAGCTTCAGCGGTCGCGCTTCGAAACTGTCGCCCGCGCGACCGAACGCGGTCGGACCATCGTTGATGGTCTGGATCGCACCCACTGGCACCGCGATGGCGACATCGACCGATGCCGACACCAGATTGACCGTCACCGGCAAACCCGGACGCCACAATCCTTTCGGGTTCGGCAAGACAATGCGCGCGCTCGCCGTACGGGTTTGCGCACCGACCAGCGCACCGACATACGACAGCGTGCCGGTCGCGGCATGGTCGAAGGCAATCGCCTTGACGCTTGCTTGCTGGCCGGTGCTGACTGCATTGAGGTCTTTCGCCGGCACGACGATTTCGGCCCAGACCGACGACAGATCAGCGACGATAAAAATTGTCGTGTCGTCCTTGAGCGAGGCACCGATGGCGATGCGCTTGTCGGTCACGGTACCGTCGATCGGGGAACGGATTTCGTAACGGGTCAGGTTGCCGCCTGCGTTCGCGTTCGCCCCGAGCGCGGCCAGTTTTTGGCGCGCACTTTGTGCCGCGATGTCGGCTTCCTGCAGTGCGTTGCGGGCCTGCAGGTAGTCTTGTTCCGCCGAGATTTTTTCTTCCCACAAAGTCTTCTCGCGTGCGAACGTCGTGCGTGCCAGCGCGGCCCGCTGCTGCGCCGCAATCGAGTCGCTGCGCTGGTCGGCCAGCGCATGGCTGGAAATGACGGCCAGTACCTGGCCCTTGCGCACCGTGTCCCCGGCATTGGCCGACACCGATTCAACGGTCCCGCTCAGACGCGGCACGATGTGCACCATGCGGTCTTCATTGACGTGAATTTCACCGATCAGTTGCAGCGTGCTGTTGATGCGGGCCGGTCCGGCCGTGCCCAGCGCGACGCCGTTCTGCTTCATTTGCTCATCGCTCATCGTCACGCTTGCTTCGTCATGGCCGGGTTCTTCCTGACCTGCTTCTTCATGACCGGGTTTTTCATGCGACTTGCCGTCATCATGACCACCGGCTTTTGCGTGAGAGTCCGTGCCGTGTGTCTCTGCACTGACCGCGGTACGGTTAAGACCCAGAATCAGGAAAGCCAGCAATGCGCCAATGGCGAGAACCATCGCGATCGCGATGCCCTGTTTTTTGTTGAGATTGAAGGTCATGGTGATTCCTGAGACTGGCTATTTAGGGACACAGCGGACACAACGGACACAGCGCCGATATCGCCGCCAACGAGACGTTCGATATCGGCGGCCGCCCGATGGGCGCTGGCCAGCGTCTGTAATGTCTGAGATTTGGCTTGCAACAAGGTGCGCTGCGCATCGAGCACATCAAGGAAACTGAACTTGCCGAAGGCAAAGCCGGTACTCGCGGCGTCATAGGCGCTTTGCGCACCCGGCACGATTTGCTGCTGCAACAGTTGGGCTTGCTCAATTGCGGTAGCGAGTTGTTCATGGGCCTGCGCAAGTTCACTGGCACCCTGAATGTCGCTCGCCGTCAATGCGTCGCGGGCCTTGTCGGTGCGCCGCAGCGATTCGAGCAGATTGCCCTGATTGCGGTCAAACAGCGCGAGCGGAATCGACACGCCGAGAATGGCTTGATTGCGACCCAGCTGTTCGTCGCGTTTGGCACCGATGCTCACGGTCAGGTCCGGCACCTGACGTGTACGTTCGACTTGCGCCAGTGCCTGTCGGCGTTGCACTTCCAGACGCGAACGGGCGAAGGCGGGCGATTGCTGCAAGCGTTGCAGTAACGAATCCAGCGACGGCAGCGGCGGCAGGACCGCGAGTGCACCGTCGACCCGCTCGAAGCGCGGCCGGGTTTTTCCCCATGTGGCGGCAAGGCGTTGGCGCATCGTCGACAGTTCACTCGCGGCTTGCGACAGTTCGATATGAACACTGGCTTGCGCTACGCGCGCTCTGGTTTCATCAACCGGCGAGGTCTTGCCGGCGACCACCCGTTTGGCGGCAACGCTGGTGGCGCGCTGTGCCAGCTCGACCGACGCCAGCGCCAGCTGATGCCGCTCCTGCGCAGTCAGTACCTCATAAAAAGCCGTCATCACCGTGGCGCGGAGCGCGGCCTGTGCGATGGCCAGATCGGCCACCGCCGCATCACGATTGCGATCCGCCGCCGTCATGCGCGCCAGCCGCTTGCCGCCCAGTTCGATCGTCTGATTCAGTTGCAGGGTCGTAGACCGCGTCTCCTTCCGGGTATCTTCCAGGCTGGCTGACAATTCAGGATTGGGTCGTGTGGCGGCCTGTTGCACGGCACCGTCCATCGCCGCGATTTCGCGCGCAGCAACGGCGAGACCGGGATTGGCGCTGGCAGCGAGCGCCAGCGCAGCAGCCAGCGTGAGTGACCCGCTGGGCTCGACCGGACCAGCCGACGAGATGGCTAACCCGGCTCGCCCCTCATTGAGGAAGGACGCTTGGGCAAAGACAGGGACGTGCACAGACACCGCCAAGACTAGCGGCAAGAACAATTTTTGCATCGAATTCTCCAGTTGAAACAAACAGGGGAATCCGGCAAGACGCGCTAGGGTCTACCGTGGAATACGGAGCAGAAAAGAAAAGCGGAAGCGACGTGCCGGATCAGACGGCACGTGCCCATTTGGGACGCTCGGGACGCTCGGGTCGAGCAGAAGAGAGCAGATCGATATTGCCATGCGAGTAGTCGGGCGCAAGAGCACTGACCGGCATCGCATCTGGGGGGACATGGGGAACGCCGACTTGGCCTAGCTGGCACACACCGCAATCGGCATCGGCAGCGAGCTGCGATGTCGATACCGACTTGTCGTCGCTGCCTGCTGCGTGCGCAATTTCATGTTTGTGTTCATGGTGACCGACATGCGTCGCCGACACGCTGTTTTCATGCCCGCAGTACACCGCTGCTACAGCCCAGGACAGTTGGAGTGGCAGCACGGTCAGCAGGAAAATAAGCAGGAGTCGCGTCATGCGACCGGATTGTACAGTACATCGGAGTGCCGGCTTTCGGCCGGACAAGGTTGCTGCAAAGTGAAACCACGAACAACATTTCAAGATTTGTTTTCATAAATCACCATGCCTTTGTTTTTTGGCTACCGGCACTCCATGGTTGGTGCTAGCTACAGCAAACTGGCGAAAAACTGTCTGTTCCCTGTGCGACGTGGTTGATTTGCTCAACCGTCGTGGTTAGCCTGTTTTGCACAAACGATGGCTAGAGAGTCGCATGATGGAACAAACAGAAACAGGCGCATCACTGGCAGATTTCAAGATGAAAGACAAGATCGCAGCGTTGCCTGGCGAGGTAATGCGATGAGCGATCTTGCCTCGCCGGTGCCGGACTACAACGTAGTGCATTTGGAAATCGTTGCACTGCTCGACGCGGCACGTCGCAGTGCTGCGCGAAGCGTCTATGCGGTGATGACAGCAATCTAGTGGGAAATTGGGCGGCGTATCGTCGAGTCAGACCAGGGAGACCAGGACCGGGCGACCTACGGCGAAGGGCTGATCGAGCGATTGGCCACTGATCTCACGGCCCGCTTTGGACGCGGGTTTAGCAGGCAGAATTTATGGCAAATGCGGGCATTTCACCAAGCGTGGCCGACACCATCAATTCTCCAGACAGTGTCTGGAGAATCTACAACACTTGCTACGCTCACCATCAACTTCCCGCTGCCTTGGTCTGCCTGCGTCCGACTGCAATCACCGGCACGGATCCGCAAGGTTTTTTCGTTGAGTCCAACGTCTTTTAAAACTACCCTACTGTAACTACAAAGAGGTGCGCTTTTGTTTTCCTGGGACGAGACCAAGAATGCAGCAATCAACAGAAGCACGGTGTCAGCTTTGAAACTGCCCGGCATGTATTTGACGATCCATTGCACCTTACCCGACAGGATCGTGTCGAACAGGGTGAGGAGCGGTGGCAGACCATCGGGCTGGTAGGTGGAGTGATATTGCTTTTAGTGGCACACACCTGGCACGACACCGACGACGGGACCGAACACATTCGCCTGATTTCAGCACGCCGGGCAACCAAACTGGAACGAAAAATCGATGAACAAGGATTCTGAAACACTGAGCAAGGAACTGGCAGCACTGGCAGCCAAACCGGAAAGCGAGATCGATTTCTCTGACCTTCCACCAACGACAGAGCAGGACTGGCACGACGCAGTGCGCGGACAGTTTTATCGTCCGTTGAAACAACAGTTAACGGTGCGTATTGATGTCGATGTGCTGGAGTGGCTCAAAAGTGAAGGCAAAGGATATCAAGGTCGTCTCAACGCAATCTTGCGCACGGCTATGCTCGCCAAAGTACGACATCGGTGAGGTGTTGTTGATGATCAGCAAGATCAATCGCAAAAAAGTCGCTAACGCAAGGGCCCCTGGAGAGAGTGACCCCATTTGGCTGATCCATTTAATGGCACTGCCGCTCCAGCCATTTGACAATGCCTGCCAGCGTACGAAAATCGACGACCGAACGGCATTCGATAGACGGATGCCGTGCCCGCAACATGCGTGACAGCGCCCCACCGGGACCGAGTTCCAGTGCGACCGTGATGCCGGCTTCGGCGCAGGCATCCATGCAATGATCCCATCGGATTGTTTCGGCGATCTGGCGTGACAGGTGCGACACTGCAGCCTCTTTGTCCGAGACCTGGACAGCAGAAATACCGGCCAGTACCGGCATCGTGAAAGACGCAAACGTGCTCTGCCGTAGCGCCTCGCGAAACGGTGCCACCGCGTCCTGCATCAGGACTGTATGCGAGGCCACCTCGACCTGAATCGGCGTCAGTTGCGCGCCCAGTTGCTGCAAGCCGATTTCGGCGGCGTGCAGGTCGTCGCTCAAGCCGCCGATAATCAGGTTGTCATCGCCATTCTGAATCGCAATCGCCAACCAGTGCTGTTCCAGCAAAGCCTGCACTGCCGAAGCAGTCAGGCCGGAAACGGCCAGCAGTGATTGCCTGTCAGACGACTGCGTACAGGCATCCATCGCGCGCGCGCGGGTTGCCGCCAACGTGATCAACTCTGCGGCCGGCAGTGCGCCGGCGATCCCATAAGCGCTTAGCTCGCCGATGCTGTAGCCCGCCACCAGCGCTGGCGCAGGAACGCTGGACTTGAGCGCTTCCCACACGGCCAGCGCAGAGGCCACGATCAGCGGTTGCGCGATCCGGTTGGCAAATAGCAGCGCCGGATCGGTCAGCGCAGCCGGGAGCGACACGCCGCAAGCGGCTTCCACCGGCCATTGCGCCAGCAGGCTGGCAACGCGAGCATCCGAATTGGCCAGATCGAATAATTGCGCGTTTTGCGCGCCCTGACCGGGACACAGGATGGCGAGTCGTTGCCTCATTGTTTGCGCTCCGAATAATGGTGGCCAGACAGCGTCCAGCTTGACGTCACCGTCTGCACCAGACACGTTGCCGCCAGCAGATCGGCCGCGCCGCCGGGCGACAGGCGTTGCCGGACCAAGGTCTGATGCATGGCCAGCGCTTGGTCTTTCCAGTGCGGATGGGCACTGCCGCCACGCGCCAGAAAATCCTGTGCCAGTTGCTTGACCAGCGCGGCACCCGCCGCTCCGCCACGATGGTAGACATTGGTATCGCTGATGTGGGCCATCAGCGAAAAGAAGGCATCGACCTGCGCGCAATGCAGACTGCGTCCGGCTGCCAGCGTGCGCTGCAACGCCGGCAATGCCACCTCGAACACCGATGGCAGGCCGAGTGCGGCCTCTTCCCTGGCACCGCTGGCAGCATGCCGTGCCGCCGCTTGCATGCCGTGCGATGGCGCACTGCCCGGAGGGGCCGCAACAACGTGCGTGTGAGCGACCAGCGCCTCGCCCCACTGCGCACGCAAGGTTGCGCTGATCGACTCGGCCGTCAACATCACCTGCCGCGCACGACAAGCACCGATTGCCGCGCACACCATGCCGACGCAAAAGATCGCGCCGCGATGGGTATTGATGCCGCCGGTAGCCATGACCATGCGTGCTTCGGCGGCAATCCCGAGCTGTTGCAATGTGCTGAACGACGCCTCGGCTGCGCCAGCGGCAGTGATACGAATGAAGTAATGACGTAGCGCAAAAAGACTGCGCAGAAACGTCGTCGCCGTCATGTCGTCATGGCTGCCGTTGTCGACCAGCGAGACCAGACCCGGCTTCGGATACAAGGCCAGTTCGGCGTGCAGACTGCGCACGGCGTGGCGACCAATTTGTGCGGAAAAAGATGATTGCGACGGCGTACAAGCCGGGTTCACGGTCGTCCTTTTCGACGCAACAAAGATTAATTCATGCATGCCCACTGCTCCGCTTGTCACTCGGAAAATGACGCCAGCAACGCCGCCATCGTCAATAAATGTACGCCATCAATCTCCTTCACCAGCACGCGCGACCCGTTACCGCTGGCCTGCACCCACTCTTTCCAGGCCACCGCCTGCCCCGATGGAAACAGGATTTCGCCATCCAGCGGCAAGGCTTGCGCATGCCGTTGCAGCAGCGCGATGCCCTGCTCCAACTGCGCCGGTGTCGTCGGTGAAAACAGCAAATCGATATCGGAGGTAGCAGTGACATACGCTTGCCCCGTCAGCGCTTGCAGTGCCAGCGAACCATAAAAGCCGAACGTCAAAGCATCACGGCCAACCTCATCTGCCAGCAATCGCAACGCCGCACGCCAGCGCTCTGGCGCCGTCGCCAGCACCGCATCGATGGCCAGCGGTGCACGGCAACAACGAATGTCAGCGACCGGCACACGCAACGCAATCCGCAGCTTGTCTCCGCTGTCCGGATCGGGCGGCAGCGCGATGCCAAGGCAGACTTCGTCGACTGGCATGTCGATATCGGCGCGCCGCACGATCGCCGGCCAGTCGGATTGCTGCCAGCGCGCGAGCGCTGCCAGAGCGGTCGCATCCAACCCGTCACGGCAACGGTACCAGCCTTGCGCATCAAGCCAGATCAGGTCATGCCGGGCGAACATGTGTCCCCGACCGCACCGCCTCCACCACCGCCTGCGACAGCTTGCGCCCGCCGCGTGCCAGCCCGAGTGCAGCACGTTGATCAATGCAGTTCGGGTCGCGCAGCGCATCGGCTAGCCGGGTCGCCAGATCGCCCTCCCAGATCGCTTCGATGCCGCCCATGCGCAGATAGTTATCGGGACCCGGCGCGAAGACCGGATTGTCCTTGGCCAGCTCGGTCAGGCGTTCCAGCGGCACCTTGGTGATGCGCGCCATCGCTGGCAATCCCATGACGCGGATCGTCGATTCCGGTAACGCGTAACAGGCATCGGCCATCATGCCGCTGGTGATGAAGCCGCCCGACAGCGCCTGATCGTAGACCAGTGCGACGACCTTGTGACCGCTGCGCCGGGCCAGCTCGATGCATTTGCCGAGATGGGCCATGTAGCTATTAATGCCGAGCATTTCGTCACGATGGCGCAAGCGCTGGCCCTGGGTATCGACCAGCAGCAGGATCGCGCGCTGCGGATGTTCGCGTACGACGTTCAGGACGGCTTGCGCCTGCGCCAGCGCGATTTCGATGCCGATAGGCGCGTGGTTGGTGGTGCCAATCACCGCGATGGTGTGGCCGTCGACCTCTGCGCTGCCAGACAGGAAATGATCGGTCTCGCTGATCGTGTGACCGGCGGGAAATAAATTATCCGCGAGTTGTTTCCATTCCATTATTTAGCTCCCTGTCGGTCAACGCTGCGCTTGACCAGCGCGGTGAATTCGGTCGCTTCCAGCATCGGTACGATCTCGGGATTGTCGATGCCGAGTCGACGCCAGATGTCCATCGGCTCTCCTTGCGTGCCGAAATCCTGCAGCCGCGCCGCCAGCATCGCCTGCTCCGCTTCCAGCGCCGCCAGCGTCAACGCCGCACTCCCCTGACCACAGATGTGCACCGCCTCGGTGGCCGCTTGCCGGAACGCGTCGATGTCATCGGTGACGATGGCCTGGCAATCGCCAAGCAAATAACGATGCTTGCCGCCGGTCGTGCGCCAAACCAGCGCCCGGTCACGCGAGTCGAATTCCTCGACGCCGCTGGCCGTTTCGATGACCTCCGGTCCTGACATCGCCAGCCTTCCTTCTTCGGACATCACAATGAAATTGGCACAGCGCGCGACGATGCCCATGCCACCGAAACAGCCATTGGACCCGCCGATGAGTACGATCACCGGGATGCCTGCAGCCCGGGTTTGCAGCACGGCACGCATCACTTCGGAGACGGCAATCAGACCGGCGTTGGCTTCGTGCAAACGCACGCCGCCGGTTTCCAGCAGCAGGATCACGGCATCCACGCGCTCGACCACGGCGCGCTGCAACAGCCCGACCAGTTTGGCACCATGCACTTCGCCAACAGCGCCGCCCATGAAACCGCCCTCCTGCGCGGCAGCGAACACACGCTGGCCGTTGAGCAAACCCTGCCCGATCACGACGCCGTCGTCGAAGGCAACCGGCGCGTCGAGTTGCGCCAGATGCGGACTGACGACACGTTGCGATGGCGGCAAAAATTCCTCGAACGAGCGCGGGTCCAGCAAACGCCCAATGCGCTCGCGCGCGTTGGCTTCCAGATAGCTGCTCATCGGTTTTGCTCCAGCAAGGCTTCGACTGCCTGGTCCAGCCGCAGGCTCACTACCGCCGGCGTCGCGCCCATGTCGTTGATCGAAATGCGGGTGTCGGCCAGTTGCCAGCGCGTCTGAAAATCCGTCATCACGGCTTCCCAGATCGCGCCAAAACCACGCGCTGCGGTACTGATTTCTACCGTGCAGGCACCGCCCTGCTCTGTCGGTTCGATCAGCACTTCCAGATTGCCGGAGCCGACCACGCCGACCAGTTCGGGCCGGGCCGGAATGCGGCGCTGGCCATTTTCAAAACGATATGTCAGGGTTTCCATGATTGCTTCATCCTTTACCAGTTTCTGAAACGCTTGGGCGGGTTATACAAACCGCCGGATGCACGCACCAGATCCTTCATTGTCTTGGCCGCCAGCAAATCTCTGGTCGCCAGTCGTTTGTCGATACCGAGGTCTTCGGCACGCTGGATGATGCCGCGATCGCGCAGGTTCTCGACCATGCGCTGGTCGCGTGCCAGGCCAACCGGGGTGTAACCGGCGACACCACGGATGGCCTGTTTGCGCTCTTCATCAGTGCGACACAGCAGCAAATTGGCGATGCCTTCCTCGGTCAGGATGTGGGTAACATCGTCGCCATAAATCATCACCGGCGGAATGGCCATGCCGGCCTGCTCGCCCAATTCCCAGGCATCGAGCCGATCGACAAACGCCGGTTGCATGTGCTCGCGGAAGGTTTCGACAATCTGCACCACCAGCTTCTGCCCGCGCGGAATCGTATTCTTGCCGGCCCGTGCCTGCTGCCCGGCTTTGAGCCAGCCGGGACTGGCATGACGCCGGCCGCGCGCATCGGCCCCCATGTTGGGCGCACCACCGAAGCCGGAGATGCGACCCAGCGTGGCGGTCGACGAGTTGCCCTGCAAATCGATCTGCAAGGTCGAGCCGATGAACATGTCGCACGCGTAATGGCCTGCCGCCTGGCACAGCGCGCGGTTGCTGCGCATCGCACCATCCGGGCCGGTGAAGAAGACGTCGGGACGCGCCCGGATGTACTCTTCCATGCCCATTTCGGAACCGAACGAATAGACCGATTCGACAAAGCCGGCTTCGATGGCTGGGATCAGCGCCGGATGCGGATTGAGCGCCCAGTGCTGGCAGATTTTGCCTTTCAGTCCGAGCGACTCGGCATAGGTCGGTAACAGCAGTTCGATCGCTGCCGTGTCAAAACCGATGCCGTGATTTAAGCGCTGCACGCCGTATTCGGCGTAAATACCCTTGATGGCCATCATCGCCATCAGCACCTGGATTTCCGAAATTTGCGCCGGATCGCGGGTGAACAGCGGTTCGATGTAATACGGGGTCGGCGCGGGTACCACGAAGTCGACCCAGTCGGCAGGGATGTCGATACGCGGCAGGACGTCGACGATTTCATTGACCTGCGCGATGACGATACCGTTCTTGAACGCGGTGGCTTCGACGATGGCCGGAGTGTCTTCGGTATTGGGGCCGGTGTACAGATTGCCGTGCCGGTCGGCCGCCTCGGCGGCGATCAGCGAGACGCGCGGGGTCAGGTCAACAAAATACCGGCCGTACAGTTCCAGATAGGTGTGGATCGCGCCAACCTCGATTTTTCCCGACTGCATCAACCGGGCCAGTCGCACCGCTTGCGGTCCGGAAAACGAAAAATCGAGTTTGGATGCAATCCCTTTCTCGAAGATATCGAGATGCTCGGGCAGGGCCAGCACCGACTGCAGGATATGCAGATCGTGCAGCACCGCCGGATCGGCCTGCAACAAGGAGCGCGCCAGAAAATCGGCTTGCTTCTGGTTGTTGCCTTCCATGCAGACACGATCGCCCGGCTCGATCACGGCCTCCAGCAAAGCAGTCATTTTTGACGGGTCCGCAATCCGTCCCGTTACAAGCAAGCCACGGTCAAGACGCTTGCGGCGACTCACGGCCAAGGTGTTCCATTGCTTCATGGTTATCCCAGAAAATTTGGCAAAAACATCACTACTAACGGAGAGACTGACGATAACGCGATATCGACACTCATGATCAAAAAAAAAATGGCATCACGCCTCTGACTTCGGCCTTCTTGTGTACAACAATGCCTTTAAAAAATACATGGCAAGTGCCTAGTTTGACTTTATACTTTGTAAATGTACACAAAATAAACACTGCGACCTCACTCATGAAAAATCGATCAGAGACTTTGCGAGAAGCAATAGAAGAAATGATTGCCATCGGAAAGTTCGTACCGGGGCAACATTTAGATGAAACCGAACTGGCCACCCAGTTCGGCGTCTCACGTACCCCGATCCGGGAAGCATTGAATCAACTCATGTCGATGGGCATCATCGTGATGCGCCCACGGCGTGGCGCGGTGGTTGCCGATATCGGTCCGCAGCAGTTGCTCGAGATGTTTGAAGTCATGGCGGAAATTGAAGCAATGTGCGGCCGGCTGGCGGCGCGCCGGATGACGAAGACCGAACACAGCGCGTTGCTGGCGGCGCATCAGGCGTGCAAGGAAGCGCGGGACGGCACCGATTCCGATGACTATTTCTTCCGCAACGAAGCGTTTCATGAACAGATTTACGCAGGCAGTCGCAATGCGTTTCTGGCGGATCAAGCCCGGTCACTGCATCGCCGCTTGCGACCTTATCGCCGACTACAGTTACGGGTGCGTAATCGAACCACGGCGTCCTATGATGAACACGAGCAGATAGTCCAGTCCATCATCGCCGGCAACAGCGACCTGACCGTCGAACTGCTGCGGCAACACATCACGGTTCAGGGCGAGCGTTTTGCTGATTTGATTGCCGCGCTGCCGAAGTCGCCGAATACCAGTGCTGTCTGAGAGGGCTGGCTGGCGCGCTTGATCACAGGGCAATCATTGACTGTGCATGCCGCTCAGTCTTTCTCCGCATAACCACTCTCTCCTGCTCTTCCCGCAGAACATCAGGCTGACGCGACACCTGTCGATGTCAACCTCGCATCCCTCGTTGACACAACGCCTTGTTTCATTTGTGCAATCTAATTTCACGCTGGAATCACGGCTTGCTCAACAACGCCTTGACGACCAGTTGATTCGCGGGCAGCCTACTCTTGGTAACCTTCTTTCGGCGCTGAAATAGCACGCAACCAGTAAAACGTCACCTCAACCATCCAGCCATGACTCTTACTTCGTCAATGCAAGCTCTGCCCTCCGGCCCGACAGATACTGAACTTCCGATCACGAGCCTTTCTCAATTGCCATTTGTCGATATCTATTTGCGTATCGATCAGCCTGAGCAAGGTCGCTATAACCCGATCAAAAAAACAATACAAAACAGTGGGAATCTACCAATTCCTTCGTCCTTAAATGATGATCTCGAGGTGTTACGTCAATACGTCTTGACTCAGCCACACGAAGACAGCTCTTACACCCATGACAATATCCGTCTGAGAATCGCTAAAAAAGAACTGTCGGACAAGTCGGTCTGGGCGTCGATGCGACGAGTCGATCCTGGACTCCTGGATATTGACAGGCTCAATATCAAACCCCGGCTACTTGACTATCTGAAGCAATGCGGCAAGCGCTGTGGATTATTGCTGATCGTCGGAGCGACAGGCAACGGAAAAACGACTACTGCCGCAGCCCTGGTTAACCATTACATGAAGGCGTTTGGCGGCGTCACTTTCACTTTGGAAGATCCGGTTGAATTCCTCTTTCAGGGACCTGTCGGTGAGGCGGGTTATTGTTTCCAGGTGCATGTACAAGACGATGATGGGTGGGCGCAAGGACTGAAAACCGCCCTGCGCTGGCATCCAAATTATATTTATGTCGGCGAGATCCGCACGCCCGAAGCCGCCGCGCAAATGTTGCGAGCAGCAACGTCCGGGCAATTTGTAATCACAACGGTACACGGCGGTTCGATTGAAGAGGGGCTTGCGGGGCTACTGCAAATTGCTTCGAGTGCGGTGGGTAACAGAGCCAATGCGTTGTTGGCTGACGGCCTGATAGGAGTCCTCCACCAAACCCTGACACCGGCAGGACCGCAGATTAAATTTCTCTTTACCGAAGACAACAACATGGGTGACCCGATTCGGGCCTGTGTGCGGGATGGGGAATTGAAGTTGCTGGGTACAAATATCGCCCAGCAAAATGTACGGATGTTTGGACATAGTTAATCTGTACAAGCTGTACACGGTTTTTGCACGCCAGCGATCTGGGGCACAACGATGTTTCCAATAAGGACGTCATTTGCTGCATATGGGTTGGGCCACACTGCCAGCAAACCGGGAAGCGGATGCCTGATTACTTGATCGACCTGTTTTGCAAGAAACGATGGCGTTTAATTTTGATGATCAGAAAGCGCGATCTTAATCTGCTGAACGATGAAGCAGAACGGGGCGAGCACGATAACGATTTAGCGAACAGATGACTTGTATGTGGCGAGATGGCTCTTTTTACGGTTTTCAAATAATTATTTTTTCAGATATAGGGCGACCTAATTCATTCATGACCGCAATAACCTCGTTGCAATGCCCTTTATCCGATACCTGAGCGCCATTCTTATGTGGAAGGGTCAGCGAAAAGGGTTTCTTCCACAAAAAATCTTTTTTATTATTCCCGTCGGGAGAATTCGCTCTGACAACGGCTTTGCCTTCAAAGGGGTCCGTGCTACCGTAATCAGCGATGGCTGACTTGAAAATGGCAAGGGAGATCAAGCCATCGTCAATCATCTGGCTATCTGCAAATGTCTCTTGCAGCACTGGGCCGTGATAGTTGTTGATCGTGGACTCGAATTCTCCTGCGTCCATGGCCTTAATGTGATCCGTCCTCATGCCGGCAAAGTTACCGGCAGTCGGAGTAATGAATCTATATTCCATTGCTTGATCGCCGCCGCTTCCAATTGTTAATCGCGTCCATTCCTCGACATCGAGTTGGCTGCGTGCTTCCAATCCTTCATGCAGTGGGTCAGCAATATAGGTCGTGCCTTTATCTCTGACTAAAGCTGCAATATGATAATCAAACGTATCAGGTGATGCGATTTTATTTTGGCCTATTATCGTTGTTCCCTCAATCCAGCCTATTACTTGCGCCGAGTTTGATTTGACGATCATTGCGGAAAGAACGTTGGCACGGTGGTAACAATAATCCCGAGTACACGGATCTTCTTTGCCGGCGTTGAGCCCTGGACTGTAATAGGCGTCTCTCACCATTGCCAACTGCTCTCTCCATCGCGCAGGCTGCGCGATATGATTCGCCGATTCAATGTGTTGAACAGGGGACATCTCTGGGCTAGTCTGACTAGACAAATTAGTCTGATTAAGCGAATTAAGCGAATTAAGCGAATTAGACGAACTGTCAGCAGAACGGGTCAAAAAAAATCGTTCTCTTTCCTTGATACCGTGATGCGCAGTTAATTCGGTTGCCATTGCTGTTTTTATGCATTCAGACGGCGCTTTATCCGCTCGTTGTTGAACCGTGTTTATATTTACGTGAGGAGTTTCAATGGTGTGCGAAACACGACGACCAAAGATTCGATTTACTAAGTTATTCATAAATAATGCCACATGAGTCAATATGGGAGATTAATTTAAAAATTCCCGGTTCCGCAGAAGGCAGAAGGCAGGAGTGTGAGAACACACTGATACAACGTACTTTCCAGGTATCTCAGCAGGTCCTACGCATATCAGAAAATATCGACACTGAGATAAAGTTATATCGCTATTTCAATGGAGTAGTTCCATTTAGCAATCTCCCCATATCATTTTCAATTGACCTCGGCATCACTGAAACAGCGTGGCGCTGTCAGCTAAAAATATTTAGCCGGCCAGACCATGTGTCTGGCGCAGAAAATGTATTGACCTGTGGCCCGATCAACCCGGTTGACGTCGTCGCAGCTGCATCTTCAAACCAACCGGCGACATCACAAACGCCATCAACTCGCGTGGTTCCCGTCCATCGGGAGTGTGGACCGAGGCGAGCTCGAATTGTCCGAGTAATAGTGCGATCGCCATCTTAATTTCCAGCAAGGCGAGATAGCGTCCGGGGCAGGTCCGCAGGCCCGCACCAAATGGCATGGCGATGCGCTTGTCGGCGGTGGCACCGGTGCCGTCATCAAGCCAGCGCTGCGGATTGAAGCTCTTTGCTGCAACAAAAAATCGTTCATCGATGCTGTGATGACGCAGGACACACCAGAGCAACGTTCCTGCGGGAACCGCAATGTCGCCGATCACCGTGTCGCGCAGCGCCTCGACCGGCATGTACGGTGCGACCGGTTTGAGCCGCATTGCCTCCTGCGCACACGCATCCACGTAGTCCAGCGCGTCCATCTGTTCAATCGTGAAGGCGGACGAATCAGGTGCAACCCGACGCACTTCCTGCTGCGCCCGTTGCAAGGCATCCGGATGCGCATGCAGCAAAAACAGCATCCAGGCGATCGTGTTGGCGGTCGTATCTTCGCCGGCCAGCAGCATCGTCGTGACATTGCCGGACACAGTCTGATCCGTCACGCCGCTGTCGGGTTCGCCGGCTGCCACCAGCATTGCTTCGAGCAGGTTGGCCGGATGTGCGCGGCGTCCCGGATCCGCGGCAAGCCGTGCATGCGCTGCGGCGATGAGCTCGCCGATGGCAGTCTTCAGCGCCAGGACGCTGCGATCGAGGCGGCGGTCCGATGGCAGTTTCAGGTAGCGCCAATACGGAATGATCGCCAGGCTGCGCCGGGCGATCATCGGCAAAATCAGGTCAAGGTGCTGTTGAATCCTGTCCTCGCCAGACGCGATGGTATTGACATCCGTCCCAAATGCCAGCCCGGCAATGATGTCGACGGTATAGCGCTTCAGATCGCCCGAGAGATCGATTTCCGCCTCGCTACAAACCGCCTTGTCCCAGCGTTGTTGCAGGCGCAGGGCGACTTTGACTAGCGCCGGAAAATACGCCTTGATTGCCGTCGGTGACAGGGCTGCCATGACCATGCGCCGCTGGTTGCGCCAATCGTCTCCTTCGGCCATGAATACGCCCGGGATGCCGCCCATTTCGCGCGAGACTTTTTCGGTCACCGCAGGACGCCGATAGCCACTTGGCCGGTCACGCAGGATCGCACCAATTGTCACGTGATCCGCTACAACCAGAATCGTGGCTGGCCCCAGCGACATGCGAAAAAAATCGCCGTATTGAACACACCATTGCTCGACGATCTGGTGCACGCGATCAGGCTTGATCTGATGGATATTGCCCAGCAACGGCAATGTGGGCGGACCAGGCAAATCGTGCAGCTGGCGCAGTGGCATTCGGGCTTCAGGCATGGCGGCTCCAGTAAATAGGCAGACCTCACGGTACACCGGAAATGGCGAGCACAGGTCATTACCGAGCAGACAGAATGGGCGATGTCAATGATTGGCTTCATGGAGGTGACCGCGGCCGGCTTAAGCGAGAGTCCGGACTTCTCAACTATGATGGGTGCGCTTAACGGATCAACGAACGACGTCCTGCTCCGACCGGCCCACTCAACCGACCCCAGCGCAGACGCCGCCGCAACATCACCGGAAACACCATCAGGAGAACACTATGACCACCACCTCAATCGGCTTCCTCGGCCTGGGCAGCATGGGAGCGCCGATGGCGCGCAACCTGCTCAAGAGCGGCCTTGCCGTCACCGTGTATAACCGGACTCAAACGACTGCCGAGGCCTTGCGCGCCGACGGTGCCCGCGTCGCCGCAACGCCAGCCGATGCCGTCGTCGAAGGCGGTATTGCCATCACGATGCTGGCCCATGACGCGGCTCTCGAAGCGGTCACGCTGGGGCAGGATGGCATTCTGCACAAGCTTGGCAAGGGAGGCCTGCATATCTCGATGAGTACGGTTTCTCCCGAAACCTCAAAAAAGCTGGCCGCCCTGCATGAAGCCAACGGCAGCCTGTTCCTCAGTGCGCCGGTGTTCGGCCGACCGGAAGCCGCTGCGGCCCAAAAACTGTGGATATGCCAATCGGGCAGCGCCGATGCCAAGCGACGGGCGAAGGCCATTCTCGATGTATTGGGTCAGGGTATCCATGACTTTGGCGACGATCCGGCTGCGGCGAACGTGGTCAAGCTGTCCGGCAATTTCATGATCCTGGCAGCGATCGAAACGATGGCGGAAGCGCAAGCGCTAGCCGAAAAAAATGGCATCGACCGCGTCGCGCTGGCGAGTTTTTTTGGCCAGACACTCTTCTCCTGTCCGATTTACCAGAACTACGGGCGCACGATTGCCGAGCGGTCTTTTGAGCCGGCCGGGTTCAAGCTCGAGCTTGGCATGAAAGATGTCCGACTGGTACGCGACGTCGCTGAAGCTGCGATGGTATCGATGCCATTGGCAGACCTGCTCCACGCCCGCCTGCTGACCAGCCTCGCGAAAAATCGTGGCAAGCAGGACTGGACCGCCATCGAACTGGTCACCGCCGACGACGCAGCACTGCGCTAGCACACTGCCAACATCTCAACCCGGCCCTGTCCAGGCCGGAACTCACTTATTTTTTTCAAGGAATCCATCATGACGAATTCATCGACCTATACCCCACCTAAAATCTGGACGGCCGACAAGGAAAGCGGCGGCCACTTCGCCAACATCAACCGTCCGGTCTCTGGCCCGACCCGCGACAAGGTGCTCGAGATCGGCGTGCATCCGCTGCAGCTGTATTCGATGGGTACGCCAAACGGCGTCAAGGTCACCGTCATGCTTGAAGAGTTGCTGGCAGCCGGACATACCGGTGCCGAATACGATGCCTGGCTGATCCGGATTCAAGAAGGCGATCAGTTCGGCAGCGGTTTCGTCGGCATCAATCCGAACTCGAAAATCCCGGCGCTGGTGGACCACAGCGGCGCGGTACCGGTGCGGATTTTCGAGTCCGGCGCGATTCTGGTTTATCTGGCTGAAAAATTCGGTGCCTTCCTGCCGACGGATGCCGCCAAGCGTGCCGAATGCCTGTCCTGGCTGTTCTGGCAAATGGGTAGCGGACCTTTTCTGGGAGGCGGATTTGGCCACTTCTATACCTATGCACCAACGAAAATTGAATACGCAATCGACCGTTATGCGATGGAAGTCAAACGCCAACTGGATGTGCTGGACAAGCGTCTTGCCGACAATGAATACATTGCCGGCGACGACTACACGATTGCCGACATGGCGATCTGGCCGTGGTACGGTGCGCTCGCAAAGGGATTGCTGTATGAAGCGGGGGAATTTCTGCAGGTACAGGAGTATACAAACGTGCAGCGCTGGACCAACCAGATCGCCGAACGTGCTGCCGTGAAGCGCGGACGCATGGTCAACCGGACGATGGGAGAGCCATCGAGCCAGTTGCATGAGCGCCATGATGCGAGTGACTTTGCGATAAAAACCCAGGACAAATTGGCGACCCCGACCTGATTGCGCAGGATCGTGTCGCCGTCCTGCGCGCGATGCGGTCTGCCTTACAAGGTGATCACGATCTTGCCAATTTGCTGGTTTGATTCCATGTACCGATGCGCTTCGACGATCTGCTCGAACGGGAAGGTCTTCGCGACGGTCGGCTTGAGCTTGCCTTCGGTAAGCCCTTTCAGGATGAACTGCGTGGCGCGGGCAAAGCGTTCCGGGTTGGTGCTGATTTCAAATAGCGTGTAGCCACGTATCGTCAGATGCTTGCCAAGAACCGTGAACAACGGGAATGGTGCCGCCTCGCTACTGAGCGCGCCGTACTGGAAAATGATGCCGCTTGGTGCCGTCGCTTCAGCCAGTTTGGCCAGGGTTGGGCCGGACACGGGGTCGAACACGACGCGCGCGCCCTTGTTGTCGGTGATCTTGTTGACCTGTTGGACGAGGTCTTCTTCCTCGGTGGCGATGACATGTTTGGCACCGGCCTTGAGCAGCGCATCACGCTTGCCGCTGAAACGCGTCAGGGCAATCGGAATGGCACCGATCATGTTCGCAATTTCGATGGCGGCGACACCGACACTGCTCGATGCCGCCGGGATCAGCACGAACTCGCCTGGCTGGGTGTCGGCAAACTCGACCAGTGCGCCGTAGGCTGTCATGTATTGCATCCAGACCGACGCAGCCTCCACCCACGACAACGAAGCGGGATGCTTGACCGTGGCAGACGCAGGAACATTGACCAGATCACCGTAGACGCCGTACTGGTTTTGCGAGAAAGCGGGCACGGTACTGACCACGTCGCCTACCTTGAAATCGCTGACGCCCTCGCCCACGGCTGTGATGGTACCCGCTGCTTCATAGCCCAGGCGAGCCGGCAATTGCGGTGCTTCCAGGTATTGGCCATTGCGGAACATGACTTCGGCACGGTTCACGCCGATCGCGCGAACGCTGATTTGTAACTCGCCCGCAGCGGGTGCGGCGACGGGCTCCTCGATGATCTGCAAGACTTCCGGACCACCGGTTTTGAAAAATTTAACAACGCGTGCCATGGTTGAATTCCTTCTTCATTAAATAACGTTTATTCGGAAATGCACTTGCCCGGGCACGATACCCTGTGCCCACTTACATGGCAAATTAGTACCGTTCGAGCCAGTGTGCATACGATGCCGGTAAAGTCCACGATGGTCGTTCCACGCCCAACTCCTTGGCAGCGAAATATGCCCAGTGCGGATTGGCCAGATGCGCCTTGCCCACCATGACCAGATCAAGCTGCTCCGACTTGACTGCTTGCTCGGCCAGCGCTGGTACGCCGAAGCCCCAGGCCGAGGACACCGGTACGCCGACTTCCCGACGCACGCGCTCACTAACTGGGCCCATAAATGCGGGTCCCCACGGGATGGATGCCGTGGGAGTTGAAAAGCCCATGCTGACGCTAATCATGTCCATGCCAGCTGCCTTGAACTGTTTGACCAGGCCAATTGACTCCAGCAAGGTTTGCTCGTCGCGACCGTCGTACTCGATCACGCCGAAACGCACTGTCAGCGGCAGGTTTTCCGGCCACACTTCGCGAACGGCTTTCAAGGTCTCGAGAAGAAAACGGCTGCGGTTTTCGACGCTGCCACCATAGATATCGTCACGCTGGTTTGAATGCGCAGAAAAGAAACTCTGCGCCAGATAGCCGTGCGCAAAATGCAGCTCCAGCCATTCAAAACCAACTTCCCGCGCACGCACTGCGGCATCAACAAACTCCTGACGCACGCGGGCAATATCATCGAGCGTCATCTCGCGTGGCTGCTTTGGCAGATTGGCGCCAAAGGCAATCGCGGAAGGCGCAATGGTTTGCCAGCCACGCGCATCATCCTCGGCAATATGGTCATCACCCTCCCAGGGACGATTCGAGCTGGCTTTGCGGCCAGCGTGACCGATCTGAATACCGGGCACCGCACCGGCCGACTTGATCCCTTGCACGATGGGCACGAACGCCTGCGCCAGGTCATCGTTCCAGATGCCGGTGCAGCCGGGAGTGATCCGTCCTTCCGGTGCGACGCCGGTGGCCTCGACAATGACCAGTGCAGCACCGCCACGCGCCATGCTGGTGTAGTGCGCCAGATGCCAGTCATTGACGAGGCCATCGACAGCCATGTACTGACACATTGGCGGCACGGCAATACGGTTGCGCAACGTGGAATTTTTAAGTGCGAACGGTTGGAATAAGGCAGACATGAGTTCCTTTGGTTAGATGGTCGAGTGGCAGTTCGGTATTTCGTAAATAGTCGAACAATGGAAGGAGTGTACAGCAAGGTGTATCCTTCCGCCCATGCGCCCACTTAAACACCCTGCCCCCCACGACCTTGCCCTCGAACGCGTGCTGTATGCATTGAGCGACTCGATCCGCCTCGACATCGTCCGGCACCTGGCCCGCGTGGACGTAGCGACCTGCGGTGAACTTGATGGCGGACGACCGAAGTCCACGGTCTCGCATCATTTCAAGGTCTTGCGCGAAGCCGGATTGGTCATGACAGAAAACAATGGCACCAACCACATGAACCGGTTGCGCCGCGTCGACATTGAAAGCCGGTTTCCCGGCTTGCTGGCGGCGATCCTGAAGCAGGATGCCTGACATCAGGCAATGCCTGTTACGGCATGAACCCGAGCGAATCGTTCGTTGCGATTATTGGCGCAACAGGGGCGAATTCCTTGGCGATTGCCATCAACAACATCACTTCCTGATACACCTCAATATCGAACCCGCGCCGGACTCCATCGCGATTGTCCAGCACGAGGGTTTCAAGATAAGCCACGATGCGATCGGTTTCCCATAATTCGCAAATGCGGTCGATGACATGCGGAAAATCTTCCAGGCTCATCGTCGAGGCATTGCCAGGAATTTCAGACCATTCAGGAATGCAGGCGTTGAAGACAAGTATCGTTCGCTCACGCAGCGCTTCATAGCTAGGCTGGTTGTCATTTTCGCGATACAGGTCCAGCAAAAATAGCCATGGCATCGGTGACTCAGGCAAATCTAATTCGCCATACGGTTCCAGTATTTCGATTGCCCGGGCAGGATCGTTCAGAGACAACCAGAATTCAGCCTCCTGCATCACATCAGAAATCTCTTCTACCTTCACGTGCTCAAGCCTGGCCGGATAAAATTGCAGCGCGTCATGCGTTACCAACGCCGCTTTAGCTACATTGGCCACATTGGCAACTGAATCGGCAGTCTCGACAACCGCTGGTACCGCATTCGCACTTTGCCCGCTGGGCGACAAACTGTTGTCTTGCAAGAACGGAGGCACCGCATTCGTGTCAAGTGTGGCTTTCTTCCCGGCACCAAATAGGCTGGACGTCGTTGTTCCTGTCTGATCCGCTTTGGCAGCAACCTCGCCCGCGCTTGATTCAGCGTCGGATTGCGTACGCAACACACTCAAATCCCATGCAGTTTCTGGCTGCTCTTTCCGCAAATTCCGTAGTCGCCATCCCAGCCATCCCACCGTACCGAGACTTGCCAATAACAACAGACCAAGACCTGCAAACCATCCGGGCGACAAGGAATTCTGCTGTAACTCATTGAGAACAACCATGTCGGCGGCATGTTGCACTTTACTGGCCTCGGATTGACGCTGCAGTCCCGTGATCTGCTTTTGCTGCAGGAGGTTTTGCTGCTCGGCCAGGCGCACTGGATCTTCACCGCGCAACAACATCGCATAGCGTCGCTGGGCTGCGGAAAGCTCCTCGGACGGCGGCAAAATGCCAGATGAAGTCGATTCAATCATCTGCCTGCTTAGCTTGAGCTGCCCGGAACCGCCAAACTTCTCGCCAGGCAGATCTTGCGATGAAAGTTTCAGTATGTTTCGAGAGGTGCCGCTGAGATTAGCCGGTGTCAAAGGTGCCGGATTGCGCGAGACAAGCGCGGTACCACCAACGGCACTCGCACTTCGCTTGTTGCGCTCGACTGTCGCGACTGCTTCCGTGCGCGCACGTTCAACTCGCGGAATGACCAACCGATTATCGTCCGTAGCAAGAGACTTGTTACCCGCACCGCCACCAGCATTACCGCTTGGCAGCGTTGCAAGCGTATCGGTTAAGTTACTCACCGGATCGAGCAAAATCTGGAATTCACGGTGTACCCGTGAATCGCAGGTCAAATCAACCGACACCGACATCGCAGGCTCATAGACTGGCCGACGAGTCGTTATCTGAATGAAAGATTGCCCCTGTGCCGACTGAACGATGGACACCAATGGCTCAGCAATGAAGACACCTTCCAGGGATTCGAGGCGAAATTTGATGCAGGAAGCCAGCAGATTCGCGCTGTCCGCACCGATCAACAGGACAGCTAACCTGAGTGATTGACCCAGTCCGGATTGCACTTGAATCGATCCCAGCCCAACGGCGTGGGCCGAACCGGCACACAAGATCATTACTGCGAGTCCAATCCGATACATTGCCGGATTGAGATTTATGCACATCATCGTTTCGAATTTCCTCACAAAGGGCCTCCACAGCCACCAGCTATGACCAAGATTTATCTTAATCATATGCCAAAAAAAAACGTGCCTACAGTTAATAATTTGCGAAAAGCTAACTTGCACCGAGACTACTGCCAGGACGACTGAAAGCCGATAGGTCACATTGTTGATCTATGCATAGGAAGGGAAGCATTGACTGATAGTGGAATCTCGGGATCTCATGCGGATAGTGGCTTTACCTGCATGCACAGAAATTTGTCAGACTAGCGTCGATCAATTTGTTCGCACATGGCCCGCTACATCTTCAAGGATTTATGTTCAAGTTGCAAGTTTGGTCCCCCATCTCAGGTGCGCCCAAATCATGCATGTTTGACGCCCGTTTCGCCACCATTATCTAATTCGCACCACACCGTCGACATTGACATTTATTTGGCGCTTCAGTGTGGAGCTCAGATTTTTCTCCGTCGATCTTGCCTACGCAAGCGTCGTAAGCCAAGTTCCTTAGACTGGTGACTGCCGGAAACGACACATCAACGCGATCAATACAGCGAATGAATTCAGCGAATAAGTTCAGCGTAGCTGGCCAGCTCATGGACGTCGATGACATCGCTGCGCTGACAAGTCGTTGCCATTATTTTTTAGCCGTCTTGGCCGGTGACGATTTTTTCGGGTTGGCCAGCTTTTCCTTTTCGCCTTGCTGGTCCAGAGACAACAGGGTGTCCGCATAGGACATGAACCGGTTGAGATAATCCGGCGAGACATCGCGCATCAGCGCTAACGAGCGCAATACCAGCATGTGCGAATTGATCGGACCAGCATTTTTCGGTGCGTGTTCAAGTGCACGGCTTACTTGCCTGCTGGTACTCAGTGTTGACCAGACATTTTTGGCACTGCGCAAGGTTTTCAGCCCGGTGTGCAAGCCGGCAGGTGCTCTCGCACCGGCCACTACCGTTTCGGGGCCACGCGGTTCCAACCGGCGCAAGAGACCCGCCAGAGGACTCGGCTGCTCGCTTTCTTTTACATGATCAATGCACCGCTTCAAGCCATTGAAATCACTGGCGACAAAAAAGCGCTGCAACTGGTCTGCCGCGTGCGGATGCGCCACGACTGTTTCGGCGAGGGTGTTGCTGGCCTCGGATTGTGCGCGCTCAAAGCGCGCGGCGAACGTCGCCAGGCCCTGCTCCAGCTTTTCATCTAGCAGACATTTGGCACGGCCTTGATGTGTTGCGGCGCGTCTTGCCAATGCTTCCAGATAGTGCTGCCCGAAAGGATCAAACCGGTTCGCACCAGCAGCACGCAATGCGGCGATACGCTTGTCCGGACTGGCTACGGCATCATGAACCGGCTCATCCATCAGGCGATTTGCCGGCTTTGGGTGCTCGAGGTACGGGTGCCATTTCTACCCGTCGATTTTGCGCACGCGTCACATCGTCAGTATTGGCAGTGACCGGTTGCTCGGCACCAAATGCTGCAGCGAAGACCATCGATGAAGGCATACCTGCGTCGATCAGGGCGCGGGTGACCGTCAGGGCGCGTTGGGCTGACAGCTCCCAATTATCCGCAAAACGACCGCCCCGTATCGAGATGTCATCGGTGAACCCGCTCACCATCAGCAGTTCGTCACGCGTTGTCAGGTACGCTTGCAACGGCTTCACCAGACTGACCAGGACTTGCCGGCCTTCAGGCTGCAACTGGTCCGAATTCAGCCCGAACAAGACCTGGCCGCTAATGCCGATGCGACCGTTGTTCAGGGTAATGCGTCCGCTGGCCAGCGGCACCGCCAGCGCTTTTTCCAGCGTCATGCGGCGCTGCTCTTCGATCTGGCGCTTGCTGATCTCTTCCTGCAGATGGGTGGTCAATTCCATTTGCACGCCCATCACGCCGACCAGTATCAGCACAAACGCACCCAGCAAGCCCGACATCAGATCACCAAAAACTGCCCAGACTGGCGCGGTGTGTTCTACGCCGCCATCACTGTCATCCATTGCCCGCTCCCTCGCCAGGCGTGGCTTGGCGTTCAGGAAGCTGGCGCAATTCTTCAAATATTTCTTTTTGCGATGTCATGCTCAGGTCGATGATGTCACGCGCCTGGGCGACATAGTAGGCCAGTTGTTCATCACTTCTCAGCATCGATTTATCCATCGCGCCTTCGATGCGATGCAGACTGGCGATCAGTTTTTCATTGCCTTCACTAAACGATTGCACCGCAAAACTGAACGCCTCGCTCAGACTCGACACATCAACGGCACTGCTGGTCACCTGTGCCGCGATCTCGGCAAGCTTGGCCGTTTCGGTCGCCACATTATCTGAAAACACGTTGCCGGCAACTTCCAGTGTGACGGCAGAAGACGAGACCAACTTATCAATAACCAATTGCTGTTCGACCGAGGCATGATTGATTGCGTCGAGCAATCCATTGAGTGTTTCCATGATGCGACTGCGCTCTTCAAGTAACGCGTTATCGCGCGCGACGCTGTTCGAGATTTCCTTGCGCAACTGACCGATCACCTCTGCCGCTGCGCGCGGCGCTTCCGAAGCGGTGTGAATGAGACGGGTGATCGGCTCTTCAAGGGCCGTGCCCAGCGTGGACAAATGCTGCGTCAACGCAGCTTGCAGTTCGCCCAGACGATCAACGGCGGCATTGGCGCGCAGCGCTTCCTCATCCCTGAGTGCGCCGAGTTCAGTGCGCAGCAGAGTGGCTAGCTGATCCGTTGTCGCACGCTGCTGCTCGAGCCAGCGGGCTTCAGCATTGATACGGGAACGCATCAACTCTTCGGCACCGGTCATCAGACGGGTTGCTTCATCCATCGACGTGCTGGCGCTGATTTGCGCCTGATTGGTAATGGTTTGTGCAGTGCGCGTCCAGGTGTCGCAGAGTTGCTGTTGCTGCGTCAGTGTGTGTGTCGTCGTTTGCTGCAATTGGCTGCTGAATGACGCCGTCATGGCTTCCAGTGACTGCCTCCACACCTGTTGTTGCTCTTCATCCTTGGCCGACTGATCCGACTGCATGCGCGCATGGGTATCGCTGACGGTCGCGACGAGGGCATTGGACCGCTGATCAAATGTGCTGTTGAATGCACTCAGCGAATGCTCCAGACCAGAAGCAATCCGCCCGCTGGCCAGTTCATGATTATTAAGTGCTGCAGTCCATGTGTCGGTCACGCTAGTGGTGGCGGTATCAAACCTTTCGGAGAGACCGCTTAGTTGCAATTGCACGGCATCGGCCACGCGCTCGTGCATTAACGTAGCTTCGCGTGCAATGCCGCTCATTGCTGCTTCAACTATGGACTTGATGCTCTCGCCGGCTACCTGTGCGCTTGTATGCAAACTCTCGCGCAGGGACTTGTCGACCGCATGGGCGAGATCGGTGTAGACACCTTTGATGTCGTCGTGAAAGCGCTCCTGATTACCGAGAAGGTGCTGGCTTAATTGCTGACCGAGTTGCTGGCTGGTCGTTTCCATCCGCGTCATCATCGACTGTAATTGATCGACCACGGCAGGCAAAACCTGAGACTGCAGCTGCAATGCCTTGAGTGTTTCCTCTCGCTGGTAAGCGAGTGAGAATTGACGCAGCGTCGTCGCAATCCTGCTGTCCAGGATCTGGGCCGCCTGCAATCGGTCGCGCCGGCAGAGCGCCGACATGAATCCCAGCATGGCCGACGCCGCCACCCCGGCCACCGAGGTGCCAAACGCGAGCCCTAAACCTTTGACCGGCATTGACAGCGCCGAGCGCATGGCTTGGAGATCCGTCGTTTTTTCGAGCGCAAACACCGCGCCGTTGAGCGTCACCACCATACCCATGAAGGTACCCAGCATTCCCAGCATCACCAGCAAGCCCACCAGATAGGGCGTAAGTGCCGGCCCGGGCAAACTGACGCGATCACCTTCAATGCGCAAGCGCACCGCATTCTGCAACGTGGCATCAATGCGCGCGAGCCACTCACCGAGCACTGGCAACTTATCGGGAATCGCGGCAAGTGCTGTGGTCAATGTGCATGTTGCTTGACGAAACTGGCGTAGTTCCAGCGTGCCGTAGGCGTAGACGAGACCAATGAGGAGTGTCATCGTCAGAGCGAGCACATTGTCACGGATAAATCCGGTGCCGATCCAGACAATACCAAGTGCACCCAGGAAAAAAGCGACGGTAAAGAGATGTCTATTCATTGTGGTTGTTGTGGCCTAGTGCTTCGATGAGCCCCATGACAGGTTGCAGGCGCAGCTCCAATTCAGAGAGCAGCAATGTTTGCATGTCGCTATAAAATTGGCCGAGCCAGCCATTCGGCTGCACCCATTGTGCGGGGTTGTCCGGCTGCCCGATAGAAAGATGGCGTTGTTGGGTCGTCTTGAACAGCGTCTCAAAATGTTTTTTTAACAGAACAGGTATTTTCGCGAGCAGTTTGCTCTCGCGTTCACGCAATATCCCTTCCAGTGCAGCGTCCAGGTCTGCAAGTTTTTTGAGTGTTGGCGAGACTTTTTCCAGCACCTTACGAACATGGAGTCGCAACGGCACAATATGCAGTTCCATGTCGCGCTGGTGGGCATCATAAAACCAGCGATACGGCGCGTAAGCAGCGGCGAGGTCCAGTGGCAACTCAAGCACTGGAATCGGCAACTGGATTGGGGATTTTTTTGTCTTCGGTGAGCAGCTCGACATGATCGAGTTGGTCAATTCTGTTTGTAACCGATTGAATTCCCCCTCGACCGCAGCAGACAACGTTACTTGCAATTGCGACGAGATCGTCAACAACGGTGTTGTGTTCTCGTTATGTACGGCAGACAAGGTAATGGCATCGGCAAAATGTATCCACAGACCTAACTTTTCTGCAAACAGGCTTTCCGACTCGACCGAATCCACAATCCTGAGATCGGCAAGGCAACGGATGAGGTTGGAACTGTGAAAATTAGTGCGCGGCAAAACTCGCGTCATAGGTGAAGACAATCAAAATCGGGAAAAAAGAGAAGCTCTGATGGTTCACGCCGTCAGCCGGATAGCCAAATTTTCGGAAATGCCAGATCACGAATGTCGAATCACTTTTGGCGACCGCTTCACGTCATTTCCGGTCCGGATTATATCTCGCCAGGGAAGTAAAACCTAACCGTGATCCCCAACGCAAAAAGGCCCTTCTTTCGAAGGGCCCTCTTGTTTGCTGCTTGTAACTTAGCCTGACGATGACCTACTTTCACACGTGTTGACGCACTATCATCGGCGCAACGTCGTTTCACGGTCCTGTTCGGGATGGGAAGGGGTGGTACCGACGCGCTATGGTCATCAGGCTTAACTTGTAGAATCCTCTGTGAGAGCCGTTACTCTGGCTCCCTCAGGGGACGCAATTCGGAAGAAGTAAAGAGGTACAACACACACCTTGAAATCATCTCAGTGTGCAGTTAGCGGGCGTGATGCTCAACAAACGCATACGCCATACTCGTCGTCTCTAACCCATCAAGGTTATAGGG